>NC_009675.1:4951617-5277990 GCF_000017505.1 Anaeromyxobacter sp. Fw109-5
TAAGGCGGCGACGTGACGATGAGGTCGACCGACTCCGGCTCAGGAGCGTCCGGCGACGTGTCAAGTTGCCTTAGGTCGAGAGTCGCGACGCGAGCGCGGCGGTAGCCGAGAAGTCGCTCGAGGGGCTCGTGCTCTACGAGAATCCGCTCAAGGGCGGTCGCGAACAACCGCAGGACGTCTCCGGGGCGATGCCCTTTGTCACGCCGCGTGTAGCGCGTTTCGGAATCCTGATTCGACACCGCTACAACGATCGAGGACAGAGCGACCTCAGACACCAGCCGAGCGTCGTCATCCGCGATCGCGCTCGCGAGCTGCCGCACGTACGCGAGTTCGCGTGTAGCCTGCGCGGTGAACCACTGTTCATAGTTCGGGATGTCCGGCACAAAGCCCTTCGCTGCCCCCCATGCACGCTCAAGGAAGCCTTCGAGGCCGCGGTCGAGCGCGAGGGCGGCAACGCGCTGCCCGAGCGCCCTCAGCACGTCGCGCTGCTCAGGTCCAAGCGCGGTACACTTCGCGCGTGCGATGTGGCCGGCCAAGGGGTTTGCGTCGGTAGAGAGTGCCTGACGTCCCAGCAGAAGCGCCTCTAGCGCTGTCGTCCCGCTCCCGCCAAACGGGTCCCACACGAGCTCACCGGGAAGCGATAGCGCAGCAATGAGGTTGGCCGGGATCTGTGGAATGAACTTCGCGGGATACGGATGCAGATCGTGGCCGAGGTAGCCGGTCTCGTCGTGCGTGAACGCCCAATCGATCGCGCCGAGCGCCTGCATCACGTCCGCGGGATTCGACAGGTCCTCGAGGCGCGAGAGCTGTGGCAGCCGCGGCTGCGAGTACACCGGTTCGGCGACGAACAGGTTGAAATCCGCGTTCCTGGCTGGGCGTGAGCGAGCGGGCATTCTGGGAAGGTGCATACCAGCCCAGACTGACATTCGGCCGGTGGCCGCGACCGGCAGGTCGTCGTACGCTCCCCCCTTCGGAGGGAGCCGATCATGCCCGCATTTGAGTTCCTGAGCCCGCTCGATCAGCCGTTCGCGACAGCACGCGCTGCAGAATGGCTGAAGAATGCGCTCACATCGAAGAAGTACAACGAGTTCCTAGCCGCTGTCGCGTTCGCGAAAGAGGGCGCGCTGAAGCGGCTGCTTCCAGCACTCGATGCGTTCAGGAAGGGGGGAGGGAACGCCGAGATCGTCTTCGGTATCGATCAACAGGGCACGTCCCGGCAGGCGCTCGAGCTGGCCTTGACCTCGCTCGACGCATCGTACGTGTGGAATCACCCTAGCCCGTACATCACATTTCACCCCAAGGCATACCTGTTCAGCGGCCATGATGCGGCTCTGGCTATCATCGGGTCCTCTAACCTCACGGTGGGCGGCCTCGAGACGAACAGCGAGATGGTCGCCTCGATTGCCTTCGACTTGCCTAACGAGAACGCCGCGTGGACGAAGGCTCAGTCGTGGTGGAAGCCGCTCATCGGGCACGCAAATTGCGCAAAGCTCACCGCAGACTTGATAAAGGAACTTGATGCGCGAGGTTTGCTACTGGACGAGACTGCTCCTGGCTCGCATGGCTGCCCCCCTCCCAAGGGCGAAAAAGGCACAGCGACAGGCGCCCCCTACCCGTTCCCATTTACGAAGGTAGTTCCGCCCTCGAGCGCGCCGACGGCAGGCAAGGGGAAGTCTGCCGCGGCCGGCAGTGCCAAGCCGATTTCGGCGACCGCCAAGGCGTACCAGCCGTCCGCGCTGCTGATACAGATCATTCCGCACGAAAATGGCGAGATCTTTCTGAGCGTGACCGCCGTTAACCAGTATCCGGCATTCCTCGGGTGGCCATTCAAGGGGAAGACTACACCGAAGAAGAAGGGCAACAAGCCGTACCCGATGCTGCAGCCGGATCCAATCACAAATTGGCGCCTGTTCGATAAGTCAGGATCCGTGGCTCAGGCGCTCACCGGCTGGAATCTGAACACGATTTACTACGACAAGAAATCGGAGATCCGGATAACGGTTCCGCCCTCGCTCGCGGCAGCCATCCCCGAGTACTCGCTGCTTGAGATGCGGCGCGCCTCGCAGGGCTCCGGTGTCGACTTTTACTGTGACGTGTACCCCAATGGATCTCCTCAGTACGCGTCGATGATCGGCGCGTGTACGCAGACGCTGCCAAGTGGAGGCAAGCCGGTCGCTCGGAAGTACGGATGGATTTGAAAGCGAAGTAGGGCGCCGCCAGCTCACGTCCGCGTAGGCGCGAGGGCGCGCCTCACCGGTGCCGAGCCGCCTCAGGCCGGCTACCCGGCGCGAGAACGGGTCCGCGCCCTCTTCGGCTCGGCCACCGACAGCCAGAGCTCGATGGCGTCCTTCGCCATCCGCTTCGCCTCGGCGAGGTCGTCGCCTTCGGTGATGCAGCAGGGGAGCTCGGCGACCTCGACCGTGTAGCCGCCGGCCTCGAGGTCCGGCGTCAGGACCGCCTTGTACCCGCGTCCGCGCACTCGGATCGTCGCCGCGCGCGGCGCGCTGATCTCGCTCACGCCGCGCTCGAGGTGGCGAGCGACCTTCGCGACGCTGATGGCGAGCACGACCTGCCCCTCGCCGGTGGCCTCGATGAGCTTGGCCGGATCGTCGGTCAAGGCGAACACCTTCTTGCCCTGAGCCGTCAGCGCGAGCGTCGCGAGGGGCTGGTCCGCGTGGCTGCGCAGCCACTTCACGGCGCGCCGGATGGTCTGGACGCTCACGCCCGCCTCGCGGAGCTGCCGCACGACCCGGAGCGCCACCAGGTCCGCGAACGAGTAGACGCGCCGGGATCCGCGCCCGGCCGCCTGCCGCACGGACGATCGGACGAGCCCGGTCCGCGCCCAGTGATCGAGCTGACGGTAGCTGATGCCGGTGAGGGACAGGACCGCCCTGGCGCCGAAGCCGGTCGCAGACATAGACGCTGGATAACACGCGTGTAGTTCGGCTCAACGTCGTCACGGGTGACCCCGCGTCGCCAACGCCTGGAGGGCCGTGGCGGGGATGCGGACGACGTTCAGCACGCGCACGTGGACGAGCTCCCCGCGCGCGCAGAGCTTGTAGACGGTCGCCGTCGAGACCCGCAGGCGCCGGGCCACCTCCCGGACGGTCAGGAACTTCTCGGACCCGGCGTCGCGTCCGGCTTCGGGTAGCAAGGGGGTAGCAAAATCTCCGCGAACGGCCCCGACCGGCTGGGACCGCTGGACTCCGGCGTCCGTCTCAACTCCAGTAGTTGCAAGAGGTTGCGAACCTCCGTGAACGCCTGGACTGCGCGTGAACCCGTTTCCCAAGCTGAGGGTCGCCGGTTCGAACCCGGTTTCCCGCTCCAATTCTCGAGGCCGGAATTCGGTGGCTTGGTCGCCCCGGGTTCCGGCCTTCGTCTTTCCGGGGATCACATCGGAGGCCGTCGAGATCCGCACGGAAGCCCGCTGCTACTCTTCCCCGGTGGAGCATCGTCCGAAGGGCCTCGCGCCGATCGACCCGCTCTCCGTTCCCCTGCCACACGGAACGGAGGTGACGACGCGCGTGGAGCGCCTCGCCGGCGAGCGCCGCGTTCCCCAGGGCGTCGTCGGCCGAGTCATTGCGATACGAGACGACGGCTTCGACGTCCTCATCACCGGGATCGGAACGCTGCGGTACGCGCGGGACGAACTCGTTCCTCGCCGGCCTGGCCAGGTCCGGTTCGCAGAGCAGCGTGCGGCGGACTGGGAGAGGCTCCGGCCCTGCGTCGTCCTCGAAGCCACGGTCGGATCTCGTGCGTGGGGCCTCGCGGACGAGGGGTCGGACACCGACCTTCGTGGCGCGTTCGTGCTGCCGTTCCCGCGGACGGCCGGTCTCGTCGATCCGCCGCACACGCTGACCAGCGCCGACGGCGCGACGCGTTCGTCTCCGCCGACCTCTTCGGCAGCTTCGGGCGGCATGCGGTCAGCCAACTCGGGAAGCTAGCGCGTTCGGCGCGCCTCGCGGAGCACCGCGACCTCGTCCTCGACTGGCTCCGGGAAGAGCCCCCGCCCGACCTGGACGCCGTCGCGGCGAGGCTCGCGCAGATCTCGCCGCGTCCCGCGCCGACGAAGGCAGCCGCGATCCTCGCGGCGAAGGAGTACGTGAAGCAGCTCTATCGGTCGCTTCACGATCTGGGCGTCGTCGAGGCGAACGACTTCGCGTCGCTCGTCCGGTACGCGCGCGACGGCGGAAAGCAGCCCGAGCCGGCGCGCGAGCTCCGACCGAAGAACGCATACAACCTGCTACGCCTCATCCACGTCGCGACGGGGTGGCTGCGAACCGGCGCACCGGAGCTCGAGATGCAGGGCGCCGTCCGCGATCGGCTCCTGGCGGTGAAGCGGGGCGAGGTCGGCCTCGATGCCATGCTCACCGAAGCCGAGGCGCTCGTCCCCGCTCTCGAGGCCGCGCGCGACGCGACCCGCCCGCGCCGCCCCGACCTCGACCGGGCCGACGCGCTGTTCCGGCGCGTCGCCGAGGAGGTCGCCCGGCGATGGCTGGAGCGCGTTCCGGGACCGTTCGGCGCCGACGCTCCGCCCGCACCGGCCGTTCGGGAGGTCAGCTCGTGATCGACAGGGTGCTCGACTCGAAACAGCGCGCGGCCGCCGGGCGGCTCCTCGACCAGGAGTCCGCGGTGCGTCGGAACGTGGTGGTGTCCCTGTCCGGCGCGCACGCGTACGGATTCCCGTCCCCGGACTCCGACCTCGACCTGAAGGCGATCCACGTCGCGCCCACCGAGAGGCTCCTCGGGCTGTCGCCGCCGCCCCAGAGCGCGCCCGACCGGATCGAGCTCCTCGACGGCGTCGAGGTCGACTATTCGTCCAACGAGATCCAGCCCGACCTCGTCGGCATCCTCCAGGGCAACGGAAACTTTATCGAACAAGTCCTGTCGCGATTCGTCCTGCGGTCGTCACCCGAGCACGACTCGGTCCGCGAGGTCGTGAAGAGGAGCCTCTCGCGCCGCCTTCACCGGCCCTACCGCGGCTTCGCGACGGGCCAGCTCCGAGAATGGGAGAAGGACGGATTCCGCTCCGCGAAGAAGCTCCTGTACGTGCTGCGAACGACGCTCACCGGGACACACGCGCTCCTGACGCGCGAGATCGAGACGGACGTCATCCTCCTGCTCGACGCCCACGGGTTTGGAGCAGCCCGCGAGTTGGTGGAAGCGAAGCGTCGCCGCGAGAAGTCGGAGCTGGCTTCCGAAGTCGCCGAGCGCTGGAAGGGAACCGTCGGCCGAACTTTCGACCTGCTCGACTCGGCGCTCGAGCGGTCCGAGCTACCGGAGGAGGCAACGCTGCAGAGGTGAACGCATGGCTTGTGACGCTCCGTCGGGCAACCTTGGTCGGTTAAGGCGGTGACGTTTTCGGGCCGAAAACGCCTGAAAACGTGCGGCTGTCGGTCACCCACGGTATCGTCTGGCTCGGCCGCCCGGTAGCGGGCTCGGGGACCTCGGGACGTGGCGACAGCTGAACAGCTTAAGGCGCTCGTGCGGAGCTTTGGCGAAGGCGATCAGGCGACCTTCCTTGCGGTCGCCATGCAGGTCGCTGCCTACGCCGCGCGCCAGGGCCACGGCAAGCTTGCCGAGGAACTCCGCGCCGCGATCGACGAGGTCAAGGCTCGAGGCGCCGTCGTTCCCCGCAGGCACGAGCCCCCCACCCCCCTCGTCCAGCCACGCGGCGAACTCGCCGGCATTCTCTCCGTCGCGTATCCGAAGACGCGGCTGAGCGAGATGGTCCTCGACACGTCCGTTCGCCGGAAGCTCGACCGCGTCCTGAAGGAGCATCGGCAGTCGTCGAAGCTCCAGGCGCATGGCCTCGCACCGCGGCACCGCCTCCTCCTCGTCGGTCCGCCGGGAAGCGGGAAGACGATGACGGCCGCGGCGCTCGCCGGCGAGATGAGCCTCCCGCTGTTCACTATCCAGCTGGACGGCGTGATCACGAAGTTCATGGGCGAGACGGCCGCCAAGCTCCGGCTCGTGTTCGACGCGATTCGCACCACGCGCGGCGTGTACCTGTTCGACGAATTCGACGCGATCGGCGGTCGCCGGACGGCATCGAACGACGTTGGCGAGATCCGGCGCGTGCTCAACTCGTTCCTGCTGTTCCTCGAGCAGGAGCGGTCCGACAGCCTCGTCGTAGCGGCGACGAACCACCCCGACCTCTTGGACCGAGCGCTATTCAGACGGTTCGACGACGTCGTCGAGTACGGAGCGCCCGAGGGCGCTGCGATCGACCGCGCCATTCGCGCGAAGCTCGGCGCATTCAACATCTCCGGCCTGAGCTGGCCTCGCGTTCGCACCGCAGCACGAGGGCTCAGCTATGCCGAGATCGCGAAGGCGTGCGAGGACGCGTTGAAGGAAACGGTCCTGGCCGACGGCCGAAACGTCTCCACGCAGTCGCTCGTTGAAGCGTTTCGCGAACGACGCAGAACCCGACGAAAGTAGGTCCGTCGGCCGAGAAGGGCCGTGGCCAAACCGAGAATTCGCCGACATCTCTTCGTCCGAGACGCTCCGAACACGGAGCGTTTCACGTCTGTGCACGCAGGTGGCGGGAAGCCGCGGGTCAAGGCACAGGATCGCGGCGCTCACGCGCGCGATCTGGAGGCGGAGCTCGATACCGCCGCTGCTGCGGCGGAAGACGCCGACCGACCGGTCAGGATCGACTTTCATAGCGAACCCGGCTTCGAGCTTGCCCTCGCGAGCCTCGACTCGACGCGGCCTGGCGCGTACGAGCTGCTGGCCGTTCGGCACGATGGTGACGTGACAATCGCGACGGTCCTGGTCGAACGAAAGAGCATCAAGCACTTCCGAAAGGCGATTGAGGAATACGCGGCGAAGGACACGCGGAAGGGCCTACCGGCGCACGAGCGGCTGATCGCGAACATCTCGGCGATTCACCGCGCATCCGTGCGGTCCATCTGGACGGATGAAGGCGCGCCGTTCCCAGCTAACGGGGAGGCGATGTGGTGGGAAGCGTGGCTCCGCCGACGTGAGGGAGCGATCGCCGGTTTCAGGGCTCGCGCCGTCGAGCAGGGACTGCGGCCCGGTCCTCGAACGCTGGCCTTCATCGACCGGCTCGTCACCACCGTGTACGGCACGGTCGAGCAGATGGGAGCTCTGTTCGAGGAGGACGACGCCCTCGCGGAGCTCAGACGCGCGAAGGAACTCTCAACGGAGTTCTTAAGCCTCACGCCCCGGGAACAAGCTGAGTGGGCGCGAGATCTTCGGCGCAGGGTGGTCCCCCCAGGACCCGATGCGCCTTCCGTGTGCCTCCTCGATACGGGCGTCAATCGGGGGCACATCCTCTTGGAGCCGCTCCTCGATGCGAGGTCCACGCTGTCCTGCGACGAACAATGGGGCGCGAACGACCACAATGGCCACGGGACGGAGATGGCGGGCCTGGCCGGGTTCGGAGACCTCGCACCGCTTCTGATGTCTGGCAGCCTCGTTCCAATCCGTCACCGGCTCGAGAGCGTGAAGATCCTTCCTCCCGCCGGGAACAACGAACGCGAAGTCTACGGCGCCCTCACTCAGGAGGCAGTGGCACGCGCAGAGGCTGCGAATCCGGACCGCGCTCGCGCCGTATGCCTCACGGTGACGACCAGGGACGGCCGCGACCAAGGAAAGCCGTCTTCCTGGTCCGCCGCGATCGATCAGTTCGCCGCGGGGGCGCTCGATGATCAGCGACGCCTGTTCTGTGTTTCGGCGGGGAACGCGGACGTCGACGACGCGATGAACTACCCGACGAGCAACGAAACCGACTCGATTCACGACCCTGGGCAGTCGTGGAACGCCATCACAGTGGGCGCGCTCGCGGACCGCGTCGATATTACAGAGCCCGAATTCCACGGCTGGTCCGCGGTGGCGCCAGCCGGTGATCTCGGACCCTGCAGCACGACCTCGTCCACGTGGCCCGGGCAGAGGCGGTGGCCGATCAAGCCCGAAATCCTGATGCCGGGCGGCAACATCGCAATCAACCCGGACCGGACCGTCGTGGATGCGACGGACAGCCTGTCGCTCCTGACGACGCACTGGATGCCCATCGAGCGGCAGTTCACGACCTCTGGCGACACGAGCGCGGCCGCTGCCTTGGCGGCGCGCTTGGCTGCGCGTATCCAAGCGGACTACCGTCAGCTCTGGCCCGAGACGGTTCGGGGCCTGATCGTCCACGCCGCCGAGTGGACCGAGGCGATGCGAAGGCGATTCCCCGCCAAGAACGACGTCGAGAAGCGGCTCAGGTTCTACGGGTTCGGTGTCCCCGACGAAGCTGCCGCGGTTCGAAGCGCGGACGATGCGCTGACGCTCATCGCCCAGAACACGATTCAGCCATTCATAAAGGAGAAGAAGGGCAAGAGCACACGGTTCGTCACCGCGGATATGCACGTTCATCGGCTGCCATGGCCGACGGACGTTCTCACCGAGCTCGGAGAGAGGGACGTGGACCTCCGTGTGACGCTCTCGTATTTCATCGAGCCAAGCCCGGGTGAGCGGGGATGGAAACAGAGGCACCGGTACGCGTCGCACGGCCTCCGGTTCGAGCTTAAGACCGCCACCGAGACATTCGAGCAGTTCCGAACCCGTATCAACCGTGCGGCGCGCGCCGAGGATGAGAAACCTACGAGCAAGGGCGACCAACGGGGGTGGACGCTTGGCCCCGATCTGCGCACCGCCGGATCGATTCACTCCGACACATGGACCGGCCCGGCGATCGACCTCGCGCGCCGCAGTGCGATCGCCATCTACCCCGCGATCGGTTGGTGGCGGGAGCGGCACCATCTAGGTCGATGGAACCAGAAGACGAGGTACTCCCTCGTGGTGTCGATCCGGACACCAGGGATCGAGACCGACATCTACACCCCGGTTGCGATCCAACTCGGCATCCCCGTCCCGACCGAGATCGCGTGACACGTCCTCCCCGTCGGTCGCGCTCGACCGGCGTGAAGAAGCGACCGTAACGATCGTCAGGAGGGGAAATGCCTCAAGAACGATTCGCCCGTCGTCATCCGCGAACGGTGCTCCTCGTCGCGCTTAGCCTCTGGGGCGGAGTTCCAGCGCAGGCGTAGGACCGGCCCGGTCCCGGCACGCCGAAATCTATCGCACTGCGATTCGCGTGGCCCGCGACGCTTGAGGCGGACGTCGATACGGCGGCACTAGATTCGACTCGGACCGACCCGCGACGACGGGCTTGGTCGCTTGGAGGAGCGCCAGTCCACTGATAGCTTCCGGCCCCTCCGCTCCAGCTGCGCAGCGCGATTCGGATCTCGTCGTTTGTGGTTGTCGTCGTCAAGCGCCCGCGAAGCGGGCGCGGAGTCGAGGGCGCCGCTGGCCGCGTAGCCGGCACGGCCTCGTCGAACGAGAGCGGTCCACCTCGGCCGCAGCGAGCGCGTCACGCCAGTGCTCCAGGCAGGCGCCCAGGCTGTGTTTGGCAGAAGTTGTTGCGACGAGGACCGGTTGCGACCGCGGCCTCCGGTCCACTACGACGAGGACATGCTCGCCTACCTCTTCTGGCACTGGCCGGCGCCCACGGTCGACGCCGCGCGCTACGCGGAGGCGCTCGTCGCGTTCCACCGCGCCCTCGCGTCCAGCGCTCCTCCCGGCCTGCGCGCGTCGCGCGTCTTCGAGGTGGAGGCCGCGCCGTGGCTGGCGATCCCGCGCGCGTTCGAGGACTGGTACCTCGTGGACGACTTCGCCGCGCTCGGCGCGCTCAACGACGCTGCCGTCTCCGGCGCCCGCCGCGACCCGCACGACGCGGCCGCCCGGCTGGCGGGCGGAGGCCACGGCGGCGTCTACCGCCTGGTCGCTCCAGGCCTCGGGAGCGCCGCCCTCGATCGCACCACGTGGTGCTCGAAGCCCGACGGCGTTCCGTACGCCGAGTTCCTCACGAGGCTTCCTGCCGGCGAGACCTGGCAGCGGCAGCTGGTGCTCGGGCCGGCCCCCGAGTTCTGCGTCGTCGGCGTGGACGCGGCCGCGGCGCTCGGCGGTGTGGCGGTCCCGGCCCGCCGCATCCACGCCTCACCTTGAGGCCGGCGCGGCCGGACCACGGGCGCACCCGACCCAGGGCGCACCCGACCCAGAGTAATCGTCTCCAATTCATGACGCGCGGAGGGGCAGGAGCGAACTCAGGGGTCTCGTCATCTTCCGTCATGACGCGCGAAGCGCCCGCTCCGCGCGCGTCAACGGATCGGCGCGTCGCTTCGTGATCGCCCGCCTCGGCGCTCCGCAGCAGGGTGCACCCTGCTCGCGAGACATCGAAGCAGATCTCGGCGAGCATCGCGGGATGCACGCGACCCTCCTCACTGCCGCCCTGCTCCTCTCCGTCCCCTCGCGGGCCGGGGACGCCGATCCCCGCTCGCTCGTCGGACGGCCGCTCCCCGAGGCCGCGCGCGGCGACTTCGCTGCGTGGAAGCTCCAGGACACCTGGTTGGTCGACGAGCCCGGGGCAGCCAAGGGGTACGGGTGGGTGATCTGGACGCGCCGTGGCGAGGCGGCCGTGTTCCTCAGGAAGGGAGCCAGGGTGGCGGACGCGCTGCGGGTCTCGGTGCCGCGCGGCCACGCGATCGGGTTCGCCTGCACCCCCGCCGGCTCGGCCGGCCCTGACCCGGACGTCGTCGCGCTGGTCGACGATCCGCCGGTGCCCCAGGGAGCGCGCTGCGTGTTCTCGAGCCCCCGCAAGGCATGGCGGCTCGACCGCAGCCGCGGCCGCATCGAGCCCGTCACGCCGGCCGGGATGCGGTGCCAGCGATCCTGCCCCTGGGACTGAGAGGCGGATCACTCCCGCGACAGCTCGCGCGCGAGCGCGCCCCGCATGCCCTGCGCCGCGCGCTCCATCGCCTCGGGGCCGCGCTCCAGGTGGAACGGGCTCACCCGCGGGACCCCCAGGAGCGCGATGGCCTGCATGCGCGGGCGCTCGGGGATGCGGAGCGCGGGGCTGCCCCTCCGGCGCCACGGCGAGCGCGAGGTGAGGTGATGGTAGAGGACGCGCTCCCCGGCGACCGCGCCGGCGAGCCCGGGGCGGTCCAGGACGCCGCCGTCCAGGTACAGGCGCCTCCCGATCCGCACCGGGTGGAACAGGAGCGGCAGCGCGCAGGATGCGTGAAGCGCCGGAGCGAGCTCCCCGGCGTCGATGACGGAGGTGCGCCTCGCGAGGACGTCGAACGCCGACACGGCGAGCGGAACGCGGCACCGCTCGAACGTCCTCGCGGGAGCGAGCGCCTCGAGCCGCGCGCGGAACCGCGCTCCGCGCAGGAGCCCGAGCCCGGGGCGGAGATCCCAGAAGTGCTCGCGGCGCAGCGCCACGAGCTCCTCGCAGAGCCGGCGCGCCGGGACCCCGGCCGCCCAGAGCCCTCCCACGAGCGCGCCCGCGCTCGAGCCGAGCACGCGCGCGGGGAGCAGCCCCTCCTCCTCGAGGACCCGCACCACCCCCGCGTGCGCGTAGAACCCGAAGAACCCTGACGACAGCGCGAGGGTGAAGGGTCCCGAGGCGAGCCACTCCCGGAGCGTGGGCACGGCGGCAGCATGCCGTCGGGCGGCGCGGGGCGCAACGCCGGAGGCGGCGGCCCGCGGCTCCTCCGCCCGCGACGGCCGCGTCAGCGGGAGCCGCGCAGCACGAGGTCGCCTTCCGTCACGCGCCCGTGCAGCTCGACGAGCCGCACGTCCGTGAACCCAGCCGCCGAGGCCGCCGCGACGAGGGCCCCGTTCTCGTGGAACCGGAACCCGTGCCGGGTGACGCCGCCGAACTGGCGGAGCTTCGCCGCGCTCGAGAAGCCCAGGGTGAGGAGGCCGCCCGGCCTCAGCACGCGGTGCAGCTCGCAGAACGCCCGGGCGAGGTCGGGCCAGAAGTAGACCGTGTTGGTGGTCGCCACGACGTCGAAGCTCGCGTCCTCGAAAGGGAGCGCCTCGACGACCCCGATCTCGAGCCGAGGCTCCTCCGATCCGCGGAGTCGATCGCGTCGCGCGCGAAGCCACGCGACCGCCGCCTCGGACGGATCGACGCCGGCGAGGCTCCGGACGCCGCGGCGGTGCGCCAGCTCGAGCAAGGCCCCGCCGCCGAAGCCGACGTCGAGGAGCCGGCAACCCGCCGTGAGCTCCACGCCCTCCAGCGTCGCCTCGATGAGGTCGCGGTTCCCGCGGTTCAGCGCTCGGGTCATGACGGTGCGACCGAACCAGCCACGTGGCCTGGCCAGCTGCCCGGCGATGATGGCGGACACGGGATTCAGCAGCCGGTACAGAAGAGCTTCGCGCATCTACCCTCCTTAGATCGGGTCCAAGATGCGATCGCGAGTCTCGCACGCTGGGCCTCGATGTCGGAGCGCGCGACCAGGGCTCCCGGATCCGGGCGGGTGCGATCGCCACGCGGCGGGCCACTTTGCGGCCCCTCTCGCGCGAAGCGAGCACGTTCGGTGAGTGCCCCGGTCCGCGCGACCTGGAGGCGCGACCTCGCCCCGCAGCTGACCGCGATCAATCGCGCCGCCCTCCGGATGGCGCAGCCTGAACGGATCATGACGAGGTCCTCCGGGCGACGCTCGATCCCCGGCTGACCGGCGCGTGTGGCGTGAAAGCTCGGTGGTCCCTCGATTCGACATCCTGGAGGTCTCCAGATGGTCCTGTTCCTCGCAAGCGTGGCGGCGCTCGTCGTCGGCTACGCGATCTACGCCAAGGTCGTCGAGAAGGCGTTCGGCATCGAGCCGAGCCGGCCGACTCCGGCGGTGGCCATGGCGGACGGCGTCGACTACGTCGTCCTGCCGCAGTGGAAGATCTTCCTCATCCAGCTGCTCAACATCGCCGGGCTCGGGCCGATCTTCGGGCCCATCCTCGGCGCGCTGTACGGCCCGGCGGCCCTACTCTGGATCGTGATCGGCACCCTCTTCGCGGGCGCGGTGCACGACTACTTCTCGGGCATGCTCTCCGTCCGCAACCGCGGCATGAGCATCCCCGAGGTCGTCGGGCGCGAGCTCGGCGCCGGGCTCAAGCAGTTCATGCGGGGGTTCTCGATCCTGGTGCTGCTGCTCGTCGGCGTCGTCTTCGTGCTCGGCCCGGCGAAGCTGCTCACGACGCTCTCCGGTATGCCGACGCCGTACTGGGTCGCCCTCATCTTCGCGTACTACTTCCTCGCCACGATCCTGCCCATCGACCAGATCATCGGCCGCCTCTACCCCATCTTCGGCGCGGTGCTCCTGTTCATGGCCATCGGCCTCACGGCGGCGCTGTTCGCCCAGGGCTACGACGTGCTGCCGAACGTCACGCTCGAGAACCTGCACCCGACGAAGCTGCCGCTCTGGCCGCTCATGTTCATCACGATCGCGTGCGGAGCGATCAGCGGCTTCCACTCCACGCAGTCGCCGCTCATGGCGCGCTGCATCTCCAACGAGAAGCAGGGCCGCGCGGTGTTCTACGGCGCCATGGTCGGCGAGGGTATCGTCGCGCTGATCTGGGCGACGCTGGGGATGTCGTTCTACCAGAGCCCCGAGGCGCTCAACGCGGTCATCGCGAGCGGCGGCCCGGGCGCGGTCGTGAACGAGGTCTCCCTCACCCTGCTGGGCAAGTTCGGCGGCGCGCTCGCGATCATCGGCGTCGTGGTCCTGCCCATCACCTCGGGTGACACGGCGTTCCGCGCCGCCCGGCTCATCGTCGCCGACTTCCTGAAGTACCCGCAGAAGCTGAAGCTCGCTCGCCTCTACCTCGCGGTGCCGCTGTTCGCCGTCGGGTACCTGATCTCGCTCACGAAGTTCGACGTGCTGTGGCGCTACTTCGGCTGGGCGAACCAGACCCTCGCCACGCTCGTCCTCTGGACCGGCGCCGTGTACATGGTGAAGCGGCGGAAGGCGCACTGGATCGCGACGGTCCCGGCCGCGTTCATGACGACCGTCTCCGTCGCCTACCTGGCGAACGCCAAGATCGGGTTCAACCTGCCGATCCCGGTCGCGACCGGCGCCGGCGTCGCCGCGTCGATCGCCGCGCTGATCGCCTTCTTCGCGCTGTTCAGGCCGAGCCGGGTGCAGGCGCTGGCCGCCGAGCTCGAGGAGCTGGATCGGGCGGCCTGACGCGGGTCGCGCCCCGGCCTCGCCACCGGCGAGGCCATGGCGGCGGCCGGGGCCGCGCCGCGAGCGGGCGCGGGCCCCGGCCGATCCCTCCCTACGGCAGCGCGAGATCCGCGGTGGCGGTGGCGCCCGCCGGGACGGTGGCGCTCACGGATGCACTCGTCGTGAGCGTCTCGTTCCCGTCCCTGTCCACCGTCCGGCGGGTCGCGAGGACGTTGTACGCGCCGGCCGGTACGCTCGGGACGGAGTAGCTCTCGGAACCGCTCGCCACGGTGCCCGCGGCGGTGCGCACGATGAGCGTCGTGGGCGTGCCGCCCGCGTCGAGGCTCTGGCGCACCTGCACCTCGTCGGCCTGCGACTCGTTCGCGGTCGGCGAGATGGCGCCGGAGATCGTCCCCACCTCCGAGGTCACGTCGAACGCCGCGTCCCAGGCGACGACGGCGGACGCCTCGGAGACGGTGATCGCGCCGCTCGCACGCGGGAGATAGACCGCCGGCCCCACCACCGGCTGGCTGACGACGTGGTAGGTCCCGCCCGCGTCGAGCAGGTCGAGGACGTACGAGCCGTCCGCGCCGGTGATCGCGGCGCGCACGATCGTGGGCTCACCGGCCACCGACGTCTGGGCCGTGACGAGCACGCCGGCGAGGCCGGCGCCGCTCGCGCGATCGCTGAGCTTCCCGGCGATCGCCCCGGTCGCGAGGACGTCGACGCCGCGCACCGTGGGGCGCAGGATGTACTTCTCCGAGGCGCCGGTCTCGTGGACGAAGACCGAGCGGTGCGCGTCGAGGTCGACGAGCACGTCGCGGGTGGTGTTCGACTCCACCTCGAAGTTCACGGTGAGCTTCACGCCGGAGCGCTGGCCCGAGGGGACCGTGAGATCGTGGACGGTCCCGTCCGCGAGCGTGACCGTGTTCTGCGGGCCCAGCACGAGCCGCAGCTGGGTGTACTTCCCCGCGGGGATGGTCGCGCCGTCCACCAGCGTGGCGCTCACGCCGCCGGTGAGGGTGAGGAGGTCCACCTGGACGTTGGGCGTGCCGAGCACGATCCAGCCCCCGTCCCCGCCGCCGTCGCGGTGGATCTCCACCCGGCGGACGTCGAGGTGGAGCGCCTGGTAGTCGCCAGGCGCGTCGACCAGGCGGACTCGGACCTGGCCCTGCTCGTCACTCGAGCCGCAGGCGGAGAGCGCGCCCACGAGCGCGGCCGCGACACCGAGCTTCCAGAACTTTCGAGACGACGTCATCGGTCGTGTGCCTCCAGGTTGTGGGTGAGGGTGCGCGCGAACTGGCGCTCGCCCGCTCGAAGGTAGGAACAGGCGACGACGGGAAGAACCTCGTGTCCCTCTTGGGCGGGACAAGCTCCCGCGCGGGCCTGATCGGAGCACGCACCGACCCCCCGCCCGGCGGCCGAGCGGGCTTCTCGCCTCCCAGCGAGACTCTGCTCGTCGGCACGCTCCGCCCCGTGCGAGCGCGCCGTGCGCTCCCGCCGGAGTCAGCCCCGCGTGGCGGCTCTCGCCCCTCGAAACACGAGGTAGAGGCCCACCGCCTGGATGACGTGGTAGAGCGCGTTGTGGTCGAAGTACCGCGGGTGCAGCGCCACGCCCCCCTGCTGCACCGCCGCCGCCACGAAGGTGAGCCCCATCCCCCACGCGCCGGCGATCGCGCCTCGGACGCCTCGCCGAGCCACCCGCACGAAGGCGACGAGGAGGACGATCGCCGCCGGCAGGTAGAACGCGATCGCCACCAGGAACCGCCGGTCGACGCCGACCACCACCGCGGCGTACCCGGCGAACGCCACCGCCACCCCTGCCGTCACCGCGCGCGCGGTGCGCCGGCCGAGCACGAGCCGCGCCGCCGCCCCCCAGCCGGCCACCGCGGCGAGGCCGACCGCGAGGAGCGTCGCGGTCCAGACCATCCGTCCCGGCGTCGAGGCCTTGTCCGCCACGAAGCCGTGCTCGGCGGCGCCCAGCCCCGCCGCCGCGGACAGCACCGCGAAGAAGGCCGCGAACCATCTGCTCGCCGGGGCTCCAGCGTCGCGCACCAGCAGCATCGCGAGCACCGCGCACTCGATGGCGAGACCGAGGTCGGTGAGAGTGACGTCCGGCTCGAGCACGGTGCGACCTCCGGCCCCGTTCCGCCGGGCGCGCCGGGTCACCGTACCATCTCGGGCGCGGTTGACCTCACGTGTGCGAGCGGCGCGAGCGGCGTATCGAGACGCTCCCGAGGACGACCTGCGCCTGCTCCTCGACGGATCGTGAGTCACGTCGTCCGGCGGGCGGTACGGCGCTCGGCGCGCGCGAGCGTCTCGCTCTGAAGCGCCTTCCGAGGTGCGTCGGTCACACCGGCACGGTGTAGCAGAGCGCCGTTCCCTCCAGCGCCACCACCCCGTCGCCTCGGGTCACCGTGGTCTTGAGCTCGGTGATGGGCTTGTCCTCCCGCACCTTCACCACCTCGACCGCGCCTGTGATGGTGTCACCGGGTCGCGCCGGCGCCTTGAAGCTCCAGTCCACGTGCAGGAACACCGTGCCCGGGCCGGGCAGGTCCTCGGCCACCACCGCGTTCAGGATCGCGCTCGTCACCCCGCCCTGCACGATGATCTCGCCGAAGCGCGAGGCGCGCGCGGCGGCCTCGTCGTAGTGGAGCGGGTTGCGATCTCCGCTCAGGTCGGTGAAGCGGCGGATGTCCTCCGCCTCGACCCGCCGGCTGCGCTCGGCTCGCTGCCCCACGCGCGGCGTCCCCTTCGGCCACACTGCGTTCCCCGTCGACATGTGCTCCTCCTCTCCCGATCCCCTCGAGTTCACCTGACCAGCTCCGGCACCGACGCGACGCCCGCGCGCCGCGAGGTCGCGACCTCGGGCGCCGGCAGCTCGTCGAGCGTGCCGATCAGCTCCACCTCGGTCGCCATCTCGCGCGCGAACCGCTTGTGCAGCTCCTTCGCCTCGTCGAGGTCCCACTCGTACGAGGCGATGCGATCGGTGGCCTCGAACAGCCCCACCGACACCGCGTCGCGCGCCGCCTGGTAGCCGGCGAGCGCGTCGTCGGTGCCGCGCACCACCGCGCGCGCGAGCAGCTCGGCGTCCCGCAGCGCGTCGGTGATCCCGTGCGCGGTGATGGGATCCTTGAAGTAGCCGGCGTCGCCGACGAGCGCCCAGCCCGGTCCCCACGCGCGGCGCATGAACCCCGGCGTCCCGGGGAACGGCTGGAGCTTCCCGTCGAGCCGGGCGCCCGCGAGCGCCGCCGCGAGGTCGGGCGCCGCCTCGGTCAGGACCTGCCGGTACAGCGCGTCGACGCCGCCGGGGAGCGCCTCCAGGAGCCGCGGCGGCGGGACCGCGACGAAGACGCAGGTGCGATCGTCGCTCGTCGGGATCGCGCCGACGCTCACGCCAGGCCGGTAGTGCCAGTGGTAGCCCTCCACCTCGAGGCCGGACCAGTAGCCGTAGACGACGCCGCTGGCGTGCCGCCCTTCGCGCTCGGTCGGCGCGCCCACGAGCCGGGCGACCCTCGAGCGCAGGCCGTCGGCGCCGATCACGATCGGCGCCGCCACGCGGGCGCGGCTCCCGTCGATCCCCTCGAGCTCGGCGCCCACGACGCGCCCGGACTCGCCGCGGACGAGCCCGGCGAGCGCGGTGCCGTGGACCACCTGCGCCCCAGCGGCACGCGCCGCCTCCACGAGGATGGGATCGAGGAGGGTCCGGCGCGGGGCGTAGAGCGCGTCCACCCCGTCACGCGGCTTGATCGCGACCGCGAGCGCCTCGTCCGCGTAGTGGAACGTGGCGGCGCGGATCGCTGGCGTCCCGGTGGCCTCCAGCCGGTCGACGAGCCCCCAGCGCGCGAGCTGGAGCACGCCGCCGCGCATGAGGGCGTGGGTCGAGATCGTGTCGCTCCCCTCGCGGTCGCGGTCCACCGCGAGGACGCGCAGCCCGGCGCGGGCGAGCAGCATCGCCGTCGAGGCGCCGGCGCAGCGCGCTCCGATCACGAGGGCGTCGTACTCGGACCGCAAGGGGGTGGAGCTGGAGCTCATGGTCGTTCCTCCGCGGCTCATGCCGCCCGCCTGTCGAGGCGCGCGGCGAGGTGGTCGACGACGGCGGCGGCGTCCGCTCCGACGCCGTCGAGGAAGCTCGACTTGCGCCGCCGAAGGAACTGCAGCCCGAGCACGTAGAGCCCGGGCGATGGGGTGATCCCGCCCGCGTGGCGGATCTCGCCGCGCGCGTCGAGCACGGGCACGCGGAGCCACGGGTAGCTGCGGCGGTAGCCGGTGGCCCACAGCACGGTCCGTATCCCCTCCGCGCGCAGCGCGAGGGAGCCGGGGGCTCGCGGGGGCGCGACGGGGCGCAGCGGCTCCGCCGGCGGCACCGCCTCGCCCAGGCTGACGTTGGCGACGTGATCGTCGATCCGCCCGAGGAGCCGCACGAGACGCCGCTCGGCGGAGGCGATCGTCTCGGCGAGGTCCCCGGAGAGGAGCACGCGGCCGCCCTCGATCCCGGTGACCCGCCCCACGAGCCGCACGCCCGCGTCGCGGAGCACGCCCAGGTCGAGCGTCCGATGGTCCGGGCGGCCCACGAGCTGGAGCGAGGGCTGGCGCCGCGCCACCTCGAGGTCGCCGACGGCGTCCGTCCCCTCGTCGAGGAACCCGGTGGCGTCGAGCCAGGCCATCACGTCGCGCCCGCGGTAGCGTCGAGGCAGCCGGACGTGCCGACCCACCGCGAGCGTCACCGGCCGGCCGGAGCGGTGGAGCTCGTCCGCGAGCTGGAGGCCGGTCGCGGACGCGCCGACCACGAGCACGCCGCCGGGCGGCAGGGCGTCGGCGTTCCGGTACCGCGTGGGGACGAGCTGGACGACGTCGCCGGGGAGCTCCGAGGCGAGCGCCGGGACGTGCGGCGTGTCGCAGTGACCCGTCGCGACGATGACGCTCCCGGCCCGCCACGCGCCGGCATCCGTGGTGACGCGGTAGCCGTCGTCCTCGCGCTCCAGCGCGCGGACCGTGACGCCCTCCTCGACCGGCGCCACGAACGAGCGCGCGTACGCCTCGAGGTAGCCGATCACCTCGCGCCGCGACATGAACCCGTCCGGATCCGGCCCGCGGTACGAGAAGCCCGGGAGCCGCGACTGCCAGCGGGGCGTGAGCAGCCGCAGCGACTCCCACCGCTCCGAGCGCCAGCGCTCGGCGACCCGGCCGCGCTCCAGCACCACGTGAGCCACCCCGCGCGCCTGGAGGCAGCGGCTCGCCGCGAGCCCGGCCTGCCCCCCTCCGATGACGACCACGTCCGTGCGCCTCATGACCGCTCTCCCCGCGTGGCGAGCGGCCGCCGGCCCGCGCCCGTGCGCCCGGCCGGCGGCCCCGAGCCGCGCGTCACGCCTCGTTCACCGAGACCTCGACCGGAACGCCGTTCGTCAGCACGTCGTAGACCGCGGAGCGGGCCCTCGACTGCGCCACGATCTCCCGGAGCTTCTCCTCCGGCGCGTCGCCCTTGATCTTGAAGCTCACGCGGAGCTGCCGGTAACCGTTCCGGACCTCGTTCGAGATCCCGAGGATGCCGCGCAGGTCGATGTCGCCCTCCACCGTCGACTCGACCTCGTAGAGCGTCACGCCGCGCGCGGCGGCGACGTTCCCGATGCCGGCGGTGAGGCAGGCCGCGATCGCGTGGAGCAGGAACTCGACCGGCGTCGGTCCCTGGTCGCGCCCGACGAGGACCGCCGGGTGATCGGCGTCGAGCTCGAACGCGCGCGCGTGCTGGTGCTCGCCGCCCGCCCCGTGGAACCCCTCGATGCGGGTCCGGCTGTGCGTGCCCTGCTGCCAGCGGTTCGTCGCCCGGAACTGGAACTGCGCGAGCTCCGGCTGCGCCTTCACCGCGCCGATGGTCGCGAACAGCGTGGGGGTGTCGACGCCGTTCATCGGCGTGGGCGTGCGGCTCGGCTTGCTCGGCCTGGTGTCGGTCTGCATCGTCGCGCTGGTCTCCATCGTCGTCTCCGTCGCCCTGGGGACCGGTCATCGGTCCCGCGTCGGTGGGCGACGGCGGCTATCGCAGTCGGCGTGCCAGCCGGACGCGCGCGGGAGATCGCTGCGGACACGGACTCTCCCTGCGCCGCTCCCCGCCAGGGACGCGACGAGAGCTCGTCGCGGGACGAGGACTCGTCGCTCCGCTCGACCCGGGGATCGCCGGAGTGCGCGCCGCCGCGCGCTCGCTATGTTCCGCTCGCGCGAGAGGCACGGCAGCGGAGCGAGACATGCAGCCCTCCGAGGTCACCGCAGAGCGACGCATCGACGAGGAGCTCGCCCTCCGCGCCGTCGTGGAGGGGACCGCCTCTGAGACCGGGCAGGAGTTCTACCGGGCGCTCGTCAGGAACCTGGCCCAGGCGCTCGACACCTACGGCGCCTGGCTCACCGAGTACGACGAGCAGCGGGATCGGCTCCGCGCCCTCGCGTTCTGGTTCGGGGGGCAGTGGATGGAGGGCTTCGAGTACGGCATCGCCGGGACCCCCTGCGAGACCGCGGTGCGAGAGCGGCGCGTCGTCCACGTCCCCGATCGCGTCATCGAGCTCTACCCCAGCGACGAGGTGAGGTTCCCTCGCTCCGGCGTGGTCAGCTACCTCGGCGTCCCCCTGCTCGGCGCGGATCAGCGCGTGCTCGGGCACCTGGCGGTGGTGGACATCCGCCCCATCCCTGCCGAGAAGCGGCTCCTCACGCTGTTCGGGATCTTCGCGAACCGCGCGGTCGCCGAGGTCCGCCGCGTCCGCGTGGAGGCGGAGCTGCGCGAGCGCCAGGAGAAGCTCTCCGGCCTCATCGGCAGCGCCATGGACGCGATCGTCGAGTTCGACGGCGACTTCCGCATCACCCTCCTGAACGCCGCCGCCGAGAAGACGTTCGGCTGCATCGCCGTGGAGCGCCGGGGCCGCCCGGCGGAGGAGCTGCTCGGCGCGGCGGCGACGGCCAAGCTGAGGGCGCTCAGCGGCGAGCTCGAGCGGCGCGCGGGAGGTGAGCGCTCGCTCTGGATCCCCGACGGGCTGGTGGCCGAGCCGCCTGGACGCAAGCCCTTCCCCGCGGAGGCGACGCTCTCCCGCTTCGAGGTCCGGGGCCGGCCGTTCTTCACGCTCATCCTGAGGAACGTGGACGAGCGGGTCGAGGCCGAGCGGCGGATCCGCGCGCTCACCGCCCACGCCGATTACCTGCGCGAGGAGCTCGCGGCGGAGCACGGGTTCCACGAGATCCTGGGGCGCAGCCCGGCCCTGCGCCGGGCGCTCCAGGACGTGACGCAGGTGGCGGCGACGGAGGCGACGGTGCTCCTCGTCGGGGAGACGGGCACCGGCAAGGAGCTGTTCGCCCGCGCGATCCACGACCGGAGCGCGCGCCGCGCGCGGCCGCTCGTGAAGGTGAACTGCGCGGCCATCCCGGCGACCCTCATCGAGAGCGAGTTCTTCGGGCACGAGCGCGGCGCCTTCACCGGCGCGACCCAGCGGCGCGATGGCCGGTTCGCGCTCGCCGACGGCGGCACCATCTTCCTCGACGAGATCGGCGAGCTCCCGCTGGAGCTGCAGGGCAAGCTGCTGCGGGTCCTGCAGGAGGGCGAGTTCGAGCCGGTCGGCGCCTCGCGCACGCGAAGGGTGGACGTGCGCGTGGTCGCGGCGACGAACCGCGATCTCCAGCGGGCGGCGCGCGAGGGCACGTTCCGCCAGGACCTCTACTACCGGCTCAGCGTCTTCCCGATCCAGCTCCCGCCGCTGCGGGAGCGCGGCGACGACGTCGTCCTGCTCGCCGCCGCGATGGCCGAGAAGCTCGCGCCCGGTCTCGGGCGAAGGGTCGCCCCGCCGGACGCCGCGGACGCCGCGGCGCTCCGGTCGTATCCGTGGCCGGGGAACGTCCGGGAGCTGCGCAACGTGGTCGAGCGGGCGATCATCACCTCCACCGACGGGCGTTTGAACCTGCACCGGTGCCTGCCCGCGCCAGCGGTCGCGCCCGCGAGCGAGCCGGCGCCGGCCACGCGGGGCGACCCGGAGGTCCTGACCGACCGGCGCCTGCGGGAGCTCGAGCGCGACAACCTGCTCGCCGCCCTCGAGCGGACGCGCTGGAGGGTCGGCGGCAAGGACGGCGCCGCGGCCCTGCTGAGCGTGAGCCCGTCCACGTTGAAGTCGCGCATGAAGGCGCTCGGGATCGCGCGGCCCGCCGCGGGCGCCGGCGCGGGCGCCGCGCTCGGCGATCTCGCCCATCGCTGAACGTCTCCGTCCCGGAGCCGGCCGGCGAGGGGACGAGCCCGCGAGCCGTCGGTCCGCGCGATCGCGGCTACCGCGGCTAGTGATACGTCTCCGGCCGATCCAGCTCGAGCGCCTCGACCGCGAAGCGCGCGTACGGCCGCGTACGGCCGCCGACGTGCCAGCTCGCCTCGAGGAGGACCGGCACGCGCAGGCCGTCGACCTCGTGGTACTCGCTGCACTCCGCGGTCCACGGGGTGAGCACCGGCTGGCCGTCGACCTGGCGATGGCGAGCGGCGGTGATGCGCGACGGCAGCCCGTTCGCGTCGAAGTGGAACGTCGCGGCGACCTCCCTCCCCCGGACGCGCAGGATGGCTCGCGCGCTCGTGTCGTCCACCGGCGTCCAGCGGACGTAGCGCGCGTCGAGCAGGGCGGTCGGGAACCACACCATCTCGCCGAGCAGCCGCTGGAGGGCGGCCTCGTCGATCTCGCGCCCGCGGGCGGCCGCGAGCCTGAAGCTCGAGGCGAGCAGGACGCGCAGCTCGCCCTCGCCCGACACGGACCGGTCGCGCGCGTCGATCCACAGCCCGGGCCCGGTGCGGACGCGGCCCCACCAGACGAAGCCGGGGGGATCGCTCGCGAAGTACTCCTCGCCGCGGATCGCGAGCCAGGGCCTGTCGAGGCGCGGGCGGAACGTCCCCCCGTGGCGGAGCCGGGCGGCGCGGACGGGCGTGTGCCGCGCGGCTCCCGAAGCTTCCGCGTAGCGGCGCACCGGCGGCGGCAGCGCCTCGAGCCCGGCGCGTCGCTGCGGCCCGCCGCTCTCCGAGCTCCACAGCTGGCGCGCCTCCCCGGCGACCCGCCGCTGGAAGCGCCTCGCCTGCACCGCGATCGCCAGCCCCACGCCTCCCGCGGCCAGCGCGGCGATCCCCATCGACCTGCGGATCATGGCGAGCCCCCCTCCTCGCGGCGCATGGTCCCCGATCGCCCGGTCCACCGCACGGTGGCCTTCGGGAGTGGTCCGTCGCGCGGAACCTGCCCGGAGCGCGGCACCTCCCGCCCGGAGGGAGACGCCCCGACTCGTCAGGGCCGCCCGGCGCGCCCGCGGATCACCTGCCAGGCGTACACCGGCAGCCCCAGCAGGAGCAGCACGAACCCCCAGAGCACCGTCTCGGGCCCGGAGCCGGCGACGGCCACCACCGAGAAGGCGAAGGCGAGGGAGGCCAGCGCGATCGGTCCCGCGATCCGCCCGCGCGGCTCGCCCCGGCTGGCGAGGAGGATCACGAGCGCCACCGCCGAGAACGCGTACGGCAGCAGCGTCGAGAGCGTGGCGAGGAGCACGACGAACGAGAACACGGCGACTGCGCTCCGCGTGCCGACGGCGTTCTCCGCGACGAGCAGGGTCACGAGGACGGCGGACACGGCGATCGCGAACGTCGGCGCGCCGAACCCGTTCTGACGCGCGAAGGCGCGAGGGAAGAGGCCGTCGCGCGCCGCCGCCATGGGGACCTGCCCCATGAGCAGCGTGTAGCCGTTCAGCGTCCCCAGGCACGAGGCGACCGCGCCGAGCGTGACGAGCATCCCCGCCCACGATCCCCACAGGGCCGTCGCGGCGGTCGCGAATGGCGCGCCGTCCCGGGCGAGCGCCTCGCGCGGGACCACGCCCAGCACCACCACGGTCCCGGCCACGTAGACGATCGAGGCGAGGACGGTGCCGAGCACGGTCGCCCGCGGGATCGTCACGGAAGGTCGATCGACGTCGTCGCCGGGCACGGTGGCCGACTCGAGCCCCAGGAACGCCCACAGCGTGAGCGCCATGGTCGCGGCGAGCGCGTGCGGCCAGGGCTGTCCGCTCGGGTTCACGGGGAGGAAATGCGCCCCGCGTATGGCGGGCAGACCGAGCAGGCCGACCGCCAGGAGCGGCAGGAGCTTCAGCCCGGTCATGACGAGCTGGAAGCGGCCGGCGCTGGCGACGCCGCGCCAGTTGACGCCCACCGTGAGCCACGTGAGCGCGACCGCCAGCCCGCCCTGCGCGAGGGGCCTCCCCGCGAGCCCGGGGACGATGGCCCCGAGGTAGCTCACCGCGGCGACCGCGATGGCGGCGTTCCCCGCCCACAGGCCGATCCAGTACCCCCAGGCGATCCAGTAGGCGGCGAAGTCGCCGAACGCCGCGCGCACGTACACGTACGGCCCTCCCGCCGCACCGCCCACGAGGCGCGCGAGGCGCGCGAACACGAGCGCGAGGAGGAGCGCGCCGACGGAGGTCCCGATCCAGCCGCCGATGGACAGCGCGCCGAACGGCGCGAGCGCCGCGGGGAGGAGGAAGATCCCCGAGCCGATCATGTTCCCGACCACGAGCGCGGTGCAGGTGAGGACGCCGATCTTGCGGCGCGGCGGCGCGCCGGCGGGCGGAGGCGAGGCGGCGGAGCGGTGCGGCGTGGCCATCGGGCCGCGCATCCTAGCGCGTCCGGGCGCTCGTGAGGCCGGTGCGCCTCCTCTCCGCTCAGGGAGGCGTCGCGGGCGAGCGCCTCACCACCGACCCGAGCCGCGCCAGCGCGTCGGAGAGCGCGTCGGGGGCCACCGCGGTGAAGCACAGCCGCACCCAGCTCTCGAAGCCCCGGCCGCACGCGGGCCCCGGCGTGAGGAGCACGCCCGCGTCGAGGCAACGCTCGAGGAAGCCGTCGAGCCGCTCTCCCGGCGCGAACGAGGGCGCCGCGTCGAAGAACAGGAACGTGCCCGCCTCCGGCGGCGAGCCGCCCACGGCGGCGGCCGCGGCGCGCCCGGCGGCGGCGTAGGAGGCACGCGTCTCCTCCAGCCAGGCGTCGCCCGACTCGAGCGCCCGCGCGGCCGCGAGCTGCATCGGGCGTGCGGCGCAGTAGCTCTCGTGGAACTGGACGGCGCGCACCGCTCGCATCGCCTCGGCCGGGCCGTGGGTGTAGCCGATCCGCGCGCCGGCCAGCGCGTGACTCTTCGAGAGCGTGTGCGTGACGACGACGCGCCCGGCGAGCTCCGGCCGGCGCCACAGCGGCCGGTGCAGGCCCTCGTACACCAGCTCCTCGTACGCCTCGTCGGCGATCACCCACAGATCGTGGCGGCGCGCCACCGTCGAGATCGCGTCCGCGGCCGCCTCCGGGAGGAGCCGGCCCGAGGGGTTGTTCGGCGCGTTCACGTAGATCGCCGCCGTCCGCGGCCCGACGGCCTGCTCGAGCGCGGCCTCGGCGTCGAAGGCGCGGTCGTCGAGCCGCGTGAAGAAGGGGACCTCGACCGGAGTGCAGCCGCGGGAGATGGCGATGCCGCGGATGAGCGGCCAGAACGGCGACGGGAGGACGAGCTCGTCGCCCGGAGCGAGGAGCGCGTGCAGGACGACGGCGAGCCCGGTGGTCGCGCCGGGCATGACCTGCAGGCAGGCCGGATCGATCTCGGCGCCGTGGCGCGATGCGAGCCGGCGCCGGATCGCCTCGAGCAGCCCGGGCTCGCCCTGCACCGGCGCGTAGCCGTGGAGGCGCGGGGTGTCGGCGGAGCGCTGCGCCTCGGCGCGGGCGGCGGGGAGCGGCTCGCGCCAGGTGTCCCCGACGTGGAGCGGGTAGATCGGACCGGGCCGCGAGCGGGCGCGCTCCACGAGCGCGCTGTAGACGTCGTGCGTCAGGCCGGCGGCGGTCGGGGCGACGCGGGGATGGCGCGGCATCGGGCTCCTCGGGCGGGGGTCCCTACCCATACAACGGCCGCACGTCCGGGGCAGGCCCGTGCGCCCGGGGCCCGCTAGCCACTGCTCTGCCCCGAGCGTCCCTCCCGGCTTGCACGCCCCGGGGCTCCGGCCGATCATCCGCCGCGCATGGGAATGGGCCGCCTCGAGCTCCTCGTCGTCCTCCTCGCCGCGCTCGCGGCCGTCGGCGTCGCGTGGTGGGCGAGGAGCGGCCGCTGGCGCCAGCGCCGGCTGCTCCCCATCACCCTCGCCGTGCTCGCGGCGCACGTGCTGCTCGCGCGTCGCCTGGGCTGGGGCGAGCTGCTCGTGGTGGCGGTGATCCTGGTCCCGCTCCTCCTGCTGCCGGTGGGGCTGGCCGGCGGGGACCGCTCGCGCTGAAAGGCGAGCGAGTGCGGGCCGACGCGAGCGCGCCCGGCGCCGCCGTGGGCGGGCCGGGCGCGCATCAGGACTGGCCTCGGACTGCTACTGGGCGTAGGCGCAGATCACCCAGACGCTCCCCGCGTACTGCTGCCCGTTGCGCTTGAACTCGCCGATCCAGGTCCGGCCGTCGACGTCCGGATAGGAGCCCTGCAGCACGCCGGGCAGCACCGCCCGCGCTCCGCCGCTGATGGCCTTCTTGCCGCTCGGGCACACGGCGGTGACCGCCTGTACGCCGGTGCCGGCCGTGATCGTCCTGGCATCGGTGAGCCGCTCGAACCCGGACACGCCGCTCGGGCCTTCCGGCCCCGCCTCGCCCGGCGGGCCCGCGGGGCCCATGGGACCGATCTGACCGGGCTGCCCCGGCTCGCCCTGCGGGCCCGTCATTCCGCTCGGCCCGATCGGCCCGATCGGCCCCTGGGGCCCGGTCTCGCCGCGCTCACCCTGCGGTCCGGCGGGACCGGCTTCGCCGCGTGGTCCCTGCGGGCCGGCAGCACCGGCAGGCCCAGCGGGACCGGGAGGACCGGCGGGACCCTGCGCCCCCTCGGCGCCGATCGTCACGTCCATCGACGCGCTCGCGTTTCCCGGCGCGCGAACGACCACGACCCGGTACGTCCCCGCCTGCAGGTCGTCCGGCAGCGCAGCGACGATGTCCGTCGGCGAGTGGCTCTGCACGGTGAGGACGGCCTTGCCGACGACGACCGTGGCGGGCTGGGAGCCGAAGCCCTGGCCGTGGACGAACAGCACGCCGCCGGCGAGATCGGCGTCGGCGCGGGTGATCTCGATCTTGCCCTGCTGCGCGAGCGCGGCTTGCGCGAAGAGCGCGAGCGCGAGAGCCGTGAACGTCTTCATGGTGAACCCCTCTCCGGCGCCAATCACCACCGGTGACTGACACTTTGGGATGATCGCGAGAGGCTCCGCCACGTCCCCGTTGGGCTTGTAAACGCTGCGCCTTCACGCAGCCACCTCGCGCACCTGCGGCGCGAACGAGCGCGCGCATGCGCGCCCACACCGGCATTCACCCTTCGTCAACAGGAGTCCCCGGCGCGTGCCCGGGCGCGAACCCGCCGAGAAGTCCGATCAATCTCGACCCCCTCGGCCCCCGGGCGCGGGGGTGACCACGCAGCAGACGATCCGGGCGCGGCCGAGGACGCGCGTGAGTCGAGGGCGACCTCGCTCGCCAGTCATCCCGGTCTCGTCGACCCCGCGACCATTGGCCGCTGCGATCGGGACGAGCCGCGCTCGACCTCGACCTCGACGACCCCGACCCCGATCCCGACCGCCGTCCCGACCTCGGCGCGAAGTCGAGGGACGACCTCGGCTATGTTCCTCTCAGGAGGTGTGGATGGCGGGACAGGGCTCCACCGGAAACGTGATCGCGGCGCTGGCGAGCTTCTTCATCCCCGGGCTCGGACAGCTCATCCAGGGCCGGCCGCTCCTCGCGCTGGTGATGTTCGTGCTCGCGGGCCTGCTCTGGCTCGTGCTCCTCGGCTGGATCGTCCACCTGTGGTCGATCATCGACGCGGCCCGCTTCAGGCCGCGCCGCTGATCCCTCGCGCGGCTCCGGTCACGCCTCGGCGGGCGCGCCGCCCACGGTGCGCAGCGCGCCGCGGAACTGCTGGATGAGGCGCATCACCTCGTCGGCCAGATCGACCGACTGCCCCCGGTCGTCCGCCTGGCGGAGGATCACGGCCACCCGGTCGAGCGCCTCGGCGAGCTCCTCCAGCGCCGGCGGCACCCGGATGATGCGCCCCGCCTCGCGGAACCGCACGAGCTCGAGCTCGATGATCTGGGCGAGGAGGCGGGGCTCGCGGATCTGGATCATGTCGAGAGAAAGCTGGCAGCGGCGCCCGGCCCCGCAACCGGTCGCTTCGGGGGCCTGCGACGGGGCGTGACGACCGCCTTCGGTGCAGCCCGGCGACCGGGAGCCCGCTCGAGGGGGACAGCCCCTTCCGTGCACGGAATGCGTCCCCGAGCGTGCCGGTTTTCCTGTCGATGGGGGTCATCCCGCTCTGGCGATCGCTCACCGGGCGCGTGGTCCTGGTGGTGCTCGCGTGGCTCGTCCCGTTCGTGGCGATCTCGGTCGGCGCGGGAGTGGTCGTGTACCGGGACCGCATCGCCGCAGAGCGAGGCGCCAACCTGGAGCTCGCTCGCGCCGCATCGAGCGCGTTCGAGGGCTTCGTGCGCGACGTGCTGCGGCAGGAGCAGTTCGTCGGCGACGCGATCGCGACGCGCCGCCTCGAGCCGGACCTCGTGACCTTCCTGCTGACCCGCGCCGACGCGGAGTACGACTCCATCCGGGACTTCTCGTGGCTCGATCCGGAAGGACGGGTCCTCGCCTCCAGCGACGCCCGCCTGCTCGGGCAGTCCATCGCCGACCGCGAGTACCACCGTCGCATCCTGCAGGGCGCCGAGTTCGCCGTGAGCGACGCGATCGCCACGGGACCGGACGGCGGGCGGACCGTCGCGATCGCCCGCGCCGTCCGCGACGAGGGCGAGCTCACGGGAGTCGTGCTCGCCACGGTGGACGCGTCGCGCCTCGGCGAGCTCGCCCTCACCTTCGAGCGGCTCGGACGCGCCGGCATCGCCCTCGCCGATCGCACCGGCGCGATCGTCTACCGCCGCACCGGCGCGGGGGGCCCCGCCGGCGGAGCGCCGGACGTCGGCGCGGTGGCGCGGGCGCTTCGCGGCGAGGAGGTCGCCCGCGCGGGGCGGGGCACCGACGCGATCACCGCGGCCGTCCCGGTCGAGCTCGTCGGGTGGGCGGCCATCGCGAGCCGCTCGTACTCCGACGCCGCGGGCTCCTTCCGGCAGGCGATGGCGCGCGCCGCCGCGGCGAGCGCCGCCGCGGCCGCGCTCGCCGTGCTCGTCTCGTTCGTCGTGACCCGCCGCATCGCCCGCGCGCTCCAGCGGCTCCAGAGCCGCGTGCAGGCGCTCGGGCGCGGCGAGACGGCCGGCGCGCCGTTGCAGGGCCCCGCCGAGATCGTCCGGCTGGGGAGCGCCTTCGACGAGATGGCCGGCAAGCTCGTCGCGGCGAACGCCTCCCTCGAGCTGCACGAGCGGCTGTTCGAGACCTCCCCGGATCCGATGGTCGTCCTCGACCGCGCGCTGCGCCTGCGCGCCGTGAACCCCGCCTACGCCGCGATGCGCGGTCTCTCCACGGGCGATCTGCTCGGGCGCCCGCTCGTCGAGGTGGTCGGGGTGGACGCCTTCGAGGCCATGGCGCCGCGCGCCGAGCGCGCCTTCGCCGGCGAGTCCGTCCAGTACGAGCTCTGGACCGACCTGCCCGCCGGTCGGCGCTGCCTCGAGGCGATCTATCACCCGGTGCGGGAGCGCGAGAGGCTCGAGCACGTCGGCGTGCGCTTCCGCGACGTCACCGGCCGCCGGCACGCGGAGGCCGCGGCCTCGCAGTCGCTGTCGTTCGCCGAGGCGGAGCGCCGCCGGTTCGAGGCGGTGTTCCGGGAGGCGCCGGCCGGCATCGTCATCTTCGACGGGCGCGACCTGCGCGCCAAGTGGTCCAACCGGACCTTCCTGTCGTTCCTGGACGCGCCCTTCGCCCAGCTCGGCATCGCGGGCCTGCGCATCGACGAGTTCGTGCCGCACGCCCGCGAGGCGGGCCTCGTGGACGTGGTCCGCCGCGTGGGCGCCACGGGCATCCCGGCCGACACGCCCGAGTACCGGCACGAGGGCTTCGCCCGAGGCGCCGCGTGGTGGCGCTGGTCGGTGCGCGCGATCCCGGGCGAGGTCGGCAGCGACGTCCTCCTCCTCGTGACGGAGGTCACCGAGCAGGTCGAGGCGCGCAAGGTCGCCGAGGACGAGCGGCTCCGGCTGGAGACGATCCTCCGGACGTTCCCCGTGGGCGTCATCCTCACCGGCCCCGAGGGCCGCGCCGGCATCGTGAACGATCACGCCCGCCAGATCTGGGGCGGCGACGGCGCCCTCGACGCGTACCGGGGCGCGTGGGCGGCCACCGGCATCCCGCTCGCCCCGGAAGACTGGGCGCTCCAGCGCGCGCTGCGCCGCGGCGAGGTCTCGACGGGCGAGCTCATCGACATCGAGCGCTTCGACGGCGGGCGCGCCACGATCCTGAACAACGCGGCGCCGATCCGCGACGCCTTCGGCCGGATCACCGGGGCGGTCGCCGCCTTCCAGGACGTCACCGACACGCGGCGCGCCCAGCGCGAGGCGGAGGACGCGGTCCACCATCGCGACGAGGTGCTCGCCATCGTCTCGCACGACCTGCGCACCCCGCTCAGCGCGATCATCATGGGCGCGCGCGTGCTCGGGGGCGGCGCCGCGGAGGACCCGGAGCGCGTGCGCGCCACGGCGACGCGCATCGCGAGCTCCGGCGAGCGGATGAACCGGCTCATCGGCGACCTGCTCGACCTCGCCAGCCTCGAGCGTGGCCGGCTCTCCATGCGACGGTCGGCGCACGCCCCCTCGACGCTCGCGCGCGAGGCGGCGGACGTGATCCGCCCGGCGGCGGAGGCCAAGGGGCTGGACGTGCGCTGGCGCGCCGCCGACGACCTGCCGCTCGTCCCGTGCGACCACGACAGGATCCTGCAGGTCCTCGGCAACCTCACCTCGAACGCGGTGAAGGCCACGGCCTCTGGGCACGTGGCGATCGGCGCGAGCGCGCGCGGCGACCAGGTGCTCTTCGAGGTCCAGGACACCGGGCCGGGCATCCCGTCGGAGGAGCTGCCGCACGTGTTCGACCGGTTCCGCCGCGGCCGCTCGGCGGCCTACGCCGGGACGGGCCTGGGCCTCGCCATCGCCCGCGCCCTCGTGGAGGCGCACGGGGGACGGATCTGGGCCGAGAGCACGCCCGGGCTGGGAACCGTCGTGCGCTTCTCCCTGCCGGTCGTCGAATCCCCGGCGTCGGAGCGCGCCGCCGGCGCCGCGTGACGGCGCCCGTCGACTCCGGCGCACTACCGCGTCCCTGCGACCTCGCGCGCCGACCGCGACTGCCACGGCGCGGCGGCGGGCAGCGTGAACGTGAAGCGGCTCCCTTGACCCGAGCGGCTCTCCGCCCAGATGCGGCCGCCGTGCGCCTCCACGATTCCCCGCGCGACCGCGAGCCCCAGGCTGGCGCCGCGCGCGCTCGCTCCGCGGCCGCGCCGGTACCGATCGAAGAAGTGGGCGAGCTCCTCCTCGGGGATGGCGCGCCCGCTGTCCTCGATCTCGAACGCCACGGCGCGTCCGCTCTCCACGGCGCGGGCACGCACGGTCACGTGGCCGCCCTCCGTCGCCTGGAGCGCGTCCGCGAGCAGGTTGCCGAGCACCTGGAGGACGCGGTCGCGATCGGCGTCGACGTCCGGCAGGGTCTCCGCCGCCTCGACGACCAGCGTCACGCCTCCCCGAGCCGCCGCCTCCCGCTGCGCCTCCACCGCGGCGCGCACGAGCGCGGCCGTGTGCTCGGGCCGGCGGACGACCACGAGCCGCCCCGCCTCCAACCCGGCGAGGTCCAGCAGGTCCGCGACGAGCCGCGACATCGCCTCGGCGGCGCGCTCCACGGCGACGGCGCTGCGCCGGATCCGCTCGCCGGTGGGCCCCTCCGGAGTGTCCGCGCGGATGGCCCGCGCGGCGGCGAACGCCGCGCCCAGCGGGGCTCGGAGGTCGTGCGAGAGGATCGCGAGGACCTCGTCCCGCTCGCGTCCGGCCCGCTGCGCCTCGAGATAGAGGCTCGCGTCGTGGAGCGCCTGCGCCGCGCGCCTCGCCAGGTCGCGCGCGATGCCGAGCTCGCGCGAGCCGAAGTCGCGATCCGGCGTCGAGACGGCGAGCGTCAGCGCCCCGAGGGTGCGCCGCCCAGCCGTGAGGGGCACGACCACCCAGGCGCGGAGCCCCTCCGCTCGCAGGGCCTCGCGGTGCTCCGGCTCCGGCGCGAGCGCCGCGAGCGCGGCGGCGTCGCCCTCGGAGGCCACCTCCGGCTGGCCGGTGCGGAGGGCTCGCCAGACCGGCGAGGTGTCCGGATCGGGCGGGAAGCGGAGGCGCAGCTCCCGGAGCGCGTGCTCGCGGCGGGGATCCGGGTGGGCGAGCGCGACGAGCCGGAGCTGGCGGTCGCCCTCGAGGGTCTCGATGACGCACCAGTCCGCGACGCGCGGGACGGCGAGCCGAGCGAGCCGCTCGAGCATCTCCTCCGGGTGAATCGACTCGGCGAGCACCGCCCCGGCCTCGAGCGAGAACCGCTCTGCCTCCTCCGCCCGGCGCCGCTCGGTGATGTCCCGCATCACGTGCGCGAAGCCGGTGAGCCGTCCGTCCGCGTCGCGCAGGGCGGTCAGGACCACGGTCGCGTAGAAGCGGGTGCCGTCCTTGCGGACGCGCCAGCCCTCCTCCTCGGCACGCGCGTCGCGCGTGGCGCGCCACAGGAGCTGCTCCGGCCGCCCGGCGTCGCGCTCCTCGGGGGGGTGGAAGCGCCCGAAGCTCTGCCCGAAGATCTCGGCCTCGGGCCAGCCGGTGAGCCGCTCGGCGGTGGCGTTCCAGCCGGTGACCGCGCCGCTCGGATCGAGGAGCAGGATCGCGTGCGCGTGGAGCCCCTCCGTCATGAGGCGCAGCCGCTCCTCGGCGGCGCGCGCGTCCGAGAGCCCGCCCTGCGCCCGCCGTTGGGCCGCCCGGAAGGCTCCGACGACGACGGCGACGACGCAGGCGCTGGCGAGGTAGCCGGCCAGCCCGAGCGCGTCCGCGCGGTCGGCGATCCATAGGCTCTGCCTCGGCGCGAGGAACAGCCACGCGTGGCCGGCCGCGCTCGCGACGCCGGCGAGCAGGCCGGCGCCGGTGCCCCCCACCCCCGCGGCGAGGGCGACCGCGGCGAGCGCGAAGCTGTAGCGCGGCCCTCCGAGCATTTCCGCGAGCAGGTGCGTCGCCGCCAGCGCGGCCGCCGCGAGCGCGATGGCCGCGGCGAACGCCCACGGGCGCCGCCCGTCGATGCGACCCGGATCGGTTGGGGAATGGGTCATGGCGTGCGGAAGCGGACCTTCGCCCGGCAGAAGCTGCGATCTCACGCGCGGTGTGGGGAACCCCCGCCGCCCTTCAGCCCGCTTGCGGCGGAGGGGGGTGCCCGGTCGAGCGGTCCATGAGCCGCCGCAACGTCTCGGTGAGGACCGCGCCGTCCACCGGATGGACGAGATAGGCATCCGCCCCGACGGCGAGGCCGTAGCGCTGATCCTCCGGGAGCGGGTGGCTCGCGGAGAGATGGATGATCGGCACGCTGGCGGAGCGCGGATCTCCGCGCAGGTGCCGGCACAGCTGGAAGCCGGTGATGTCCGGGAGCTTCACGTCGAGGACGATCGCGTCCGGACGGTCCTCGAGCCGTGCCAGCGCCTCGCGCCCGGTCGCGGCCCCCACCACGTCGAAGCCCCCGCGGGTGAGGAGCCGCGCGACGAGATACCGCGTCGCCTCGTCGTCCTCCACGTGGAGGACGAGCGGGCGCGCCCTGGCGGGGTCGCGCGCCTCCGGAGTGGTCGATGGGGGCTGCACCGCCTGCACTTAAGGCTCCGGAACGCTCGGGGACAAGCAGCGAGTGCGGAAGTGTCGAAGGGCCTCTCGGCTTCTTCGGGGCTAGACGCCCGCGGCTTGCTCTCGATCAAGCCATGGTTCCCCCGAGATGGGGAAGATGCCGATGTATGCTAGCCTGCTCCATGAGCGCTCGTTTCTGCACGTTGAGCGCGGACCTCCCCTGATCGAAAGGGGGACACGTATGACGAACACGCACGCCCGCTCTGCCGCCTTCCTTGCCGCCGTCCTCGCCGTGGCCTCGGTCGCCTGCGAGAGAGCTCGGGAAGGCGCTCCGGCGCCGGCTCCCGCGCCGGTGGCGCCGGTCGCCGAGGTTCACGTCGAGGCAACACCGACCGGCGACGGCGCGCTGGACGTGGAGGCGATGCGCCGGGCGGCGGAGGGCGCGGGGCTCACCGCGACGGCTCCGGCCCTGCCCGGAGCCTCCGGGGGACCCGAAGCCATCGCCTCGCCGGCGAGCGCCTCCGCCGCCGCCCTCGCGCCGGCGGCAAACGCTCCTCCCGTGCCGCGCGCCTTCTCGGCCAGCGCCCTGTCGCCCACGCGCGTCTCGCTGGAGTGGTTGCCCGCCGAGCGCGGCGCGGGCGTGACCGCGTACCGCATCCTGCGCGACGGCAGCGCCGCCGGCCTGGTCGCGGAGACCGCCTTCACCGATGACGGCCTCCGGCCGGGCTCGCGCCACTGCTATGCGATCTTCGCGCTCGACGGGGCGGGGAACCGCTCGGCCTCCACCAGGACCGTGTGCGTGGACATGCCGGACCGGAGCCCGCCGACCGCGCCCCCCGCGCTGCGCGCCGAGGCCCGGGACGAGCGCCACGTGCTCGTGAGCTGGCAGGCGTCGCGCGACGACGTCGGCGTGCGCGGCTACGAGGTGCTGCGGGGCGACGCGGTCGTGGGGCGGGTCTCCGACAACGCGTTCACGGAGCTCGGCCTCGCCCCCGCGCAGACCTACTGCTACAGCGTCCGCGCGGTCGACGGAGCCGGGAACGTGTCCGCCGCCGCCGGCCCGGCCTGCGCGACGACCCCCGATCTCACGCCGCCGTCGGCCCCGACCGCCCTCGCGGCCGACGCCCGCGGCGAGCGCGCCGTGCGCGTGCGCTGGGGTCCCTCCGTGGACGACGCCGGCGTCGCCGGTTACGAGCTCCTGCGCGAGGGCAAGGTGGTCGCGTCGACGGAGGAGCTCGCCGCGATCGAGGAGGGCCTCCGCCCCACGGGCCGGTACTGCTACACGGTCCGCGCGCGCGACGCCGCGGGGAACCGCTCCGAGGAGGGCGGCCCCGCCTGCGCGACGACGCCGGACCTCACCGCTCCCACGGTCCCCTCGGAGGTGGCGGTCACCGCGACGTCGGACACGCGCGTGGAGCTGCGCTGGACGGCCTCGACGGACGAGATCGGGGTCCAGCGCTACGAGGTGCTGCGCGAGCGGAACTCGCTCGGCTTCGTGGAGGCGACCACCCACGCCGAGGCGGGGCTCAGACCGGGGCGCGAGTACTGCTACGTCGTCCGCGCGCATGATGCGGCCGGGAACGTGTCCGCGGCGTCGAAGCGCGCGTGCGCGACCACCCCGGACCTGACGCCGCCGTCGGCGCCGCCCCGTCTCGCCGTCGCCCCGAACTCGCCGTCCAACATCGTGCTCGCCTGGGACGCCGCGACGGACGACGTGGCGGTGACGCGCTACGAGATCCAGCGCGGCGGCGAGGTGGTCGCGCGGGTCGACGCCCCCTCCACCGACTGGCTCGACCGCGGGCTCCCGCCCGCGTCCGACGCCTGCTACGCCGTCGTGGCGCTCGACGCCGCCGGCCACCGCTCGCCGCCCCAGGGGATCGCCTGCGCGAGGACCGCGGACGCGGGCGTGCCGGCCGCCCCGAGGCTGCTGCGGGCGGCTCCGGAGACGGTCACCTCGGTCGCGCTCACGTGGGAGCCCTCCTCCGAGCCCGGCGTCGTCTACTCCGTCTACTGGGACAAGGGCGGCCGCATCGGCTCGACGGGGAAGACGTCCTTCAGCGCCCTGGTGAAGGGTGGCGAGCGGCGCTGCTTCCGCGTGGCCGCGGTGGATGTCGAGGGGCGCGAGTCCCCCCGGACGTTCGACGCCTGCGCCACCCCGCGCAAGGAGATGCCTCGCGAGACCCTCTCGCGCGCCGACGGGCCGTGAGAGGGCTGTCCAGAACGCTGGCCCCGTCGCCGCGCGAACGATCCGCGGCGCATCGCTGAGTGCTCGCGTCTCGCTCGCCTGGCTGGGGCTCGGTCCCCGGCATCCTGAACAACCCTGTGAGCTACACGACGAGCGCGAGCACCACGATGCCGACGAGCACGAAGGCGAGCGCGATCTTCAGGACGTTGCCGAGGACGAACCCGACGAACGCGCCCGCGCCCGCGCGCCCGGCGGCGCGCAGGTCGGGGGTGCGCGTGAGCTCGAACAGCACCGCCCCCACGATCGGACCGAGCACCACCCCCACCGGCCCGAGGAAGAGGCCGACGAGGAGCCCCACGCTCGCGCCCAGGATGGAGCGCGGCGACGCGCCGAACGCCTTCGCGCCGAGCGCGGCCGCGGCGAGGTCCACGAGCCACATGGCGAGCCCGAGCACCGCCGCGATCGCGACGGTGCCCCAGCCCACGCGCGTGAAGCCCTCCGCCCAGGCGACCAGCACGACGCCCGCGACCAGCAGCAACGATCCGGGCAGCACGGGCAGCACGAGCCCTGCGATGCCGGCCACGATCGCCGCCGCGCCGAGCGCGTAGAGCAGGACGGTCGTCACGCGCGGCGTTCATGGCGCCTCTTCACCTCCGGCGTCGAGGCCCCATGCGGACCGGTCCGCGCAGCCGAGTTGCCCGGCCGAGGTCGCCGGCGCAGGCTTCGGCCAACGTGTCGCGCGCTCCGGCCACCCTGCCCGCCTCCCGCGAGGCGCTCGCGCCGTGAGGGCCGGGTTCGCGCTCCGGCGCGCGCTCGTCGCGCTCGCCCTGTCGACCGGGGTCGGGGTGGCGCAGCCAGGCGCGGCCGGCCGCGGCGACGAGGCCGGCGATCGCGACCGGACGGCCGCTCATCCCGAGCGTGGCGCCGTCGCGAACGCCGCGGACTCGAGGGACGACGAGCCACCCCCCGACGTGGGCGAGACCGTCGTGAGCGCGACCCGGCTCCCGCGCCCGGTGGCGGACCTCCCCACCACCGTGCTCGTGGTGCGCTCCGACGAGCTGGATCGCAGCGCCGCCACCACCGTCGACGCGACGCTCCGCACGCTGCCCTCCTTCGCGACGCTGCGCCGCTCCACCAGCCTCGTCGCCGACCCGTCGTCGCAGGGGTTGAACCTGCGCGGCGTCGCTCCTTCCGCGGTCGCGCGCGCCCTCCTCCTCGACGACGGCGTGCCGGTGAACGATCCCTTCGGCGGCTGGATCTCGTGGCGCGCGGTACCCCGGCTCGGCCTGGAGCGCGTCGAGGTCGCGCCGGGCGGAGCGTCCGCCCTCTACGGCAGCTTCGCGCTCGGCGGCGTGGTGGCGCTCGTGCCGCGCGCCATCGAGGGCGCGGCCGCGCGCGCCGAGGCCTACGGCGGCAGCCTCGGCACGCGGGGCGCCGCGGTGTGGGCGGCCGATCGGGCCGCCGCGCTCGGCGGATCGCTCGAGGCCGAGCACGCGGCCACCGACGGTTACGTCGTGGTCGCCCCGTGGGATCGAGGCGCGGTGGACGGACGCGCCTCCGCGCGACACACGACGGTGTCCGCGCGCGTGCTCGCCGAGCGCGCGACGGGCGCGCGGCTGACGCTCGGCGGGACGTTCTTCGACGAGGAGCAGGACGGCGGGACGCGCTACACGCAGGCGGCGCAGCGGACCGCGACCGCGCGCCTCGGCCTCGCCGCGCGGGTCGGCGAGGTCCGCCTCGACGCGGCGCTCTACGGCGGAGCGAGGAGGTTCACGCAGGACCGCGCCCGCTTCTCCGCGGACCGCGGCAGCGAGGCGCTCGCGGCGTCGCAGGAGGTGCCGTCGAACGACGTGGGCGGCTGGGCCGTCGCCGCGCTGCCGCCGCTCGGCGCGCACGTCGTCTCGGCCGGCCTCGACCTGCGCCGCGTCTCCGGCACGAGCCGCGAGCGGCTCTACCCTCCGGACCCCGCGCCCTCGAGCCCGGTCGCGCGAGAGGCGTCCGGGCGGCAGTGGACGGGCGGGCTGTTCGCGCAGGACGCGTGGTCGCCGTCGGCGGCCCTGGAGCTCGCCGGAGCGGCCCGGGTCGACCTGTGGCGCGATGAAGAAGGGCGCAGCGGGGTGACGCGCGCCGACGGAGCGCTCGAGGAGGTCCACCACGCGGCGCGCACCCGCGCCGTCTTCTCGCCCCGCCTCGCCGCCCGCTGGTCCCCGTCCAGCGCCATCACCGTGCGCGCCTCCGCCTACCGCGCGTTCCGCGCGCCCACGCTGAACGAGCTGTACCGCCCGTTCCAGGTCGGGACGGTGCTCACCGCGTCGAACCCGGCGCTCGGCCCCGAGACGCTCGCCGGGGGCGAGGCGGGTCCGGAGGTGCGCCTCGCCGGCGGCCTCTCGCTTCGCGCCACCGGGTACTGGAACGCGCTCCTCGATCCCCTGACCATCGTGACCCTGGACGCCCCGCTGCCGGACGGCTCGACGCGGCGACGCGTGAACCTGGGGCGCGCGCGGGTCCGGGGGCTCGAGACCGAGGTCGCCTGGCACCCCTCGGGCCCGCTCGCGCTCTCCGCCGCGTGGACCCTCGCGGATTCCCGCGTCACCTCGGCGCCCGGCTACCCCGAGCTGGTGGGCAAGGCGCTCGTGCACGCTCCGGCACACCGGGTCTCCGGGCGCGCGGTCCTCGCGGGCGGGCGGATCGGGAGCGCCGCGCTGGAGGTGCGCTGGCTCGGGCGCGCGTTCGAGGACGACCGGAACACCCTCGAGCTCCCGGGGTTCGCGACGCTGGACGCCTTCGCGTCCCGGCCGCTCGTCGGGGGGCTGGAGCTGTTCGCCGCGATCGAGAACGCGCTCGACCGGCGCTACCTGGTGGGGCGAGCGGGGGTGGACACGATCGGCGCGCCGCGCGCGATCCGGGCGGGGCTGAGGTTCGCCGCCGGCGCCTCGGGACGCTGAGGGTCGTCGCGCGTCAGTGGTGGACCGGCATGACGCGCCGGAACCCCTCGCGGAAGAGGTCCCCTTGGGCGAGGTCGATCCCGAGCTCGCGGACCACCTGGAAGTCCGCCGCGGTCTCGACGCCCTCTGCCACGACCGGCTTGCCCGTCCGGGAGGCGAAGGACAGCACCCCGTCGAGCAGCGCCCGGCGCGCGGGATCGCCGACGCTGCGCAGCACGCTCCGGTCGAGCTTGAGGACGCGGGCGAGGTGCAGCTCCTCGGCGCTGACGAGGACGTTCGCGCCGCCGAGGTCATCGAGGGCTGCGGTGATCCCGGCGCGGGCGAGCTCCCGCAGCATGCTCGCGCCGCGGCCGATCGTGCTCGCGTGGACGTTCTCGACGGCCTCGACCACCACCTCGACCCGCGACGCGGCGAACACCTCGCGGAAGCTGGCGCTCGCGCGCCCCCAGGTGTCCGGGGAGACGTTCAGGAACACGCGCGGGCCGGGCGCCTGCTCCACCTGGAGGCGCTTCAGGGAGAGCTCGGTCCGCAACAGCAGCTCCGGAAAGGCCCGCAGCCGCTCGAACACGACCGCCGGCGGCACCGTCACTCCGTCCCGGCGGTGAAAGCGCGCGAGGGCCTCGTAGCCGTGGAGCCGGCCGGTGGTGACCTCGACGATGGGCTCGTACTGGACGCCGAAGCGGCCGGCCCTGACCACGTCCAGGCCGTCGGGGCGGGGCTGCCAGGAAGGTGGGGCGCGGAGCGCCGCGGCCGTGTTCAGGTCTCGCACTCATCCATACAACGCACGCCGCCGGCCCGAATTCTCCTCCCCCGGATTTTCCGGGCGCCACCGGCCCGCGCGATCGCCCGCTCCTTCGCTGGGCGCCCGACCTTCCGAGCGCATACGACGGCGAGCCGTCGCGAGCGTCCGCGCGCTACGCGGGCTTGAAGTCCTCCGAGCGGAGGCCATGCTTGCGCAGCAGGCGGTGAAGGCTCTCCCGCTCGAGCCCCGCCCGCTCGGCGGCGCGGGTGACGTTCCCCTCGAACTCGGTGAGCAGCGCCACCAGGTACTCGCGCGTCACGCGGTCCCGGGCGCCGGCCACGGCGTCGCGGTACGGCAGCGCCGCGAGCGCCTCGGCGGGCGCGGCGCCCGCGGGGGGCGCGGCGACCTCCGGCGGGAGGTCCGCCAGGCCGATCCGCTCGCCCCCCGCCACGGCGACCGCTCGCTCGATCGTGTTCTCCAGCTCGCGCACGTTCCCCGGCCAGGCGTAGCCGGCGAGGCGCACGAGCACCTCCGGCTCGAAGCCGCGGAGCTCGCGGCGCAGCGCTCGGGCGTGCTTGTCGAGGAAGTGGGCGGCGAGGAGCGGCACGTCCTCGGCGCGGTCGCGCAGCGGCGGGAGCGTCACGGCGATGACGTTCAGCCGGTAGAAGAGGTCCTCGCGGAAGCGACCGGCCCGGACCTCCTCGCGCAGGTCGCGGTGGGTGGCCGCCACGATGCGGACGTCGATCTTCACCGGGGTGCTCTCGCCCACCCTGCGGATCTCCTTCTCCTGCAGGGCGCGGTTCAGCTTCACCTGCGCCGACAGCGGCAGCTCGCCCACCTCGTCGAGGAACACGGTCCCGCCGCGCGCCTCCTCGAAGAGCCCGGGCTTCGCGACGGCGGCCCCGGTGAACGCCCCGCGCGCGTGCCCGAACAGCTCGCTCTCGATGAGCTCGCCCGGCAGCGCGCCGCAGTTCACCGGCATGAACCGCCGCTCGCGGCGGCCGGAGTGGTAGTGGATGGCGCGCGCCGCGAGCTCCTTGCCGGTCCCGGTCTCCCCCAGCACGAGCACGGTCGCGTCCACGTGGGCCGCCTTGTCGAGCAGCGCGTACACCTCGCGCATGCGGGGGCTGCGGCCCACGAGGTTGTGGAACGCGTCCGGGTCACCGGGCGCCGCGGCGAGGCGAGCGGCGTCGACGAGCCGCTTGTGCTCGGCTGCCCGGGCGACCACCGCCAGGGCCGCGTCGGGGTCGAACGGCTTCTCGAGGTAGTCGAACGCGCCCTGCTTCATGGCACGCACCGCGTCGGCGACGGTCGCGTACCCCGTCACCATCACCACCTCGGTGGTGGGCGCGCGCGCCTTCACGGCGGCCAGCAGCTCGAAGCCGTCGGCGCCCGGCATGCGGATGTCGGTGACCACCACGTCGTAGGCGCGGCTCGCCACGAGCGCGAGCGCGCTCGCCCCGTCCTGGGCCGTCTCCACGTCGTAGCCGTCCGCGAGGATCTTCGCGAACAGCTTGCGCATGTTCTCCTTGTCGTCGGCGACCAGGACCCGCACCGGCTCCATCTACGCCTCCCCCCGCGCGGGCAGCCTGAGCGCGAAGCGCGCGCCGCCGTGCTCCGCGGGATCCGCGGCGAGGTCGCCCCCGTGCGCCCGCGCGATGGCGCGCGAGACCGCCAGGCCGAGCCCGGTGCCGCGCGGCTTGGTGGTGAAGAACGGCTCGAACAGTCGCCCCCGCGTCGCCGCGTCGATCCCGGGCCCGGAGTCCTCCACCGCGACCTCGGCCGTCCCATCCAGCGCCCCGACCCGCACCGCCACGCGCCCGCCCGGCCCGGCCGCCTCGGCGGCGTTCCGTACCAGGTTCACGAGCACCTGGCGCAGCTTGTCCGGGTGGCCGGGCGCCGTGGCGCCGCCGTCGACGTGGACCGCCACGCCATCGAGGAGGCGCGCCTCGCGCAGCCGCGCCACCACGTCGTCCGCGAGGGCGCGCAGGTCCACCGCCTGCGCCGCGGCCGGCAGCGGCCGCGAGAGGTCGAGCAGGCCCTCCACGATCTCCTTGGCGCGCAGGGTCTCCTCCTCGATGACGGCGAGGTCCTCGGCCGCAGCGGGCTCGGCCTTCTTCCGGAGCAGCTTGGCGTATCCGAGGATGACGCCGAGCGGGTTGTTGATCTCGTGCGCCACTCCCGCGGCGAGGCGGCCGATCCCGGCGAGCTTCTCCGTCTCGACGAGCCGCTCCTGGTGGTCGCGCAGCGCGGCCGTCGTCGCGTTCCACTGGCGGGCGAGCGCCTCCAGCTCCGGCGCGCCGTGCACCTCGATCCGGGCGTCGAGCTCCCCCGCCGCGATGCGCGCCGCGCCGGCCTGGAGCTGGGCCACGGGCGCCGCGATGGAACGGCCGATCACGATCGAGACGATCACCGCCACCACGGGCGCCGCCACGAGCAGCCCGACGAGGAAGGCCAGCGTGCGGCGCTGGACCCCTTCCGCGTCGCGGCGGAACGCCCGGATCTTCGACTCGAACCGCTCGACCAGCGCCTGGGTGAGGTCCTGGATCCGGGTCACGACCAGCTGCGCCCGATCGTGCTCGAGCTTGACGCTCCCCTGCTCGCCTGCGAGGACCGCCGGGACGATCCGCTCCCGGAAGATGGCGTCCAGCGTCCTGCTCTCCGCCTCGATCCGATCCACGAGGGCGCGCTCCTCCGGCTCCTCCGCCGCCTGGCGGAGGGCCCGCGTGAGCCGCAGCACCGTCTCGCGCGCCCCGTCATAGAACCCGAGGTGCGAGGCGTCGCCGATGATGATGGTGTGCGCCTGGTGGGCGTACTGGTCGCGGACGGCGCTCGCGAGCTCGAGCGAGAGGCGCACGCCTTCCTCGCGGGGCTTCATCTCGGCGAGCCCGCGGTGGATGCGGACGGAGCCCGCGATGGCGACCGCCGACGCCGCCGCGAACAGGAGCACGAGCGCCCCGAAGCCGAGCGCGAGCCGGCGCGCCGTTCCCGATCCGTATCCGTGTCGCATCTTACCTGCGGGGCCGCCCGGTGCCCGCCGGCGGGTCGCGCACGCTCGCACGCCCGGCGGTGGGTCGACGGACACCGCTGCCCCACACAGTGTAGCGGGCAAAGGCTCGGCGCGCCCGCGGTGACGCCATCCGTCCGCGCGCCCCGAGCTCCGGGTTCGCTGAGGGTGACGAGGCGGCGACGACCTCGCCACCTCGCCCGGTGGGAGGGGCGGTGATCGCGCGGGAGCCGATCGGAGCGCGGAGGCTCGGCTTCACCGGCGGGGCGGTGGCGGTGCACGCGCTCGTGGTGTGGGTGACCCTGCGCCCGGCCTCCCCGAGACCGCCGGTCCCGGTGGACGTGCTGCTCGTCCGCCCGGCCGCCACGCGCGAGCTGCTCCAGCCACCTGCGGCGGTCTCCTCGAGAGCGCAGCGACCCGCCGGCCCGGTCCCCTCGGCGCTCAGGAGCCCTGCGGATCCCCGCCGCCTCATCCCGCCCAGCGCGCCCGTCTCGGCGACCGCCCCGCCCCTGGAGGCAGCCGACCCCGCGGACCTCCCCCCCCTCACCGCAGGGGACGTCGCCTTCTCGGGCGCGGGCGGCGATCCGTACAGCCGCTTCCCGCGTGGCGGCGGGGGTCGGGAGGGAGGCATCGCCCCGGCCGGCGTCCAGGCGTCCGAGTGGCTCGTCCTCCACCAGCGGGAGATCGTGCGGCGCATCCAGGAGCGCGCCTCGCGGCGTCCCTACCCCGCGCTCGCCGCCGCGATGGGCTGGACCGGCGTCGTGCGCGTGGCCTTCACCCTCCGGACGGACGGCACGGTGGCGGATCTCCGGGTGGTGAAGACGAGCGGCCGGAAGGCGCTCGACGAGTGCGCCCTCGACGACGTCCGGGCGTCGGTGCCGTTCCCGCGCCCCTCGGAGGAACAAGCCGTCGAGGTGCCGATCGTGTACGTCCTCACCTGATGGCCCCGCCGCGGCCGCGCGCGACGGCCCGGGGCTCACCCGTGATGAGCGCACCCGTGAGCGCACCCGCACGCGACCCGCTCCTGCGCGTCGCTCGCCTGCGGCGCTCGCGCGGGCGTCCGCTGCACGTCTGCCGTCGGGTACGTCGTGTCGTCCGCGCTCGCGAGAGCGACGGCGCGCGAGGCGGAGAGGAGCTCCTTGTGGATGGTGGTGTGAGCTGCGGGGTAGCTCGTGTCGTCGTAAGTCAGCTGCGGCGACGCCTCGACCGTGACGGTTCCGCTCCACGTGGAAGCAGGCTCCGGGTAAGCCGTGTCGTCGTGGTCGATGCCCGCGGCGTACGCGCGCCCCGAGGCGAGGGCGAGCGTGGCGACGAGGGCGAGGGCGAGGCGAGAGGAGGTCATGCGATACGTCCTTGTGCCGGTCGAGGATGGGAGCCTCGCCTCCGACCGGAGCGAAGCGAAGCTGCAAGTCGCCACTGCAGCCCTCGCGCCACCCACGCCGCCACGGGTTTGCAGGCTTTCCACGCGACGGGGCCGCTCGCGACGATCGCCACGCCGTGACCCGTCCCATCACAGCGTGACCATCCCAGCCTCGCGGGCGCTCCCGGACCGCGCTCGACGAGGGGCGGCGCGAGGCGGGGCGAGCGTGACCGGCGGCGTCACAGTGTGTCCCCCCTGGGCCTCGCGCGGCGGTCCGATCACGCGACGGACGCTCGATTCGACGCCCGGCGAGCCCGGCACGGGTCCTGCTATGGATCTCCAGCGAAACGCGCCCGCGTCCGGGCGCATACGACTGGAGAGACCGAGATGAACACCAAGCCCTTCCTCCTGCCGATCGCCGCGACGCTCGCCGTCCTGGCGGCGCCGGCGCTCGCGCAGCACGGAGGACACGATCACGGCACGATGCACGGCTCCGGCCACGGCGCCGCGCACGCGAACCCGGCTGCCGGCATCGCCGAGGGGACCGTGAAGAACGGCGTCCGCACGGTGGAGATGGCGGTGACCGACGACGGCTTCGAGCCGTCCAAGGTGAAGGTGAAGAAGGGCGAGAAGGTCCGCTTCGTCGTGACGCGGAAGACGGACAGCACCTGCGCGAAGGAGATCGTGATCAAGGATCACGGCATCAACGCGCCGCTGCCGCTCGGCAAGCCGGTCACCGTGGAGTTCACGCCCACGAAGTCGGGCGAGATCCGCTACGCCTGCGGCATGGACCACATCAGCGGCGTGGTCTTCATCCCGTAGTCGTCGTCCAGCACGCCCGCCGCCCGGCGCCGGATCACCACCGGCACCGGGCGGCGCCGCTTCTCCCCTCGCCGGCGTGGACGCCGCGCCGCTCGACGTCCGGCAGGCGTTCGCGACCGCACCGGAGTGGCACGCAGGGTGCTTTAGGGGCTCTCGACCATGCGCCGATACGTTGGAAACTCGCTCGCCCGCGCGCTCGTTCTGCTGCTCCTCGCGCCGCCCGTGGCTGCGAGCGCTCAGGAGACAGGCGGCTCGCTGCCCGCGCTCCCCACGGATCCCGTGCTCGCGCGGCTCATCGAGGAGAGCTTCGACGCGCGCCCCGAGCTCCGCCGGGCGGACGCCGCGCTGCGCGCCGAGCGCGAGCGCGTCCCGCAGGCGGGCGCCCTGCCGGATCCGGTCCTGTCGCTGGGAATCCAGAACGACGGGTTCGGCGAGATCATGATCGGGAAGATGGAGACCAGCTTCTACCAGGTCATGCTGAGCCAGGGGCTCCCCTGGCCCGGGAAGCGGGGCCTTCGCACGGACGTGGCGCGCCTCGCCGCGGACGAGGCGGGCGCGACGCTCACCCGGGCACGCCTGGGCACGGAGGCGGACGTCCGGCGCGCGTACCTGGATCTGCTGCTCGCGCGCGACCGGCTCGAGCTGCTGCAGCGGCTGGAGGGGATCTGGCGGACGTCGGCGGGCGTCGCGCGCGCGCGCTACGAGGCTGGCGAGGGCGCCCAGTCCGACGTGCTCCGCGCCCAGCTCGAGCTGAACCGCCTCCGGCAGCGCCGCTGGGGGCTCGAAGCGCAGGAGAGGACGGCGGTCCAGACCATCAACCGTCTCCGCGGGCGCCCGGTGGACGAGGCGATCGCCACCACGATGAGCGTGCGGGATCTCCCGATGCCCGCGCTCTCCTCCCCTGACGCCGCGCTGGCGGACGCGCTCGCGCGCAGCCCGGAGCTCGCCCAGGCGCGGCTCGGGACGGAGCGGGGGACGAAGTCCGTCTCCCTCGCCCGCCGCGAGCGCTTCCCCGACCTCAACGTGAACGCGGGCGTCATGCCGCGCGGCGGGCTCGACCCCATGTGGCAGGCGGGCATCTCGATCAGCCTCCCCGTGTGGTCCTATCGCAAGCAGAACCGGGCGGTCGCCGAGAGCCGGGCGCGCGCCGAGTCGAGCGAGGCGTCGGCCGAGGCGGTGGAGCAGGTGCTCCGGCTGCGCGTCGCCGAGCGTCGCTCGGCCTACGAGGCGGTCGCCGAGACCGCCCGGCTCTTCCGCGAGGGGCTCCTCGTGCAGTCGCGCGCGACCGCCGACAGCACCCTCGCGCAGTACCGCGTCGGCAGGGTGACCTTCGCGTCCGTGCTCGAGGCCAACGCGGGGTACATCGCCGACGAGGATGGGTTCCTCGCGGCCGTGGTGGACGCGCAGCGGCTCGCCATCTCCGCCGCCGAGGTGAGCCTCGATCCCGTCGGCCTCCCGGGGGCTGGCGGAGCGATGACGTCGGGGGGCATGCCCGGAGCAGGCGCCTCGGGCGGCGGCCTCTCGAGCGGCGCCCCCGGCGCCGCGGCCGCGGCCGAGGCAGGGCCCTCCGCGTCGATGACGTCCGGGATGTGAGACAGGGGAAACGATGAACACCGAGAACGGCAACACGAGCGCTCCTTCCCGCCCCCGTCGCAGCTTCGGCACGCGCGCGCTGGTCCTCGCGATGGTCGCGTCGGCGGCGCTGGCCGGCGGCGGGAGCTGGCTGCTCGCCTCGCGCGGAGGCGATCCTCACGCGCACGAGGGCGGCGCGGCCGCGAAGGAGCAGTGGCAGTGCCCGATGCACCCGAGCGTCGTGCAGGATCACCCGGGCGACTGCCCGATCTGCGGCATGAAGCTCGTGGAGGTGGCCGCGGCGACCGGGCCGGCGCCCCAGGGCGCCTCGCCGGCGGAGGGGAAGGCGCAGTGGCAGTGCCCGATGCACCCGAGCATCGTGCAGGACCACCCGGGCGACTGCCCGATCTGCGGCATGAAGCTCGTGGAGGTGAAGGGCGCGGACGAGGCCTCCGGCGGTGGAACGCCGCCGCCCGGGGGACTCTCGGCCGTGACGATCGACCCCGCGCGACAGCAGCTCATCGGCCTCAAGGTGGCGCACGCCGAGAAGGGCACGGTCGGGGGCTCCTGGCGCACGAGCGGCCGGGTCGCCATCGACGAGACGCGCGTGCACCACGTGAACGTGAAGTTCTCCGGGTTCATGGAGCACGTCCACGGGGACTTCATCGGGCGGCTCGTGAAGAAGGGGGAGCCGCTCTTCTCGATCTACAGCCCCGAGCTGCTCGCCGCGCAGGAGGAGTACCTCCTCGCCCTGCGGACGCAGAAGACGCTGGCCGAGGCGGGAGGCATGGACGCGGACGGGGACGCGCTCGTGGCGGCGGCGCGCCGCAAGCTCGAGCTGTGGGACGTCCCGCGGTCCGAGATCGCGCGGCTCGAGCGCACGGGCCGCCCCACGCGCACCATCACGTTCTACTCGCCGGCGACGGGCGTCCTCACGAAGAAGGACGTCGTCCCGGGGATGCGCGTCAACGCCGGAGACATGCCGTTCGAGATCGTGGACCTCTCGCGCGTGTGGGTGCTCGCGGACGCGTACGAGAGCGACCTCCGCCACGTGAAGATCGGGGGGCCCGCCACGCTGGCGCTCAAGGCGTTCCCGAACCGCTCCTTCGAAGGCCGGGTGGCGTTCATCGACCCGCTCCTCGACCCGAAGACCCGCACCGCGAAGGTGCGCGTGGAGGTCCCGAACCCGAAGGGCGAGCTGAAGCCCGAGATGTTCGGCGAGGTGGTGTTCAAGGGGACGAGCCGCGAGGGCGTGCGGATCCCGGCCGACGCGGTGATCAACTCCGGGACGCAGAGCGTCGTGTTCGTCGCGCTGGGGGGCGGCAAGTTCGAGCCGCGCGAGGTGCAGCTCGGCGACGGCGACTCCGAGTTCGTCGAGGTGGTGTCGGGGGTCGCGGCCGGCGAGGGGGTCGTGACGCGCGCGAACTTCCTCATCGACTCGGAGTCGCGGCTGCGGGCCTCGCTCGCCGCGCTCGCCTCGGGCTCGCCGGCGCCGGCGAAGGCGCCCGCGGAAGCCGGCGCGGACCCGCACGCAGGGCACGGGCGGTAGCGGATGATCAAGGCCATCATCAGGTTCTCCGCGGAGAACAAGTACCTCGTCGTCGCGGCCACGCTCGTGGCCCTGCTCGGCTCCGCCTGGGCGATGCGGCACATCCCGCTCGACGCGGTCCCCGACCTCTCCGACACCCAGGTGATCGTCTACTCGAAGTGGGACCGGAGCCCCGACATCGTCGAGGACCAGGTCACCTACCCGATCACCACCGCGCTCCTCGGGGCGCCGAAGGTGAAGGCGATCCGGGGCTTCTCCGACTTCGGCTTCAGCTACGTGTACGTGATCTTCGAGGACGGCACGGACATGTACTGGGCGCGCACGCGCGTGCTCGAGTACCTCTCGAAGATCACCCCGCAGCTGCCGCAGGGCGTGACGACCGAGCTCGGCCCGGACGCGACGAGCGTGGGCTGGGTCTACCAGTACGCGCTCGTCGATCGGACCGGACGCCACTCGTCGGACGAGCTCCGGTCCTTCCAGGACTGGTTCCTGCGCTACGCGGTGCAGAGCGTCCCGGGCGTGTCCGAGGTCGCGACCGTCGGCGGGCAGGTGCGCCAGTACCAGATCACCGTCAACCCCAACGCCCTCGCGACCTACAAGCTGCCGCTCGACGCGGTCGTGAACGCCGTCCGCACCGGGAACAACGACGTCGGCGGGCGGCTCGTCGAGTTCAGCGGCCGCGAGTACATGGTCCGCGGGCGCGGCTACGTGAAGAGCATCGCGGACCTCGAGAACCTCGTCCTGCGCTCGGAGGGCGGCACGCCCGTCCTCGTGAAGGACGTCGCCACCGTCGCCCTCGGCCCCGAGATGCGCCGCGGCGTGGCCGACCTGGACGGCGAGGGCGACGTCGTGGGCGGCATCGTCGTGATGCGCCACGGCGAGAACGCGCTGAACGTCATCGAGCGGATCGAGGCCAAGCTCGAGGAGGTGAAGCCGTCGCTGCCGGAGGGCGTCGAGCTCGTCACGACCTACGACCGGTCGGAGCTCATCGAGGAGGCGATCTCCACGGTGAAGCACAAGCTGGTCGAGGAGATCATCGTCGTCTCGATCATCATCCTCGTCTTCCTGTGGCACATCCCCTCCGCGATCATCCCGATCATCACCATCCCGGTGTCGGTCGCGCTCTCGTTCATCCCCATGTACTTCATGGGGATCAACGCGAACCTCATGTCGCTCGCCGGCATCGCCATCTCCATCGGCGTGCTCGTGGACGGCGCCATCGTCGAGGTGGAGAACGCCTACAACAAGATCCATCACTGGCTGAAGGACGGGAGGAAGGGCGACTTCCACCACGTCCGGCTGGAGGCGCTGCTCGAGGTCGGGCCGGGGGTGTTCTTCTCGCTGCTCGTGATCGCCGTGGCGTTCATGCCGGTGTTCACGCTCGTCGACCAGGAGGGGCGCCTGTTCCGCCCCCTCGCCTTCTCGAAGAACCTCGCGATGGCGATCGCGGCCTTCCTGGCGATCACGCTCGACCCCGCGATGCGCATGATGTTCGCGCGGATCGACGACTTCACCTTCAAGCCGCGCTGGCTCGCCTGGCTCGCGAACAAGGCGCTCGTCGGCACCTACTACTCCGAGGAGGCCCACCCGATCTCGAGGGCGCTCCACAGGGTGTACGAGCCGCCCTGCCGGTTCGTCCTGCGCCACCCCAGGGCCACCATCCTCGCGAGCGTGCTCCTCGTCGTGACCACCATCCCCGTGTACCTGTCGCTCGGCTCCGAGTTCATGCCGCAGCTGCGCGAGGGGACGATCCTCTACATGCCCTCGGCGGTCGAGCCCGGCATGTCCGTGGCGGAGGCCCAGCAGGCGCTCCAGGTGCAGGACAAGCTGCTGAAGACGTTCCCGGAGGTGGAGCGCGTGTTCGGGAAGGCCGGCCGCGCCAACACCTCCACCGACCCGGCGCCCTTCACGATGATGGAGACCACGCTCATCCTGAAGCCGCAGTCGGAGTGGCGCGAGAAGCCGCGCTGGTACTCGTCCTGGGCGCCGGACTGGCTGAAGGCCGTGCTGCGGCCGATCTGGAACGACCGGATCAGCCACGAGGAGCTCGAGAACGAGATGGACGCGGCGCTGCAGCTGCCCGGGATCTCGAACGCCTGGACGATGCCCATCAAGGGCCGGCTCGACATGCTCTCCACGGGGATCCGCACACCCATCGGGATCAAGATCAGCGGCGCCGACCTGAAGACCATCGAGCAGATCGCGAAGGAGACCGAGGCCGTCGTGAAGAAGGTGCCCGGCACGCGGAGCGTCTACGCGGAGCGCGTCGCGGGCGGCTACTTCCTCGACTTCGTCCTCAAGCGCGAGCAGCTCGCCCGCTACGGGCTCACGGTGGACGACGCGAACATGATGGTCATGACCGCGGTGGGCGGGGACAACCAGTCCACCACCGTCGAGGGGCGCGAGCGCTATGGCATCAACGTCCGCTACGCGCGCGACTACCGCGAGGACCTGTCGGCCCTGCGCCGCGTGCTCCTGCCGCTGCCGAGCGGCCAGGGCCAGATCCCGATGGAGGAGATCGCGGACGTCGTGCTCGCGCAGGGCCCGGCCATGATCCGGAACGAGAACGGGCTGCTCTCCGGGTACGTCTACGTGGACTTCGACACCTCGAAGATCGACGTCGGGGGCTACGTCGACGAGGCGAAGAAGGCGGTCGCGGCCGGCGTGGACCTGCCCACCGGGTACAACATGAGCTGGAGCGGTCAGTACGAGAACATGCTGCGGGTGAAGGAGCGGCTGAAGCTCATCATCCCCATCACGCTCGTGCTCATCTTCGGCCTGCTCTACATGAACACGAAGTCGTCGTTCAAGGCGGCGCTGGTGATGGCGGCCGTCCCGTTCTCGGCGGTCGGTGCGGTCTGGCTCCTCTGGGCGCTCGACTACAACGTCTCGATCGCGGTGTGGGTCGGGATCATCGCGCTCATGGGGCTCGACGCGGAGACCGGCGTCTTCATGCTCCTGTTCCTCGACCTCTCGCACGACGAGTACAAGGCGAAGGGGCTCCTCCGCACCCGCGGCGATCTCGTCGAGGCCATCGTCCACGGCGCCGTGAAGCGCGTCCGCCCGAAGGCGATGACGGTCTTCGCCGCCATGCTGGGCCTGTTGCCCATCATGTGGTCCATCGGAACGGGCGCGGACGTCATGAAGCGCATCGCCGCCCCGATGATCGGCGGGCTCGTGACCTCGTTCGTGATGGAGCTGCTCGTGTATCCTCCCGTTTACTACCTGTGGAAGAAGAAGGAAGTGAGCGACGAGGACACGATGACGGCCATCGCCGCCTGACCTGCGAGATGCGCGAGGGCCGCACCCGGTCCGCGCGGGGCGGGCCGGGTGCGGATCAGCGCGCTGACTGGAGGGACGAGCCTGGACTCGCTCACGTCGCCGACCGGTAGCCTCGCCGTCGCGATCTCCGCCCTGCTCCTCGTCCTGGGGTTCCGGCTCGCGCGGCCGTCGCGCGCGCGCGAGTGGCTCGCCGTCGCCGCCTACGCGGGGGCGCTCGCGAGCCAGACCGCCGCCGCGCTCGGCCTCCTCGGCCCGCCGAGCGAACCCGGCCCCGGGCTCCGCGTGGCGGGCGGGGTCCTGCTCGTCGCCGGCGTCCTGCTCGCGGGGGCGCCCGCAAGGGCTCGCAGGCGGGCCGCGGTCGGGGCCGCGCCGGGATCGCGCCCTCGCAGGATCGATCCGGCGTATGCGGGGCTCGCCCTCGTCCTCGTAGGGCAGCTGCTGCGCAGCCCGACCCGGCCTGCGGCCGCCGTGTCCGTCGCCATCGCGGTGCTGCTCGCCGGCTGGGTGGCATTGACGACGCCGCGTGCCACCTAGGGCCGGATCCCGGCGCCGGCCCGGACCGTCGCGCGCGCCGGACGTCAGTACCAGACGCGCACGCCGCCGACGAAGGAGACGTTCGAGACGTCCTCTCCGGCGTCGCGCGCGAGATCCGCGGTGTCGCCGAAGGCCTGGTGCCAGGCGACGCCGACGTACGGCGCGAGCTCGCGCCGGAGCTCGTAGCGGACCCGGGCGCCCAGCTCGAGGTCGCTGAGGCCGGAGCCGACGCCGAACTGCGGCACGTCCTGCACCGCGAGGTGCACCTCGAGGCGAGGCTGCAGGATGGTTCGCTGCGTGAGCAGCAGCTCGTACTCCGCCTCGAGCTCGGCGGAGACGTCGCCGTCGTGGCTGACGTAGAGCGTCGGCGCGAGCTCGAACCAGTACGGCGCGAGCCCCTCGACCCCGAGCGCGAGCTGCGCGCGCGTGGCGGACCCGCCGCCCCAGCGGTGATCCACCCGGACGCCCGCGAGCGCGTCCCAGTACGGCGAGATGAGCCGCCCGTAGAGCGCCTCCGCCTGGAGCTCTCCCGACGCGCGCTCCGTCTCCGGGTCGGCCTCCGCGCGGATCCAGACCCGGTTCAGGTCGCCCCCCGCCCAGCCGGTCGCGTCCACGACGACCGGCGTCCCTTCGCGGTTCGGCGCGAGCTCCAGCTGATCGACGAGCGCGAGCCAGTGGAGCTGCGAGTCCATCACCTGCGCGCCGGCCGGGGATGCGAGCGCCGCGAGGAACGGCAGGACGATCCAGCGGGCGCGCCGGGCGAGGGAGCGGCGGGGCCGATCATCCATGATCATGGCCGGGCTCCTCCGCGCCGCGCTCCTCCCGCCGCGCGGGCTCCGTCGCTCCGCGCTCGGAGACCTGGACCACGCGGAACATGCCCGCCTCCATGTGGTAGAGGACGTGGCAGTGGAACGCCCACGGGCCGGGGGCGTCGGCCGTGAACAACAGCGACATGCGCTCCGCTGGCTTGACGTTCACGGTGTGTACGCGCGGGATCCGCTCGCCGTGCCCATTCTCGAGCTCCATCCACATCCCGTGCAGGTGCATGGGGTGGTTCATCATCGTGTCGTTCACGAGCGTGAGCCGGATGCGCTCGCCGGGGCGCACCCGGATCGGCTCGGCGTCCGAGTACTTCACGCCGTCGATCGACCACATGAACCGCTCCATGTTGCCGGTGAGGTGGAGCTCGATCTCCCGGTCGGGCGCCCTGAAGTCGGGTCGTGGCTCGCGCGCGCGGAGCGCCGCGTAGGTGAGGACGGCGCGGCCGTCGTCGCCGAGCCCGATGCCCGGCTCCTCGAGCCGGCTGCGAGTCATCATCGGGATCGCGGCGTTGCCGGGGCCGTGGGAATCGGGCCCGTGCGGCCTCGGCTCCGGGAGCGCGCCCGGCGGCCTCGGCCCCGCGGACGCCGCGGCGGCGTGCCCCGCGTGCGCGGCGCCACCTGCTCGCTCTCCCCCGTGTCCGCGGCCGCCCTCCTGCATCCCCTCCATGCCGCCCATCGCGCCGTGGGCCATGCCCATGTCGGCCATGGTCAGCAGCGCGCGCCTCCGGCGCTCCGGCGTGGGGGGGCGCAACCCGGCGCGCGGCGCCAGCGTCGCCTGGGCGAACCCGCTCCGGTCGAGCGCCTCGGCGAAGATCGCGTAGGCGCGGTCCTCGCTCGGCTCCACCAGCACCGCGTACGTCTCGGCGATGGCGATCCGGATCTCCTCGGTGTCGACCGGCTCGACCCACTGGCCGCTCACCTCGACGACCTTCATCGCGAGGCCGGGGACCCGGACGTCGAAGAACGTGCTCGCCGAGGCGTTGATGAACCGGAGCAGGACGCGCTCGCCGGGCCGGAACGAGGCGGTCCAGCCGCCGTCCGGAGCGATCCCGTTCACGAGGTACGTGTACGTCGCCCCGGTGACGTCCGCGAGGTCCGTCGGGTTCATGTTCATGCGGCCCCACTCGGCCCGATCGCGGAGGGTCGCCCCGAGGCCCTTCCTGCCGAGGTCGCGGAAGAAGTCGCCGACCGTGCGCTTCTGGAAGTTGTAGTAGTCGGGCTGCTTCTTGAGCTTCGCGAAGATCCGGTGCGGGTCCTCGAACGTCCAGTCCGAGAGCAGCACCACGTGCTCGCGATCCCAGGTGAACGGCGATCCCCTCCGCGGCTCGATGACGAGCGGCCCGTAGTGGCCGAGCTGCTCCTGGAACGCGGAGTGAGCGTGATACCAGTACGTGCCGTACTGCCGAACGGGAAAGCGGTACACGAACGTCTCGCCCGGCCGGATCCCGGGGAAGTTCACCTGGGGAACGCCGTCCATCGCGTTCGGGACGAGGACGCCGTGCCAGTGGATCGAGGTGTCCTCGTCGAGCGTGTTGAGGACGCGGATCACCGCCTCGCGCCCCTCCTGGAAGCGCAGGAGCGGCGCGGGGAGCACGCCGTTCAGGGTGACCGCCTCGCCACGCCGTCCGCCGATCTCGACGCGCGTGCGCTCGACGCGGAGGTCGATGGGACCGGCGCTCGCGTCGAGCACCGGGGGCGCTCCCGTGGCTCCCGCGGGCCGGGCCCGCGCCTCGCGGCCCGGCGCGAGGCCGAGGCTCACCGCGGCCCCGGCCTGGGCGACGCACTGGACGAAGCGCCGCCGCGTGATCCCGCCGCGCGGGTTCGACTCGTGCGCTCCGGGAGCCTCGCTCATACGTCCTCTCCGCATCGCCGCTTCGGAATGATGGTGATCTCGCACGGCGCGTGCCGTCCGAACGGGCCCGATCAGAAGCCGCACGCGTACGGGGGGACCCGCGAGCGGGATTCAGAGGAGGTGGGTGGCCGGGGCGTAACTCGAGCCCTCACGGCGGAGCGGGGAGCGGTCGCGACGGTTGCGCGGCCGCCCCGCCGCGGGAAAGGATGCGCCGATGCGACCCGCGAGCGAGGAGCGGCTCCACGAGATCCCCTGGGGCGCGCTCGCCGGACGAGCCGCGGCGCTCGACGGGGCGCTCGCGGAGATCCTCGCGGGGGCGCCGGCCGAGCGGATCGTGGATCGCGTCCTCCGCGCCGACCGCGGCCTCTCCCGCGAGGCCCGCCGCGCGCTCGCGGAGGCGCTCTTCGGCGTGGGGCTCTGGCGCCGCCGGCTCTATGCGCAGCTCGGCGACGGCGCCGCGCCGGCTCGCCTGCTCCTCGCGGCGCTGCTGCGCGATCTCGCCGGTCGCGACGACGCGGAGACCCTCGCGGAGCTCCCTCCCGGCGCGCTCCCGCCCCCGCGACCGCCGCCCGGCGCGCTCGCCGATCGCGCCTCGCTCCCGGACTGGCTCGCCGGCGAGCTCGTCGCCGCGGCCGGCGAGGAGGCGGGGGCGCTCGCGGACGCCCTGAACCTCCCCGGCCCGCTCTGCCTGCGGGTGAACCTCCTCCGCGCGACGCCCGCGGTGGCCGCCGCGCGGCTCGCCGGCGAGGGAGTCGCGACGCGCCCCGGCCTCCTCGCGCCGGGCTGCCTCGTCGTCGCCTCGTCCCGGCCCAACGTCTACGGGCTCGGCGCGCACCGCGAGGGGCTCGTGGAGGTGCAGGACGAGGGGAGCCAGCTCCTCGGCGCGCTCGTGGGCGCGCGACCAGGGGAGTCGGTCCTCGACGCCTGCGCCGGCGCCGGAGGGAAGACGCTCCTGCTCGCGGCCGAGGTGGGCCCCGCGGGCCGCGTCCACGCCGTCGACCCGGACCTCGCCCGGCTCGAGCGGCTCAGGGTGCGGGCAGCGCGCGCGGGCGCCGCCGGGATCGTGGCCTTGGACGGGGCGGCGCCGGCGGGCGGGCTCCGCGTGGACCGCGCCCTCGTCGACGCGCCGTGCTCGGAGCTCGGGGCGCTTCGCCGCGGGCCGGACCTGCGCTGGCGGCTCGACCCGGCCGCGTTCGCCGCCCTCCCGCCGCTCCAGCTCGAGATCCTCGAGCGGGCCGCGGCCTGCGTGAAGCCCGGAGGACGGCTGGTCTACGCGACCTGCACGTTCCGGCGAGCGGAGGACGAGGAGGTGGCGATCGCGTTCGAGCGGGCACACCCGGAGTGGACCCGGATCGTACCGAGCGTCGGTGCGTCGACGGTGACGGGCGACGGGTTCGTGCGCACGTGGCCGCACCGGCACGGAACGGACGGATTCTTCGGGGCGGTGTGGAAGCGATGAGGGCCGACCCCGACCGCGACCGCGACTGCGACCCGGACCGCGACCCGGACCGCGACCCCGACCGCGACCGCGACCGCGACCGCGACCCCGACCCCGACCCCGCCCCCGACCCCGACCCCGACCCCGCCCCCGACCCCGACCCCGACCCCGACCGCGACCGCGACCGCGACTGCGACCCGGACCGCGACCCCGACCGGGACCACCGCGACCCCGACCCCGACCCCGACCCCGACCCCGCCTACAGCTCGGTCTTCATCACCGCGCCCGCCGACGCGTTCGACACGAGCAGCGCGTAGCGCTTGAGCCAGGAGGAGCGGATCTCCTTGCGCTTCGGGCGGAAGCCCTCGCGCCGCCGGGCGAGCTCGGCGTCGGGCACGTCCACGGTGAGGGCGCGCGCCTCGACGTCGATCGTCACCGCGTCGCCGTCCTGCACCAGCGCGAGCGGGCCGCCCTCGGCGGCCTCCGGGGAGACGTGGCCGACGCACGCGCCGCGCGTCGCTCCGGAGAAGCGGCCATCGGTGGCGAGCGCGACCTGCTCGCCGAGCCCCATGCCCATGATGAGCGAGGTCGGCGCGAGCATCTCCTGCATGCCCGGCCCGCCCCTCGGCCCCTCGTAGCGGATGACGACGAAGTGCCCGGGCTTCACCTTTCCGCCCATGATCCCGGCGATCGCCTCCTCCTGCGAGTCGAAGCAGATCGCCCGGCCGGTGAACTTCCGCATCGAGGGCTGGATGCCGGCGGTCTTCACCACCGCGCCCTCCGGCGCCAGGTTGCCGAACAGCACGGCGAGCCCCCCGACCGCGGAGTAGGCCTCCTCCAGCGGGTGGATGACGCTGCGATCCTTGATCTCGGCGCCGCGGATCCGCTCGCCGACCGTCTCGCCGGTCACGGTGAGCGCGTCCTCGCGGACCACGCCCCCGCGCCGCGCCACCTCGTGCAGCACGGCGGGGACCCCGCCCGCGCGGTGGACGTCCTCGATGTGCACGGTCGAGAGCGACGGCGCGATCTTGGCGATGTGGCCGACCTTGGCCGCCACCGCCTCGATCTGGCGGAGGCCGAACTCGACCCCCGCCTCGCGCGCGATGGCGAGCATGTGCAGCACCGTGTTGGACGAGCCGCCCATGGCCATGTCGACGACCATCGCGTTGTGGATCGCGTCGGCGTTCACGATCCGCCGGAGGCGGAAGCGCTCGTCGCCGGCGATCTCGACGGCGCGGCGCGCGGCGCGACGGAGCAGCGCCTCGCGCTCGGGGGTGAGCGCGAGCGCCGTGCCGTTGCCGGGCAGCGCGACCCCCATCGCCTCGCAGAGCACGTTCATCGAGTTGGCGGTGAACATCCCCGAGCACGAGCCGCCCGAGGGGCACGCCTTGCACTCGATCTCGTACAGCTCGGCGTCGCTCATCTGGCCGAGCGCGCGCTTGCCGACCGCCTCGAACGCGGTGGTGAGGTCGATCGCGGTGCCGTCGGCCATGCGCCCCGCCTTCATCGGCCCGCCCGAGCAGAACACGGTGGGGACGTCCACGCGCAGCGCGCCCATCAGCATGCCCGGCACGATCTTGTCGCAGTTCGGGATGCAGAGGAGCGCGTCGAGGCTGTGCGCGTTCATCATCGTCTCGATCGAGTCGGCGATGAGCTCGCGCGACGGCAGGCTGTAGAGCATGCCGGCGTGGCCCATGGCGATCCCGTCGTCGACGCCGATGGTGTTGAACTCGAAGGGGACGCCGCCCGCCTTGCGGATCTCGTCCTTCGCGATCCGGCCGTACTCCTGGAGGAAGAAGTGGCCGGGGATGATGTCGACGTGGCTGTTCGCGATCCCGATGAACGGCTTGTCGAAGTCGGCGTCGGTGAGGCCGGTCGCGCGGAGCAGGCTGCGATGGGGCGCCCGCTCGAACCCCTTCTTGATGGTGTCGCTTCTCACACCCACCTTGTCTCCACTCGGGGGCATGCTTGTCAACCGCGCCGTACCGGCGAATCGCGTCGCGGCGGAGGCCCGCTCGGCCGGCTAGAGGATCGGACGTGGCCCCCCGCGCACCGACCTTCGAGGAGGCGATCGCCCGCGTGCGCGCCGCGCTCGGCGCGCGGCCGGCGCGTGGGCTCGAGGTCCCTGGCTTCCGCCGCGCCGGCGTCCTCGTCCCGATCCTGGCGCGCGCCTCCGGGCCGACCCTGCTCTTCACCCGCCGCACCGACACCCTCCCGCACCACAAGGGAGAGATCTCCTTCCCTGGAGGCGGCTGCGCTCCGCTCGAGTCGGCGCCGGCCGCGGCGCTCCGCGAGGCGAACGAGGAGGTGGGCCTCGCGCCCCGCGCCGTCGAGGTCATCGGCGCGCTCGACGACGTGCCGAGCATCGCGCGCTACGTCGTGACGCCGGTGGTCGCCGCCGTCGCCGCTCCGCCGCCGAGCTTCGTGCCCGCGGCGGGAGAGGTGTCGGAGCCGTTCGAGCTGCCGCTCGCGCGCCTGCTCGATCCGGCGAACCGGCGCGCGTCGCTCTGGGACCCGGCCCGCCTGCCGCCGGAGGCGGCCGCGGCCCTCCTCGAGGTGCAGCTCCCGTTCGAGGAGGTGGACGCCGCGACCGGGCGTTGGCGCGTGTGGTCCTTCCACGTCGATCCTGCGCGGATCGTGTGGGGGCTCACCGCGCGAGTGCTCGCCGAGCTCCTGGATCGCGCGTTCGGGGCAGAGCCCCTGCGGCGGTGAGGCCCGCCGTCGCCGCGTCGAGGTCCGGCGATTAGGTTCCGATGCAGTGCGCCGACGAATCGCCCCGTCAGTGGCCCTCGCTCTCGCCGGCGCGCTCGCCTGCCGCGGAGGGTCCGGCGGCGGCGGCGGCGACGGCGGGCCGGCGGCCGTGACGGCGTGCGGCGCCGCCACCGACTGCGGCGGGGCGCTCGTCTGCGTCGATGGGAGCTGCGTCGACCGCGCGCCGCCCGCGCCGAGCTGCACGCCGCCCTCGCGGCCGTCGATCTCGCTCGGGCCGCCGATGACCGCCTCCGAGCCGGTGACGTGCACGACCCCGGTCCGCTCCTCCGTCCACCCCGGGACCCAGCTGCTCGGCGAGCTCCGGGTCGGCCAGGAGGCGGAGTTCCAGGTGCCGGAGGGGAGCTGGAGCGTCACCATCGTGTCGCAGGAGGTCGCGGCCTCGGCCCCCGACGAGATCCAGCTGGACGGGTTCCCCATCCCGAACTCGGTGGTGCCGGCGGAGGTCCGCGCGCCCGACGGACGCGTCTACTACGACGAGCTCGCCTCGGTGCCCGAGGACGGAGACGGCTACCCCGACTTCACGCGCCTGCTCGGCTACTACGGCGGCTTCACTCCGACCTCAGGGGCGCTGACGATCCCCAACACCACCCCGGGCCTCGACCTGGCGCGGAGCGCGGGCGGGCTGCCGGCGGGTACCTGGCGGCTCACGGTGAACGACTACGCCTACGAGTGCCAGTCGATGTCCGGGTGCACGGGCGGTGGAGGCTCGGGGCGCTACGACGTCCGCGTCATCACCCGGCCCGGTCCGATCGCGTCCACCGGCACGCTCGATCTCGACGTCTACGTGGCCTCGCTCGAGCTGACCGCGGCGCAGGCGGCGCGCGACCCGAACATGGACCGCCTCTTCCAGCGCGTGGCGTCGGCGCTCGGGAACGCGGGCCTCTGCCTCGGCCGCGTGGTGCTCCACGATCTGCCCGAGTGGGCGCGCCAGAGGTACGCCTCGGTGAACATCGACTCGACCGGCCCCTGCGATCCGCTCTCGCAGCTCTTCACGCTGGCCGAGGCGCAGACCCCGTCCATCCACCTCTTCCTGGTGGACGAGCTCACCGTGACCGAGGGTGACACCCAGTTCCAGATCGTCGGCATCGACGGGTCGATCCCGGGGCCGTCGGGCGTACCGGGCACCGTGAACGGCGGGGCCGTGGTGACGCTCGGAGACCTCGGCCAGGGCCGCTGCGGCAGCGCGCCCGACGTGGCCGGCTGCGGCACGGATCGCCTCGCGTACATCGTGGCGCACGAGGCGTCCCACTGGCTCGGCCTGTACCACACGACCGAACGCTCGGGGACCCTCTTCGATCCGCTCGCCGACACCGCCACCTGCGCGTGCGCCGCGTGCGCGCCGCCGTCGGAGCGGGCGCGCTGCGCGGACCGGAACACGGATCCCTCGCAGGAGCCCACGCCGATGATCGGCTCCTACTGCGCCGACGACGCCCGCACGTGCGCTGGCGCCTCCAACCTCATGTTCTGGCTGCTCGACGACGCCCGCTCGAACGGCTCCCTCACGCCGGAGCAGGCCGAGGTCATGCGGCTCAACCCCGCCGTCCGCTGAGGACGCCCGATGATCGCTCCCCTCGCCCTCGCGCTCGCCCTCCTCGCGCCGCCCGACGCGACCCCGCCCGGCGCCGCGAGCCCGGACGCGCCGATCTGCGCGCCGCAGGAGAGCGGCGCCTGCGACCCGGCGGTGCGCGCGAAGACGCTCGCCCTGCTCGGCGCGATGGATCGGCCGGTCCGCCCGGAGACCTGGCGCGCGCTCGGCCCCGGGGCGGAGCCGGTGCTCGCGGAGGTCGCCGCGTCGGACGGGCTGCCGTCGCGGCGCGCCCTCGCGCTCGAGGGGCTCGCCGCGCTCGGCGGCGCGCGGGCGGAGGCGCTGCACCGCTCGGTCGCGCGGGACGAGCACGAGCCGCGCGCGGTCCGCCGCGCCGCGGTCCGGGGACTCGGACGGCTCGTCCCCGCCGAGCGGCTCGACGCCACGCTTCGCCCGCTCCTCGAGCGCGACCCCGATCGCGCGGTGCGCGCCGGCGCCGCCGAGGTCCTGTCGCGCCGGTCGCCGGCGGCCTCCTGCGCCGCGATCCGCGCCCAGGCGCGCCGCGAGGGGAGTTCCGGCCGCTCCCTGTTCTCCCGCGCCCTCGCCGCCTGCGAGCGGTAGACGCTCCGCGGCGGGCGCGGCCGGCGCCTGCTATCCTCTGCCGCCCCGTGCTCGCCCTCCTCGCCGCGCTCGCGCTGTCGCAGGTCCCGGCCCCTGCGCCCTCCGCCTGCGCGCTGTACCACGGCATGTGGGCGAACGCGCCGGCTCCGCCCGGCGGCGAGCGCGGCTGCGCCGGGGCGTTGCAGGAGGCGTGCGACTCGGGCCGGCGACTCGCCTGTCACGGCCTGGCGCTCGTGCTCGAGGCCGGCGCCACCGGCGAGCCCGAGCCGGAGCGCGCGCTCGCGCTGCACGCGCGCGCCTGCGCGGCCGGGGTGGCCGCCGCCTGCGAGAGCGCGGCGGACCTCCGCGCCCGGCGCGGCGATCGCGCGGGGGTGCGGGCGGCGCTCGAGGAGGGCTGCGCGATCGGCTCCGGCCGGGCCTGCGCGCGCCTCGCGACGGAGGCGGAGGCGACCGACCGCGCGCGGCTCGCGGAGCGGGCGTGCGATCTCGGCGCGGCGGATGGCTGCCTCGCGCTCGCCCGCGAGGCGCCCGCCCAAAGTCGCGGCGAGCTCCTCTCGCGGGCGTGCCGCCTCGGCGAAGACGAGGCCTGCGTGGCGAGCGCGCTGCCGCGCCTCGAGGAGCGCTGCCTGGCCCGCGAGGCGGAGGCGTGCCTCGAGGCCGGGCGCGTGGCGCAGGAGGGCCGCGCCCTCCCGGCGGACGGGGCGCGCGCCGCCGAGCGCTACGGGCGAGCCTGCGAGCTCGGGCTCGCCGCGGGGTGCGTCCGGCTCGGCGTCCTGTACCGCTTCGCCGCGGGCGTTCCCCACGACGAGGCTCTCGCGGGAGGGCTGTTCGAGCGCGCGTGCGCCGCCGGCGACGAAGAGGGCTGCCGGCTGCGCGAGGATCCCGTGCGGCTCGACGACTGAGCGGACGCGCGGGCGCGCGGACCTCAACGGCCTTGCCCGCTCGCGTCGATTGGGCTCGCTCCCGGTTCGTACACAGGCTCACCGCGAGCGGCACTTCTTCATCCGCTCGCCCTGACCTCTCGACAGGCTCGGGGGAAGGGCGAGCGGGATGGCTCGACCCGAGTGATCGCGGCCCTCGTCCTCAGGCAGAGATCCAGCCCGGGGGCGCTCCGCCGCCGGGCCGCGGCGCGTGGTGGGCGGCGCGGATGGCGGCGAGCAGCGCGTCCTCCTCCACCGGCTTCGGCACGAAGGCGTCCGCTCCGGCCGCGAACAGCTCGCGACGCGCGGCCGAACGCCCGGACATGGCCACCACGGCCACCGAGGCGAGGCGGAGGTCCGGCGAGCCGCGCAGGGCGACGACGAGCTCCGCGCCGCGCATCCCCGGCATGGCATCGTCCACCACGACCACGTCGGGCGGATCCGCGTGCGCGAGCGCGAGCGCCATCTCACCCGACTCCGCCTCGACGGGATCGTAGCCCGCGTCCTCGACGATGAGCCGGAGGAGCTTCCGCACGAGGTCGTTGTCGTCGACGAGGAGGATGCGGAAGGGTGTCATGCGCCCGCCGAGGCAAGCTAGTGAAGCTAGTGACGGCGGCGCCACGGGAGAAGCGGGCGCGCGCGGGACGCGTGGTTCGCTCCGTGGAGGTACCGGGAAACGCGAAGCGGGATCGCGGGACTTCGCGCGGGACGCTACGGGTGCTGACCGGCGTCGTCCTGCGGCTGGAACGCGGCCCACATGTCACGAGCGTCGCGGACCTGCTCCATGATGGCGATGCCGATGGCGCAGGCGAGGAACACGGCCAGCGCGAGCATCCACGGATGGAACTCGAGCAGGTCCCTCGGGCTGAGCGGCGCCCGTCCCTGCTCGTTGTCCTTCCGATCCTTCATGGTTCGTAAGTAGACCGCGCCTGCTGCGGGTTGCAACCCCTTCGGCGTGGTGCGTCCAGGCGTTCAGGCGCTCGCAAATGGGGCGCGTCGATATCGTCGGGCGGCGCGGCGAGGTCCCTGGGGCGTCCGGGTTCGCACACACCCGCGCCGTCGGCGGGCCTCGTACTACACTGCCGCGCCATGGTCGCCACCCTGCTCGTCGCCGCGCTCCTCGCCGGGGCGCCTCCCCGCACGCTCCGCGTCGACTACTTCCACACCGGGACCTCCTCCGAGGAGCGGTTCAGCCTCGATCGCGTCGTGCTGGAGCCGCTGCCGTTCCCCGGACGTCCCGACCGCCTCCTCGACGACACCAACCTCGGTAAATACTTCTTCGAGGTCCGCGATCTCGCGACGCAGCGGGTCGTCTACTCGCGCGGGTTCGCGTCGATCTTCGGGGAGTGGGAGCTCACCGAGGAGGCGCGCAAGACGAACCGGACGTTCTCGGAGTCCGTACGCTTCCCCGCCCCGTCCGCCCCCGTCCAGCTCGTGGTGAAGAAGCGCGACGCCGAGCGCGCGTTCCGGGAGGTGTGGTCGCTGGTGCTCGATCCGGGCGACCGCTTCGTCGACGACGCCCGTCCGCCCTCCCCCGGTCCGGTGATCGCGCTGCAGGACTCGGGCGACCCGACGGCCAAGCTCGACCTCCTCCTCGTCGGCGACGGCTACACCGCGAAGGACCGCCCGAAGTTCGAGCAGGACGCGCGCCGGCTCCTCGGGACCCTCTTCGAGCACGAGCCGTTCCGGTCCCGCCGCCGCGACTTCAACGTGTGGGGCCTCTGCCCTCCCACGGAGGAGGGCGGCGTCTCGCGCCCGCTCACCGGGATCCACCGCCGCTCGCGCGTGGGCGCCACCTACGACGCGTTCGGCTCCGAGCGCTACGTCCTCTCCTTCGAGAACCGCTCGCTGCGCGACGTGGCCTCGTTCGCCCCGTACGACGCGGTGGCGATCCTCGTGAACGCGGAGACCTACGGCGGCGGCGGCATCTTCAACCTCTACGCCACCGTGGCCGCCGACAACCGCTGGGCGGGCTACGTCTTCGTCCACGAGCTCGGCCACTCCCTCGCGGCGCTCGCGGACGAGTACTTCACCTCGGAGACCGCGTACCTCTCGAGCGAGGCCCGGCCCGAGCCGTGGGAGCCGAACGTGACGGCGAACCCCCGGGCGGCGAAGTGGAAGGACCTCCTCACGGCCGGGGTGCCGCTCCCGACCCCGTGGCCGAAGGACGAGTTCACCCGCCGCGCGAAGGAGTTCCAGGAGCGGCGCAAGGCCATCCGCGCCCGCAACGGGCCCGAGTGGGAGATGGACGCGCTGTTCCTCGCGCAGCAGAAGGAGGAGACGGCGCTCCTCTCGGCGGCGCCTCACGCCGCGCACGTGGGCGCGTTCGAGGGCGCGAACTACGAGGCGAGCGGCTACTACCGGCCCCAGCTCGACTGCGTCATGTTCACCCGCGATCCGGTGCCGTTCTGCGCGGTGTGCCGGCGGGCGCTGTCGAGGGTGATCGACCTGTACGCGGCGCCGGCGCGCTAGGAGCACGAGGGAAGAGGGCGGGGAGGACCAGCGCGGCCCACGAGGCCAGCGCGCCGAGGAACAGCACCGCCGCGACGGCGAGCCAGAGCTGCAGGCGCGCGCGGTCGATCCCGGCGAGCAGCCGCGCCGCCGTGGCGGCCAGGACGAGGAGGCCGACGGCGCGCACCGGCGCGGGCGAGCCGGCGAGCCGCTCGGGGCGGCCGCCGTGCGTCACCGCCACGTGGATCGACACTGCGAGCGTCATGAGGGCGAACCCGCCGACGAAGGTGAGGTGGAGCGCCGCGCCGCGGAGCTTCGGGAAGATCGCGGCGAGCAGGTAACCTGCGAGCAGCAGCCACGCCGAGAGCCAGACGAGGCCGCGGTGCAGCCCCGGCGCGCTGGGGGCGCGGTGGATGCGCGCCACGCCGAGGAGCACCGCGCCCGCCACGGCGGCGCGCAGCGCGAGGCCCTCCAGCGCGGAGCGGAAGATCTCGAGCGGGAAGCTCGCCAGGAACGCGAGGGCGAGCGCGCCGTGCCGGAGCGCGGCCCGGCGGTTGGCGCCCGGCTCGAGCGCGTCCGGCGGAGCCTCCCCGCGCGTCAGCTGCGGCAGCAGGATCCCGCCCACGCCGAGCACGAGGCCGGTCACGAGCCCCTGCACGAGCATCCCGCGCCCGAGCGCCCATACCTGGGGTCCCGGCCAGGGACCGAGCCGCGGGGCGATCGCGCTCGCGATCGCCCCGCCGGCGCCGAGGAGCAGCGCCGCCGGGACCCATGCGAAGACCGCCGGGACGCGGCGCAGGGCGCGCTCGCTCGCGAGCCGGCGCGCGGCGAAGCCGGCGAGGACCGCGATCCCGGCGAGCCAGGCCGCGTGACCCGCGGCGCTCCGCCCCACGAGGTGCAGCAGCACCGCGGCCACGGGGGCGCCAGCCGCGAGCGCCATCTGCCAGGCCGCCGGCGCGCGCGTGCCCGTCCGGCGCGGGACGAAGGTGAACAGGAACCCCGTCGCGAAGGCCGTCATGAACCCCTGGATCAGCGCGAGCGAGTGGGCGAGCCCGCTCTCCCCGACCGCCCCGGACATGGCCTGCCGGAGGACGTCTCCGACGCCGATCGCCCCGAGCGCGGCTCCCAGCGGGAAGAAGAGGCGATACGGCTCCCGCCGCCAGGGCGGGGCCTCGAGGTGGCGAGCCGTGACGCTCACCCCGCAAACGGTGTGAGCGGCGACGCCGAGCGGCACCCGTGTCTCGCGTTGGATTACGCGGCGCGTTATGATTCGTGAGTCAACCGCCGGAGGCCCCCGCCATGGACAAGAAGACCGCGAGCTTCATGCGCTCGCTCTGCATGGGCGACATCGAAGAGGAGCTGTTGCTTCCGTTCCCGGAGCCCAAGGCCGGCGAGAAGCAGACCCTCGCGGCGGTGCTCCAGACCCTGAAGTCCATGCTCGGCTCGCGCGAGCGCGACTTCCGCGCCTGGGATCGCGCCGGCGAGATGCCGAGGGCGTTCGTGGACGAGCTCAAGGAGGCGGGCCTCTTCAGCCTCGTCATCCCGGAGACGCACGGAGGGCTCGGGCTCGGCGCGACCGCCTACTCGCGCGTGATCCAGGAGCTCGCCCGCTACGACGCGTCGGTGGCGGTGACGGTCGGCGCGCACAGCTCGATCGGCATGCGCGGGCTCCTCCTCTTCGGCACCGAGGAGCAGAAGGCCCGCTTCCTGCCGAAGCTCGCGACCGGGGAGCTGATCGCCGCCTTCTGCCTCACCGAGCCCGGCGCGGGCTCCGACGCGGCGAGCATCAAGACCACCGCGGTGCGGGACGGCGACGACTGGGTGCTGAACGGCGAGAAGCTCTGGATCACGAACGGCGGCATCGCCGACTTCTTCACGGTCTTCGCGCGCACCTCCCTGGACGGGCGCGGCAACATCACCGCCTTCATCGTGACGCGCGACCTGAAGGGCGTCTCGACGGGACCGCACGAGGACAAGATGGGGATCCGCGCCTCGTCCACCACCACCGTGGTGCTCGAGGACGTCCGCGTGCCCGCCGCCAACGTGCTCGGGGAGGTCGGCAAGGGCTTCAAGCTCGCCATGAAGATCCTGAACGCCGGCCGCACGGGGCTGGGCGGCGGATCGGTGGGCGGCATGAAGCGGCTCATCGAGCTCTCCGTGCGCCAGGCGCGCGAGCGCGTCCAGTTCGGCCAGCCCATCGCGAGCTTCGAGTCCATCCAGCAGAAGATCGGCCAGATGGTGGTGGACTGCTACGCCTCCGAGAGCGTCGTGAACCTCGTCGCCGGCCTCGTGGACCGCGGCTTCGAGGACTACGCGGTCGAGGCGGCGATCTCCAAGGTGCTCTCGAGCGAGGCGCTGTGGCGGACCGCGGACGAGGCGCTCCAGATCGCGGCGGGCCAGGGGTACATGCGCGAGATGCCGTACGAGCTGGCGCTGCGCGACAGCCGGATCAACCGGATCTTCGAGGGCACGAACGAGATCCTGCGGCTGTTCATCGCGCTCACCGCGATGAACGACGTGGCGGAGGAGCTGAAGGACCTCTCGGTCTCGATGCGCGGCGTGTTCGCCGATCCCATCAAGGGGTTCGGGGTGCTCTCCGACTACGCCAAGCGGCGCGCCCAGCTCGCCACCGGCCTGCGGCGCGAGAAGGGCCGCTGGTCGCTGCTCCACCCCAGCCTCGCCGAGGAGGCGCAGCTCTTCGAGCACTCCGCGACGGCGCTCGCCGTGGCCGCCGATCGCATCCTGCGCAAGCACGGGAAGCGGATCATCGGCGAGCAGCTCGCGACCCGCCGGCTCGCCGACATCATGGTGGACCTGTTCGCGCTCGCGGCGATGCTCGCCCGCGTCTCCACCGGCATCGAGGACCGCGGAGAGGCGTCGGTGGAGATGGAGCGCCAGATCGTCCGCACCTTCGCGTGGCAGGCGAAGCGGCGCGTGGACCAGAACCTCGCCGGCATCGACGACAACGAGGACCCCACCGTCAAGCAGCTCGCGAAGCACGTCCTCGAGACTGGCAAGTACGTCTGGGACAACCTCTAGCCGCGGCGCGGCGGCCTGCCCCCCTGCGGGCAGGCCGCGTCCCCCTTAGCCGGGCCGGGCGGCGTCACGCCGCGTGCAGGAAGGTCGCGACGACCCTCTCCCAGCCCTCCTCCCCGAGCGTGGAGGGGGTGGGCGGGGGGAGCTCCCCGCCGTCCGCGGCCACCAGCCCCAGCTCATGCTCGACGTAGCGGTCGAGCCGAGCGCGCTCGCGGCGCAGCCAGCCGCCTCCCTCCCGGTCCTGGGGGAAGGTCATGTACCCGCCGTCGGCGGGCGCGATGGTGAACAGCCAGCCGCGCCCGTATGGCTCGAGCTTCACGAGCGAGGGGTCCCGGCGCACCGCCCCGTTCCTCGCCACCACCACACCATCCACCGGCGCGCCGATGCGGATCGAGCGGCCGCCGGCGTGGACCACCGCCACCGGCTCCCCGCGGCGCACCTGCGTGCCCGGGCGCGGCAGGTCGACGGCGCTCGTCGACGGGATGAGCCGCTGGGCGAAGTCGTCCAGCCCCACCCGCAGCCCGCCGGCCGCCGACGCGAGCCAGGTGTGGTTGGGGGCGTAGTAGGCGCCGCGACGGAACGCGAGCCCGCCCACCTCGCCCACGGCGGCCTCGCGGCGGCGCTGGAGCGCGCGCCACGCCAGCGCGAGGACCAGCGCCGGGACGGCGAGCGCGGCGAGCCCGGCCACGAACACCGCCGAGCGACCCGCGACACCGAGGAGGAATGAGCCGAGCGTCTCGAGGAATGACACCAGCGTCGTCATGATGCGCTCCCTTCGTGGTCGGAACCCGATCCGATCCCCCGGAGTCGCAAGGCGCGGGCCAGCGAGCGCGCGGGCGTGGAGGCGCGGATTTACTCGCGCGGCGCGGGGGCGCGGCGGAGCGCCGCGTAACGGATCTCAGCGGCGGCTCCCCCGCGGGCGGGGGGAAGCGCCGCGAATACGGGCGCGTGGGCGCTTGCGTTGAATCGGTCAACGGGTGGTGAATTCCTCGCTGACCCTCCGCGCGGGCGAGCGCCCCCGCGGTGCAACGCAGGACCCTCGCGGTGGGCCCCCACGAAGCGTGCCCGCCTCCCCCACAGGCGCGCACCCGGAGGCTTGCGGACGCGGCACTCCGCGCGAACGTTGTCGTGCCGGAGGGCTCTCCCGCCATGTCGCGCTCGCTCCTCGTCGCCGCCGCGCTCGCCGCGCTCCCCGTCATCTCTCCAGCCGAACCGCCCCGAGCGGAGGGAGCCATCGACGCCGGAGAAGCGCGCGTGGAGGTGCTCGGCCGCCGCTACGCGGCCGGTGACACGATCGAGCTCCCGGAGGGTTATCTGAGGGTGGAGGAGGACGGACCGGAGGACGAGGAGATCGGCTCCTTCTCGGTGGTGCCCGCCGCTGCCCTGGCCCGAGCACCGGACGCGCTCCCCGGACGGGCGGAGGAGGCCCTGACGGGAGCCGAGGGGGAGGCGCCGGTGACGCGAGAGGAAGAGCGCGAGGCGCCGCGGGCCGCCGCCGCCGACTGCAGCGCCGAGCGCGCCGCGTACCTCGCCGAGATCTGGAAGCAGTCGGGGATCGAGCTGTCCGATCCGCAGGGATTCCTCGAGGGAATGGGGCGGACCGAGCAGGGATCCGATCTCACCCTCGCGTGGTTCGCGCTCAACACGGATGCGTTCAGGACCCTCGCGTGGTCGTCCGATGCGAGGGCGAAGGCAGCGGAGCTGGCGAGGTGTGCGAGGGGGAGGTGAGGACGGCCTCCGGCTACACCCGGGCCGGCCCTCCCTGAGCGCGCGGCGCGGCGTCAGCCGCGGCGAAGTCGAAGCGCGTCCTCGCGGTCGCGGTCGCGGTCGGATTGGCGATCGCGGTCACGCGACCGCAGCGTCTCCACCCGGCCGCCCCTCACGCCGCCGCGGTCGTCCCCAACCCCCGCTCGATTCCCTCTCGCGGCTCCGCGGGACGCAACGCCCCCAGCCTCGCCGCGTCCACCGAGTGGCTCGCACAGACGAGCTCGAGCGGCGCCCGGACGAACGCGTCCGGGACGATCCCGACGCCGGAGATCCCCAGGATCCGGTGCCGCCGCGGCTGGACGCCCAGGAACGGCGCGAGGCAGCGGGTGGCGCGGTGGACGAGCTCGGTGCACGAGAGCCGCCGCAGGTCGCGGAAGTCGAGGTCGAAGTCGTATTCGACCCCCACCTGCGCGAGCGCCTCGCGCCGCACCACCGGCCACGCCTCCTCGAACGCGACGTCGCCGCCGGCGACGAGCCGGTCGCGGAGCGCGCGCTCTTGCTCGCCGAGCGCGCGGGGATCGTCCGGCGGTGCGCCCGGCCGGGCCCGGAGCTGGGCCGGGAAGCGCAGCACCGCCAGCCGATCGCAGCGGCAGAAGTCGAGCACGTCCTCGGTGACGACGCCCTCGGCGATCGCGTGGATCACCGTCTGCTCGCCCACGGCGAAGCCCTCGCGGTGCTCGGGCGGCGCGGCGGCCCGATCGACCTCGCCGGTGCGCCCGAGGAACAGGCCCACGTGGCTGAACAGCCCGGGGATGAGCTTCCCATCGAGGTAGGCGTCGAAGCCGCGCACGAGCACGTCGCCCGGGCGCACCCGCTCGATCACCGCGCGCATGTCTCGCCCCTTCACGCGGTACGAGCCGGGGTCGTAGACGATCCACATCGGCCAGCGGAACACCTTCACGTCGCCGAGCACGGCGAGGAGCGCATCGCGCACGCGTCCCATCGAGACCTCCGCAGGGGGTGCGAGATGAAACCACACCGACCGTGAGTACGGAAGTCCGCGCGCTTCACTCACCGCGCTCGAGGGCCGCGACCTCGTCGCGCCGGGCCGCCTCGGTGGCCTCGGCCGCCTCCGCGCGGGCGCGCGCGACGTCCGCGCGCCGCGCCGCCGCCTCGGCCGCGCTCCTCGCCGCGCGCGCCGCCCGCTGCGCCTGCGCGAGCCGCCGCCGCGCCGCGGTGAGCTCCTGCGCCCGCTGGCGCTGTGCGCGCGCCTCGCGTGCGCGGGCCGCCGCCGCCTCGCGCTCCGCGCGGCGGTCCTCGGCCGCGGGCCTCCGCCGCGCGCCGCCACCTCCCTCCCCGCCCCGCCGCTCTCCCTCGCCCGCCTTTCCTCCCGCACCCGCGCCCCGCGCGCGGCGCGCCGGCTCGAGCCGCTCCGCGACGACGCCGAGACCGCTGAGATCCCCGCCCGCCACCTCCGGCTCGCGTGAGAACGCCCCCTCGCGGAGAGACGCCCGCGCGTCGCCCGGCGCGGCCGCCGCCACCCTCAGCAGCAGCTCGACGCGCGCCAGCGCGCCCGGGCTCGCCGGGCGTCCCTCCTCCGAGAGCACCTCGCCCGCCCTCCCCCGCAGCGCGCGCGCCGCCTTCCGGAGCGCCAGCTCCGCCTCGCGCAGCTCCTCCGCGCCCTGGCCGGCGAGCGCGCGCCGCTGCCCTGTGCGGAGCCGGTCTCCGGCGGCGAGGAGCGCCTCGACCTCCTCCCGGCGCTCGCGGGCGAGGCGGTTCAGGACCCACGCCAGGCCGACCGGGCGCCGGAGCTTCCGGATCGCGGCCGCGCCCGCTGCGTCGCCCCGCTCCGCCAGGGCGCGCGCGAGAGCGTCGCGCTCGCTCGTGAACCGCGCCGGGGGCGTGGCGAGGAGCCGCCCGGCCTCGTCGCCCCCCGCCGGAGCCTCCCCCTCGCCGGCGCGGCGGCGCGCCACGGCTAGCGCCCGCGCAGGACCGCGACGGAGCCGGGGACGCCGGGCATGAGGGTCACCGACTCCACGAGCGAGATCTGGTGGAAGATCCCCTCCCGGCCGTCGTAGGCCGCGGCGAGCTCCTGGCCGACGAGGATGCGCGGGCCGGAGGGGGTCCGCATCACGATGACCGCGCCGTCCTGGATCGCGGGCGCCTTGACGATGCCTCCGGCGAAGGCCGGCTGCAGCTGCTGATGCGGCGTGAGGGCGGTGCCCGGGTACGGGCGCAGCAGCTGGTAGAACCGGCCGGGCGAGACGGCCAACGCGTACGGCCCGTGCCGCCCCGCCTCGTCGAGCTTCGCGAGCGCTCCGAGGAGATCGTCCGCCACGCGCGCCGGATCGCTCCAGTCGCCGGCGGGCAGCTCCACCGCGCCCTCGTGGCCGAGGAGCCCGCTCACGCCCGCGCGCGGGAGCCCCTCGAACACGATCCGGTCCTCCGCGCGCGCGATCTGCCGGGCGGCCTCCGACGCCTCGGAGAGGACGAGCGGCTCGCCGCAGGCGGCGTCCGCCTCGAGCGCCCGCGCGCCGAGCGCGAAGGTGCGGTGGATCACCGGGAGCGGGCGCACCCTGGGGACGTGCACGTGCGCTCCCTCCGGCTCCTCGCCCAGCGGCAGATCCTCCGCCACGCCGGCGCGGGCGCCGAACCCGAGCGGCCCCACCACCTCGAGGAGCCGGCGCCCGGCGCGCACCTCGTCGGCGGCGCTCCGCGCCACGGCGTCGATGCGATCCCAGACCTCCTGCGCGAACGGCGCCCCCTCCCGATCGAGCCAGGTCGTCATCGCTTCCCCTTCTCGCCGCGGCGCTCGACGTCCGCCTCGCCCGCCGCCTCCTCCTCTTCCTCCCCGGAGACGATCGGACCCGAATGCCCGGTGTGCATCCGCAGCATCCGGGCGAAGGCGACGTCCCTTCGCCGGATCCACTCGAGGATCATCGACGCGTGCTCCTTCTCCTCGTCCCGGTTGTGCTCGAGGATGTGCCGCAGCTCGGGATCCTCGGTCGCGTCGATCCGCTGCTGGTACCAGTCGATCGCCTCGAGCTCCTCCTGGAGCGAGACGAGCGCCCGGTGAAGGTCCTTCGTCCGCGCGGACAAGAGCTCCTCGCGCTCGTGCCACCCCTGCGATGCGCCGGCCATGCTGGACGAGTGCGCAGCCGGGGCGTCCGCGCCAAGCCCCGGGCCGTCCGCCGCCGCGTCCGAGGGCGCACTGTGCGTGACTTTCGCGCCCTCGCGCCCCACGTTTCCCGGCCACCCCCCCTCGCGGGAAGCGAGTTCCTTGGCGAGCGGTTCCATGGCATGAGACCTCCGTGGAGAGCCCCGCCGACTTCCTCGCCCGCTGGCAGTACGCCGGCCTGTTCGCGGTGATCCTCGTGGAGGAGGCCGGCGTCCCGCTGCCGCTGCCGGGCGACCTGTTCATCGCCGCGATGGGGTTCCTCGCCCACGCCGGCCGCGCCTCCTTCGCGCCGACCGCCGCGGTCGTCACCCTCGCCACCGTGCTGGGCGCGGGGCTGCTGTACCTCCTCTCGCGCCACGCAGGGCGCCCCCTCGTCGTGCGCGTCGCGCGCCGGCTCGGGTACACGCCCGATCGCGAGGCCCGCCTCGAGGGGTGGCTCGCCCGGCGAGGCGCCCGCGCCGTGGTGGTCGGCCGGCTCGTCCCCGGGCTCCGCATCGTGATGACCGTCGTCGCCGGCGCGCTGCGGCTCCGCCAGGCGACCTTCGCGCTCGGCACCCTCGTGGCGGGGCTCATCTGGGCGACCCTCTACTTCTGGATCGGCTGGGCCGCCGCGGCCGGTTACGAGCGGGTCGCCGGCTCGGGCGCGCTGGCCGCCACCTGGCCCACCGCCCTGGCGCTCGCGGCGGGGGGCGCCGCGCTCTTCGCGTGGCGGAGGCGCGGCCCGCGTTCGCCTCGGGCGACGTCCCCCGAGGCTTGAGCCGCGGCCGGCTCGCCCCCCTCGAGCGGCGCGACGTCGAGCGTCGCCCCCCGGCTTGCGCGATCGCGCCCCCCGTCGGTCGTGCCCTCGCCGCAGGTGATGGTGCTCCCTACGTTCCAGTGGTGGACGAAGGCACCGTCATCCGCAGGATCCTGCTCGTCGAGGACGACGCGGGTATGCGTGAAGCCATCCGGGCGCTGCTCGAGCGAGCGGGCTTCTCGGTGGCGATCGCGCGGGACGGCGCCGAGGCGTGGGAGCTGCTCTCGCGCGGGCCGCGCCCCGTGGCGATCCTCGCCGATCTCTACACGCCGCGCATGACGGGGCACGACCTCGTCGCGCGCATCCGCCGCACGCCCCGGCTCGCGCGCGTACCCATCATCGCCATGACGAGCGAGCGGGCGTCGAAGACGCGGCCCGCGGCGGAGGCTTTTTTGGAGAAGCCGTTCTCGCGCGAGCAGCTCGAGTGGGCGTTGCAGCGCGTCGGAGCGGCGGGGCTCGCCTGAGCCCTCTCAGCGCACCGCCCTCAGCTCCACGTCGCCCTCCTCGCGCTCCGCGGGACCGCCGTTCGCGCCCGGGCCCTCCCGCCGGCGCTGCTCCCTCCAGCGGAGCACGCTGGGGAGCGCGAGGAGCGCCGTCGCGAGGCAGGCGAGCTCGCCGATGACGGCGAGCAGGCCGAACGAGAAGAGCGCCTGGTTGCGAGCCACGAGCAGGGACGCGTAGCCGATGACCGTCGTCACGGAGCAGAGCGCCACGGCGCCGCCGGTCGTCCGCAGGGTGTCCGAGATGGAGCGCGCGTGGTCGAGGCGGCGCCGCTGGAACACGTTCGTGGCGTAGTCCACGCCGATGCCGAAGGTGATCGGCAGGGCGATGAAGTTCAACATGTTGAGCCGCAGCTCGAACGCGCCCGCGAGGCCCGCGAACCAGAGCACGCCGAGACCGAGCGCGGCGAGCACCCAGCCCGCGTCGGCGAGGGACCGCACCGACCGCTTGCCCGCGCCGAAGGCGACGAGCACCAGCACGACGACCCCCGCGAGCGAGAGGAGCGTGGCCCGCGGCCCGTCCGCCTGGATCGCGTAGAGCACGTCCGAGAAGACCATGAGCGAGCTCGCGATCGGAGCGTCGGCCGGCAGGTCGAGCCCGCGGAGCTCCTCGGTGAAGCGCAGCACGTCCCGGCCGTTCCACACGTCGATCCTCCCCGACGGGTAGACGAGCACCGGCGTCCCCACCCGCCCGTCCGTCTCGGTGAGCTGTCGGCGGAGCTCCTCGGGCAGGTCCGCCGCCGCGAACGGCCGCAGGTCCTCGGGCGGGAGCACGGCCTCGACTGCCATCCGCCGGTCGGGCGGCAGGAACGACAGGTTCTCCCGCGTGGCGAGCGCGCGGATCTCGCGGACGATCGGGAGCTTCTCCTCCTGCCCGGCGGGCACGAACGCCTCGACCGAGACCACCGAGCCGATGGTGCTCCCCGGGGTGGCGCGGCGGTGCGCCTCGATGCGGCGCGCCAGCTCGCGCGCCTGCGCCTCGTCCCGGGCGAGCAGCGCGGTCGGGGTGAGGTGCTCGCCGAAGAGATCGTCCACGCGCGCGTCCCACCAGCCCGGGCCCCCCGGAGCGAGGGCGGAGACGTCGCGCAGGTTCCGGAAGTCGTACTCGAGCGCGTCGTCCGCGAAGTGCGCGACGGCCCCGACCGACGCGACCGACACGGCGAGCGCGACCACCGTCGTGAGGCGTGGAAACCGCTCGACGACGTGCGAGAGCGCGAGGGTGAAGAGCGGTCGCGAGGGACGCTGCCCCTCGCGGGGAATGGGCGAGCGCCGCTCCCAGGCGAGCACGAGCGGCGGCGTCATGACGTACGAGAACAGCCACGAGAGCGCCATGCCCAGCCCGCCGATCAGGCCGAACTGGTTGAAGCCGCGGAAGTCGGTGGAGAGGAGGGAGGCGTAGGCGACGCCCGCGGCGAGCGCGGCGGTGAGCGTCGCGAGCCAGGTCGCGCCGACGGCCGTCTGCATGGCCGGGATGGGCCCCGCCCCGCGCCGCCGCTCCTCGAGGTAGCGCGCGAAGAGGATGAGCCCGACGTTGATCCCGTTGCCGACGACGATCGAGCCGAGGAAGGCGGTGTTGGAGTTGAGGTGCCCCACCACCAGCTCGGCGATCCCGAACGTCGCGAACGTGCCGGCGAGCAGCGGGATGCCGACGAGCGGCACCGACTTCCACGTACGGTTGTAGATCGCGACGGAGGCGGCGACGGAGAGGATGACGAGGATCGTCGCCCAGACGAGGTCCTCCGCGAGCGCGTCGTGCTCCATCACCGTGGAGGTGACGTAGCCGCCGTAGGCCACCTCCAGCGTGGGCGCGTACTTCTTCGGGTCGAGCGCCTTCACCGTCTCGCGGACGACCCGGTCGAGCGCGGCCACCTTGCCGTAGTCGCCGGGGGTCGAGCCCAGCCGGACGATCATGGCGAGGATCGTCATCTTCTCGCCGGGCTTGCCGGGGACCGGAACGTCACCCATCGTGTAACCATCGCGGAAGCGCCCGATCAGCTCCTTGCGCTCTCCCCCCAGGCGCGCGATGAGCCCCTCGACGTCCGGCGCGGCGCCGTTCGCGGCGCCCGCCTCGTTCGCGCGCTCCCAGGCGATCCGCGCGGCGAGCGCGTCTCGCAGCTCCTCCAGCTCGGCCTTCTCCGGGAAGAGCAGCAGCCGCGGCCGGTAGAAGTCGACGATCTCGCCGACCCGGTACTCCACCCAGCGGACGAGCTCCTCGGGCGCCTCGTCCAGCTTCTCGGCGAGATCGTCCGCGAAGAGCTGCATCGTCAGGGGATCGGCGCCGGACAGGATCACGGTCTGCTCGGCGAACCCGCCCACCCGAGCGGTCACGTGCTCGAGGTCCACCGCGCTCTTGCTCGACTCGGGCAGGAGCTCGGCGAGGTCCGGGCGCAGGTCGGTGTAGAGCCGCACCGTCCCGACCGACCCCGCGACCGCGACGGCGGCGCAGGCGGCGAGGATGGCGGTGCGGTGGCGGTCCGCGAAGCGGACCCAGCGCTCGGACGGTCGCATGGTCGGTTGGGTTCCCTCTCCCCCGGCGTCGAGGAATCGGCGCGCCAGGGGGCAGCGTCTTTTACCGCATTTCACCCCCCTTTGATTCCGGAAGGCCCCTCGGGATTCACGCGGCCGGCCGCTCACCCGTGCGAATCGCCGCCTTCCTCCGCCCGGAGGGTCGCGAGCCTCGCCTCCCCACGCTCCAGCACGAGGTAGGAGAGCGCCGCCGGGGAGAGCCCACCGGCGTTGGCGTAGGGATCGCCTGCGGCGAGGTGCGCCACGTGCACGTGGCCGAACACCCCCAGGTCGCAGCCCTCGCGCGCGACGAGCGCGAGGCAGCGCCGCCGGAAGGCCGCCAGCATGCGCTCGCCGGCGAGACCCCACGCCGCCGCCTCCACCGCGCGCGCAGCGCCGCGGACGGCGGCGAGGCGGCCGAAGCGGCGGGAGATGGCGTCACCGAGCTGCCCTGCAGGCGAGCGGCCGATCGGATCGACGAGGTGCCCGTGCGTCACCAGCACCCGCCCCGCGCCCGGGACGGTGAGGACGAGCTGGGGCGGACCCGCCGCGGGATCGTGGTTGCCCGCCGTGCGGGCGAGCCGTCCCGCCCGGACGAGCGCGGCCATCGCCTCCCCGACCTCGGGGTGCGCCGCCTCCGCCCGCGCCTCGCCGGCGAACAGCGCGTCGTGCACGTCTCCGTTCAGGATGACCTGCACGCCGGCCTCGAGCGCCCGCGCCAGGAACGCGCGCGCGAGCCGGCCGTGGACGGCAGGGCTCTCGGGCGAGAGGTGCCAGTCGCTCGCGATCCAGATCGTCACGGCGCCTGCGCCCTCCCCAGGCGCGAGCGGAGCTCGTCGTAGAGCGCCTGCGTGCGCTCGCGCGCGAGGGCATGGATGGAGCCCACGAGCGCCATGTCGCGGCCGCGACCCGGCGCGCGCTCCACCGCGATGCGGTCGCCGAGCGCAGCGTGGAGCCGGACCGGGAGCGGGAGCGGCGACCAGAAGGAGAGCCCCTTCACCCGGAAGCCCGGATACGCCTCGGCGCCGCCCACCACCGCGAGCGGCACGATCGGCGCCCCGGTCTCGAGGGCCAGGCGGACGAAGCCGTAGCGTCCCTCCCAGCGCAGCCGGTAGAAGTCGCGCCCTGGCCGCGCCTCGCGCATGCCGCCGGGGGTGACGAGGAGCTGCTCGCCCCGGCGCAGCACCGCGAGGCAGCTCTCCTCGCTGGGATCGATGAGCCCGAAGTGGCGCTTCAGGAGGGGCAGGCCCGGCAGCGCCTTCTCGATGCGGGACTCGGCGGCGACCACCCGCAGCGGCGTGTGCCCCGAGCCCCGCTCGTGCCAGCCCTTCCACGCGAGGTGGTAGCCGGCGAGGACCAGGTCGAGCACGAGGTAGCCCGCGCCGTGGAGCGCCACGTAGATGCACGGCCCCTCGGGCGGAGGGGGCCCCTCGAGCCGCATGCGGTGGTAGGCGGAGAGCGCCCGCGCCCACGGGAGATACGCCCGCCGGTAGTACCAGCGCCCGGCGTCGATCCGGGGTGGCTCGGGGCGCGGCTCGGGGGAGCTCGTCACTCGAGGCTCCACGGCGCGCGGCGGGCGGCCACTGCGCGCGCGAGCAGGGCCTGGGCGGCCGCGGCGACCGAGTCGGCGAAGGCGCCCACCGCGGCGCGCTCGCAGGACGCCGGCGCCTCCATGGGCGCGCCGAACCAGTAGTCGAGCGGGACGGGGAGCGGGGCCGGCGGTAGCCACGCGCTGCGCCCCGGCCCGAGCGGCAGGCGGAGCGGGTGCTGCTGGTCGGCGCCCGCGATGGCGACCGGCACGACGGGCACGCGCGCCCGCGCCGCGAGGCGCGCATAGCCACGCCGGCCCGTCCAGTCGATCGCGTCCGCCGCCCCGTGGAGCTCGCGCGCACCGCCCGGGAAGAGGAGCACCGACTCGCCGCCGGCGAGCGCCGCCAGCGCGGCCTCCTCGGTCGCCTCGATGGCGCCGACGTGCCTGCGCACCCAGCCGAGCGCCGGCAGGCGGTGCAGCGAGGTGCCGCGCTTCTCCATCGGCCGGAAGGGCACGCGCCCCGGGTCCCAGAACGACACGAGCCCGAGCAGGATCGTCTCGAGGTAGAGCCAGGTGCGCGGGTGCTTCGCGACGTAGACCACTGGCCGGTCCACCGGCACGGCGTCGAGGCCGTGCACCCGCGGTCGGTAGTACACCCGCAGCGCGCGCGCGAGCGGCGCGAGCACCGCTCGCTGCCGCCACGTCCGCGGAAAGCGCGCGCCGGGAGGGCTCACCGGGCGGCCTCGAGGAGGAGCGCGGCCCCGGGCTGCGCCTCGCGCGCCGCCGCCTGCGCGTAGACGAGGAGCACCCGCGCCGCGACGCGGCTCCAGCAGAGCGCGGCCGCGCGCGCCCTGCCTCGCTGGGCGAGCCGCTCCCGGAGCTCGGGGTCCGCCACCGCCCGCCAGATCGCCACCGCGAGGGCGCCCGGATCCCCCGCCGGCGTGAGCAGCGCGGCCCCGCGCGCGGCCTCGGCGTATCCCGGCAGATCGCTCGCCACCACCGGGCAGCCCGCCGCCATGGCCTCGACGAGCACCATGCCGAAGCTCTCGCCGCCGAGCGACGGGGCGCAGAACAGGTCGGCCGCGGCGTACGCCCGCGCGAGCGCCGCGTCGGAGAGCCGGCCGCGGAAGAAGACGCCCAGCCGTTCCGCGCGGCGGCGGAACCGCTCCGGCGCGCCGTCCCCCACCACGTCCACCTCGACGAGCCGCCCCTGCGCGCGCAGCAGCGCCACCGCGTCCAACAGCACCGAGAGCCCCTTCCGCGGCTCGCCGAAGCGGCCGACGAAGAGCACGCGCGGCGCGCCGGGTGCGCGCGCCCGCCCGCGCGTGGGGGCCGTGGAGAAGCGCGACAGGTCCACGCCGTTCGGGATCACCGCCGTGCGGCCCCGGTAGATGGCGCGCGAGAAGGCCTTCGCCGCGCGCGACACCGCGATGGCGGCGTCGATCCGGCCGAGCCCGGCGGCCGCGACGGCGCGGAGCGCGCGCTGCAGCGGCAGCTCTCGCTCGGCGCTGGCGTGGAAGGTCGCGACGACGGGGACGCGCGCGAGGCGCAGGGCGTGGCGCCCCGGCCCCGGGACGATGGGCTCGTGGACGTGCACCAGATCGAAGCGGCCGGCGGCGAGGTAGTCGCGCGTCGCGCGCGCGGACTGGAGGAGCCCGATGCGGGCCACCGAGCCGTTCGCCGGCACCGGCACGACGCCCGGGACGCCGTCGCAGCCTTCCGGCACCGCGCCGCTCGCCGGGCCGAGCACGCGCGCGTGGTGCCCGGCCCCGCGCAGCGCACGCGCGAGCTCCTGCGCGTGGCGGTTCACGCCACCTTCGTGCGAGAGGTCGTAGGGCGTGACGATGCAGAGACGCACGGCCGGACCGCGCGGAGCGGCTCGCGGGGGCGCCCCGCGCGCAGGCGGCCCCGCCGCCCGCGACGGCGGGCGCTGCCACTGTAAACCACGGCGCGATCCCCGATCACCTGGATCGGGGATCGCGCCCGGAACTTCTTCGTCTTCTGCGCGCGAACGGCCGGACTAGCCGACCGCGCTCTGCGTGGCGGCCGCGGCGGCCTCCGCGTAGCGGCGGAGCTGCGCGTGGAGGTTCGCCTGCTGCTGGAAGAGGTCGTGCACCTGCGAGTGGCCGGGGTTGACGACCGGGCTCTTGAAGAAGAACGACAGCCACTCCTGCGCGCCGCGCTCACCCGCGCGCTGGCCGAGGTCGGCGAGGAGCGCGAGATCGAGCACGAGCGGCGCCGCGAGGATCGAGTCGCGGCACTGGAAGTTCACCTTGATCTGCATGGGGTAGCCGAGCCACCCGACGAGATCGATGGCGTCCCAGCCTTCCTTGTTGTCGCCGCGCGGCGGGTAGTAGTGGATCGTGACCTTGTGATCCATGTCCCCGTAGAGCTCGGGGAGGCGCCGCGGATCGAGGATCTGATCGAGCACGCCCAGCTTCGAGACCTCCTTCGTCTTGAAGCTCGCGGCGTCGTCCAGCACCTCGCCGTCGCGGTTGCCGAGGATGTTCGTCGAGAACCACCCGTCGAGGCCGAGGAGCCGCGCCCGGAGCATGGGCGCGATCGTCGTCTTCATCAGCGTCTGCCCGGTCTTGAAGTCCTTGCCGCCGGTGACGACGCCCTCGCGCTCGGCCAGCTCCTGGAGGGCCGGGGTGTCCTGCGACAGGTTCGGCGCGCCGTTCAGGAACGGGACGCCGCACCTGATCGCCGCGTACGCGTAGATCATCGACGGCGCGATGGACGCATCGTCCTTGTCGAGCGCGGCCTCGAACGCCTTGAGCGACTGGTGCGCCGGCCCGACCTGCGCGTAGACCTCAGTGGAGCCGGTCCACACCATCACGCCGCGCGCGCAGCCGTGCTTCTGCAGGAAGCCGCGGATGTCCGCCTGGAGGGCGTCGGCCTTCTGGCGGAGGGTGCCCTTCTTCACGTTCGGCCCGTCGAGGCGGCGGACCCACTCGGTGTCGAACACCGCGGGCATGGGCTTGATGGCCTCGAGCTCGTCCTTGATCGGGTCGAGGTGCTCGCGGCCGAGCACCCGCGCGCGGAGGGCGGCGGCGTACGCGTCGTCGGGGATCGGGTCCCATCCGCCGAACACGAGGTCGTCGAGGCTCGCGAGCGGGAGTACGTCGGCGACGCGCGGACCGGCCTCGCCCCGGGCGTCGATGAGGTGGCCGAGCTGCGTGAGCGAGCCGACCGGGGACGCGAGCTTCCGCCGCACCGCGATCGCGCCGGCGACGGCGGTCGTCGCGACGGCACCCATCCCGGGCAGAAGGACGGCGAGCTTCTCGCCCTTGCGCACGGGCTTCACCCCCATACCGGTCTTCATGTGTCTTTCCTCGTGGGCTGGCCGTCCCGGCCTGCACCGGAAAGGGGGTGCGGTCGACGGCAAGCGCGGTTTCTACCGCATGGCGCCCCGCGGCGGAAGGGGCCGAGTGTTCGTGCACCCGCGCCGTCGGACGGAGAGTTCGCTTACGGACGACCTGCCGACTGATCATCCCTCGGAGCCCCGACCGAGCGCCGAGGATTCGCGACCGATGGTCGACGCGGCGCGGCGGGCGTCCTACCTGTTCAGGAGGACCATGGCAGAGCGCGTCTTCCACCTCCTCGCCGTCTCCGCGGTGGTCATGGGGATCGCCCAGACCGTCGCGAAGGAGAAGGTGTTCGCGCCGCTGCGCGACGCGCTCGGGGGCAAGGACACCTGGCTCGGCTACCTCGTCTCCTGCCCGTACTGCCTCTCGCACTGGCTCGCGTTCCTCCTCGTGCCCCTCACCGGCGCGACCTACGTCCGCGTCGCGCCTCGCTGGGGCGCCGCCTCGACGATCCTCGACTGGTTCCTGTCCTCGATCCTCGTGGTGGTGATCGCGGCGTTCCTGCGGGTGGGCTTCTGGTTCGTGGACGAGAGCCAGGGCCTCGTGCGGCGGCAGCAGAAGACCGAGGAGGCGACGGCGCGGCTCGTGCGGGAGCGCGCCGAGGCGCTGCGTGAAGGCGCCGACGAGCCGGCGAGCGGCGAGGGCGTGGAGCGAGTGGACGAGCGGGCCCCTCCCCGGCATTGACCGCCGATCGCTCGCCCGATCGCCCGGCCCCACGCCGCTCGGCAGCGCGCCCGCTGCCGCAACTGTAGGCGGTTGCCCGACGCCTCCCCGGTGTCGATTCTTCGCAGCGAGGGGAATGGGGGGGACCGGCGAGGGCGGCGGGCACGGAATCGTTCCCGCCGCCCTCGTCGCCCGGAGGGCGGTGAGGCCAGCAGGCCTCCCGCCCTTCACTTTTCTTCACCTCGAGGACGTGCCCTCGCAATCGCCGCGGGCGAAGGTCGCGGCGATGCCGCCTCGGACCGCCTTCACGCCGCGTGTCGCGCCCACGGGGCGAGACCGCGTTCGCCCGCCGGCACGCCGTGCGGCCGTCACGCCCGAGCCCGTACCGTCTCCCTGTTCTTTTGACAGCCGGGCGGCGAAGCGTGAAATACGGCCCGCACCGACTACGTAAGGGGCCGCACGCACCTCTCCTCCCATGACCACGACCGAGCTCCTGCAGGACGGAACCGTCATCGCTCGTGCGCTCGCCGCGCCGGCGCGGATCGTCGACGTGCCCGAGCGGCGCCGCGTCCTCACCGCGCTCGCCCTCGCCACCGTCGCCTCGCTCCTCTTCGCCGCGGTCGCGGTCCCGCGCGTCGACTACGAGGCCGCCGCGCAGGCGCGGATGCGCGGCCCCGAGGCCCAGGAGCTGACGCAGTTCCAGCGCGAGGAGGCGGTCGCCACCACGCGCAAGCTCGGGCACATCACCGGGTGGGCGGGCGCGGCGCTGGCTCCGAGCCTGCTCGCCCTCGGCGCCGCGGTGGCGCTGCTCGCGGGCTTCCGAGTCGCCGGGACCCGGCCCGGCTTCAAGGAGACGTTCGCGGTCGCGGCGCACGGCATGCTGCCGGTGTGGCTCGGTGGGCTCCTCGCCATCCCCGCCGCCGTGGCGCGCGCGCCCATCCCTCCCGAAGATGTGCCGCGGCTGCTGCCCTCGAGCCTCGCCGCGCTCGTGCCGCGCGCGGCGCCGCCGCTCGCCGCCGCGCTCTCCGCCGTCGATCTGTTCGCGCTCTGGGCGCTCGTGCTCGTCGCCACCGGCATGGCGCGCGCCGCGGGCGCCTCGCGCGCCCGGGCCTTCACCGTCACCCTCGTCCTGTTCGCCGCCTACGTCGCCCTGCTGAAGGTCGTCCCGGCCGCCGCCTTCGGCGGTCCGAGAGGAGGCCCCTAGCCTTGGCCCACCCCATCGCCGCCGCGCTCGCGCTCGCGCTCGCCGCCCCAGCGGGCGCCGACACCGCGCTCACGCTCGACGACGCGCTCGCCCTCGCGGCCCGCGCCAACCCGGACCTCGCCCTCGCCCGCGCCGACGCCGAGATGGCCCGCGCCGACCGGACCGCGAGCGTGGCCGGCGCGCTCCCGCGCCTCGACCTCACCTCCTCGTTCGGGCACAGCTTCATCGGCGAGACGTCCGAGGCGCGCGACATCTTCGATCCCCGCACCGGCGAGGTGATCACCACGACCGGCAGCGCCACCGACTCCGAGGCCTACTCGCTCGGGCTCCAGCTCAGGCAGCCGCTCTTCGACTGGGCGACCCTGAACGACGTGCGCCGCTCCGGCTTCAACCGGCGCGCCGCCGAGCGCCAGTACGACGAGGCCACGCTCTCCGTCGCCTTCGAGGTCACCCGCCGCTTCTACGAGGTGGTCCGCGCGGAGCGGAGCCTCGCCGTGCTGGAGAACACCGCCGCCCGCTCGAAGGATCTGGTGGACCGCTCCGACGCGCTCTTCGCCGCCGGCCGAGCGCCGAAGAGCGACACCTACAGCGCGCGGGTGAACCTCGGCAACGACCTCATCAACGTGGAGGGCCAGCGCGCCGTGGTCGCGCAGGCGCGCTCCGCGCTCGCGCAGGTGCTCGGGGAGGAGGCGCTCGAGGCGCGCATCGTGGCGCCCGCGACCCTCGACCCCGCCGCCGGCGCGCCGGGCGAGCCGCCCGCGGCGGACGCCCTCCTCGCCAGCGCGCGAGCGCGCCGCCCTGTCCTCGCCGCCGACCTGGCCCTGGTGGAGGCCGCGGACGCCGCCATCGGCGTCGCCCGCGCGGGCTACCTGCCGCGCCTGGACCTGGAGGCCGCCTACTCCCGCAGCGGGGTCGTGCTCTCCGGCACCGGGGGCGTGTGGGGCGACCCGGCGCGCGACTACACCGCGAGCGTGCAGGTGGTCGCCTCCTGGAACCTGTTCGAGGGCCGGCGCACCTCCGCGGACGTGCAGCGGGCGCGGTCCGGCGCCGAGCGCGCCCGCGCCTCGGCGGAGCGCAACGTGGACGCGGTCGCGAAGGAGATCGCGGACGGCCGCGCGCTCGCGGGGTCGCGCGCGCGCCAGGTCTCGCTCGCGACGGACAACCTGCGCCTGGCGCAGCAGGGGCTCGTGCTCGCGCGGGAGCGGCTCGAGGCCGGCCTCGCGACGCAGCTCGAGCTGCGCGACGCCTCCCTGAAGTTGACGCAGGCGGAGCTCGCGCTCGTCGAGGCGAGGATCGATCACGCGGTGGCCATCGCGGAGCTCGCGCGCGCCGCCGGAGGGCCCATCTAGATGGCGACGCACAACCCCGTCCCGAAGCATGCCCCCGATCCCGGCGAGCGCCCCGCGCCCGCCGAGGGCCCCGTCCTGGCGCGCCCGCCTCCGCCCATCCGCATGAGCTGGCCGAGGCGGATCGCCGCGGCCGTGTTCGTGGTCGCCGTCGCCGCCGTCACGGTGGCGTCGCTCCGGCCCCGGCCGCAGCCGCCCATCGGCATCCAGGCGACCACCGCGCGAAAGGGCAGCATCACGCGCATCGTCACCGCCGCCGGGAAGCTCCAGGCCGCCACCGAGGTGAAGCTGTCGTCGAACATCTCCGGCGACCTCCTCGAGCTCACCGTGAAGGAGGGCGCGCGGGTCACGAAGGGCCAGGTGCTCGGCCGCATCGACGCGCGCCGCTTCAGCGCGCAGGTCTCGCAGCAGGAGGCCTCGCGGTCCTCGGCCGCGGCGGATCTCCAGTCGCAGAAGGTCAACGTCGAGCAGCTCGAGCAGGAGCTCGCCCGCGTGGAGCGGCTGGCGGGGACCGGCAACGCGAGCGACGCGGAGGTCGAGCAGGCCCGGGCCAAGCTCGCCGCCGAGCGCGCCCGCGCCGACGCGGCGCGCGGCCGCATCCAGCAGGCCGACGCGTCGCTGCGCGAGGCGCGCCACCTCCTCTCGCTCACCACCCTCGTCTCGCCCATCGACGGCGTGGTCACGAAGCGCGAGAAGCAGGTCGGCGAGCGGGTGCGCGGCTCGGACTTCTCGGAGGACGTCATCCTCGTCATCTCCACCCTCTCGCAGATGGAGGTGAAGGTGGAGGTCGGCGAGCACGAGGTGGTGTTCGTGAAGGAGGGAGACACCGCCGACGTCGAGATCGACGCCCTGCCCGAGAAGAAGTTCCCCGCCCAGGTGGTGGAGGTGGCCCGCAACGCCACGGTGAAGAACCAGGGCACCGAGGGCGAGGTCACGACCTTCTTCGTGCGGCTCGCGCTGACCGAGCCGGTGCCGGGCGCGCTCCCCGGGATGAGCGGGCAGGCGTCCATCGCGACCGACACGCGCGACGGCGCCGTGGTCGTCCCGATCCAGGCGGTGACGGTGCGGACGGAGAAGGAGCTGCGCGGCGAGGGCGAGGCCCGGGCCGAGGGCGCCGAGCCGCCCCCGCAGCAGGCCGGCGGCGCGCCGGGCCAGCCCGGCAAGAAGCCGCGCCGCGAGCCCCTCCGCAAGGTGGTCTTCGTGGTGGACGGCGGCGTCGCCAAGGTGCGCGAGGTGGAGACCGGCCTCGCGAGCGACACCGAGCTCGAGATCGTGAAGGGGCTCGCCGAGGGCGAGAAGGTCGTCGAGGGTCCGTACCGCGTGCTCTCGCGCGAGCTCGCCGACGGCAAGCCCGTCACCGAGGAGGCGCCGGGCGGCAAGGGCGCGAAGGGCCGGAAGGGCTAGGCCGTGGACGACGCGCTCATCCTCGTCGAGGACCTGTGCCGCCACTACGAGGTGGGCGGCGAGACCGTCCGCGCCCTCGACGGCGTCTCCTTCGCCATCCGGCGCGGCGAGTGGGTGGCCATCGTCGGCCAGTCGGGCTCGGGCAAGTCGACGCTCATGAACCTGCTCGGCTGCCTGGACACGCCCACCTCCGGCAGCTACCGCCTGAACGGCGCGAACGTGCAGCGCCTGCAGGACGACCAGCTCGCCGACCTGCGCAACGAGGAGATCGGCTTCGTCTTCCAGACGTTCCAGCTCCTCCCGCGCGCGACCGCCCTCGCCAACGTGGAGCTCCCCCTCGTCTACCGCGGCGTCTCCCGCCGCGAGCGGCGCGCGCGCGCCGAGGCGGCGCTCGCCTCGGTGGGGCTCACGAACCGCATGCACCACCGGCCGAACGAGCTCTCCGGCGGTCAGCGCCAGCGCGTCGCCATCGCGCGCGCGCTCGTCGGCGAGCCGTCCATCCTCCTCGCCGACGAGCCCACCGGCAACCTCGACTCCGCCACCGGCGAGGAGATCATCCGGCTCTTCGACGAGCTCAACCGGCGCGGCCACACCATCATCCTCGTCACGCACGAGCCGCGCCTCGCCGCGCGCTGCCCGCGCGCCATCCGGCTCACCGACGGGCGCATCGTGGGCGACGGCCCCGGCGCGGAGGTCGCCGCCATCGGCGCGGCGCGGGTGGTGCACGGATGAGGAGCTTCCGGCGCGGGCTCGTCCGGGCGAGCTCCGAGATCGTGGAGGGCGTGCGCATCGCCCTCGGGAACCTCGTCGGCGCGCGCCTGCGCAGCTTCCTCACCACGCTCGGCATGGTCATCGGCGTGATGACGGTCATCGCCATCGTCGCGATCATCCAGGGCCTGAACGCCTCGTTCGAGTCGCAGATCTCGACCCTCGGCGCGGGCACCGTGTACGTCTCGAAGTTCGGCTGGTTCGTGCAGGGGCGCGACGAGTGGTGGGAGATGCGCAACCGCAAGGACCTCGGCAAGCGCGAGCTCGAGGCCATCCAGCGCGAGGCGGTGCACGCCTCGGCCGTCGCCCCCATGGCCATGACGCGCGGGCCGGTCACCCGCGCCGAGAAGGAGGTCTCGGGCGTCCAGATCATCGGCACGAACGCCCAGTACCTCGACACCGGCGCGGGCTCCATCGCCGCCGGCCGCTTCCTCGGCGAGGTCGACGTGGACCTGTCGCGCAACGCGGTGGTGCTCGGCGCGGAGGTGCTCGACCGCCTCTTCCCGGCGAGCGCGCCGGAGGCCGCCCTCGGCAAGAAGGTGATGGTGAACGGGATCCCCTTCACCGTCATCGGCACGGTCGGGCGTCGCGGGCAGCTGCTCGGCATGAACATGGACGCGAACGTCATCGTCCCGTACACGACGTTCCTGCGGGACCTCGGCGCGAAGCGCTCCCTCAACATCGCGGTCGCCGCCGCCCCCGAGGACCTCCCCGCCCTCGAGGACGAGCTGGTCGGCGTCCTGCGCCGCGTCCGCCAGGTCCCGCCCGACAAGAAGGACGACTTCGCCCTCAACCGGCAGGAGCAGTTCCTCAAGATCTACCGGCAGCTCACCGGCGCGCTCTACGGCGTCGCGATCGGCGTCGGCATGATCACCCTCGTGGTCGGCGGCATCGGGATCATGAACATCATGCTGGTGTCGGTCACCGAGCGGACCCGCGAGATCGGCGTGCGGCGCGCGCTCGGCGCCCGGCGGCGCACCATCCTGCTCCAGTTCCTCATCGAGTCGTCCATCGTGGCGGCGCTCGGCGGGGCGGTGGGCACCGCGCTCGGCCTGGGGGTCGCGCAGGTGGTGGCGCTCGTCACGCCCCTCGCCGCCGCGGCGACGTCGTCGGCCGTGGTGCTCGGCATCGGCTTCTCCGCGGGGGTGGGGCTCCTCTTCGGCTCGTGGCCCGCCTGGCGGGCGGCGCGGCTCGACCCGGTGGAGGCGCTGCGCTACGAATGACCGCCCTCCTCGACACCATCGCGATGGCCCTGGGGACGCTCCGCTCGAACGTCCTGCGCTCCGTCCTCACCCTGCTCGGCATCGTCATCGGCGCGTCCACGGTGGTCGCCATGATGTCGCTCACCGAGGGCTTCCGGCTGAAGCTGACGAGCGACTTCGCCGCGCTCGGCGCGGGCGCGTTCCAGGTGCAGAAGTGGCCGGCCCTGCAGTTCGGTCACAACGACCGCCGCAAGTACGAGCGCCGCCCCGATCTCACCCGCGAGCAGGGCGAGGCGCTGCGCGACCTCCCGCACGTGGCCTACGTCTCCATCGAGGAGTGGGCGCGGCGGCCGGAGACGCTCTCCACCCGCGAGAAGGCGACGAAGAACAACATCAGCGTCTGCGGCGGGCTGCCGGACTACGAGCTCGCGAACGGCGTGGAGATCGCCCGGGGCCGGTTCATCAGCCACACCGACGTCCAGCTCGGCCGCCGCGTCATCGTGGTCGGCGCCGACGTGCAGGACATCCTCTTCCCCGGCCAGGATCCGCTCGGCCAGGAGGTCCGGGTCCGCGGCGTCCCCTTCGAGGTGATCGGGGTGGCCGAGCGCGAGGGCTCGATCCTCGGACAGTCGAAGGACGGCTGGGCGGTCGTCCCGTGGACCGCCTACGAGCGCGCGCTCGGGAAGGTGCGGAACAACAACATCGCCGTCATGGCGACCACCCCCGACGACTCGGCGAAGGCGCTCGAGGAGGTGGTGGCGCGGCTCCGCCGCGTCCGCGGGCTCGCGCCGCACGAGGAGAACGACTTCGAGATCTTCTCGAACGACACCTCCGCCCAGCTCTTCGACAACCTCGCCCAGATGGTCGGCGCGGCGACGTTCGGGGTGTGCGCGCTGGCCCTCCTCGTCGGCGGCATCGGGGTCATGAACATCATGCTCGTCTCGGTGACCGAGCGGACCCGCGAGATCGGCATCCGCATGGCGCTCGGGGCGCGCCGCCGGCGCATCCTCTCCCAGTTCCTGGTCGAGTCCGTCACCCTCTCCGCCCTGGGCGGGCTCGTGGGCGTGCTCCTCGGCGGCGGCCTGGCGGTGGCGGCGCGGGAGATCTGGCAAGTTCCCGCGAGCATCCCGGCCTGGGCGGTGGTAGTCTCCCTCGCCTCCGCGGGCGGGGCGGGCCTCCTGTTCGGCATCTACCCCGCCGCGCGGGCGTCGAAGCTCGACCCCGTCGAGGCGATGCGGACCGAATAGGAGACGCCCGTAGCGTGGACCGGTCGAAGCTCGTGAAAGAGGTGCGGGGCTGGACCCTCACCATCCTCGCCGTCCTCGCCTTCCGGACGTTCCTGTACGAGGCCGTGTACATCCCGTCGGGCTCGATGATCCCGACGCTGCAGATCGGCGACTACGTCATCGTCGAGAAGTGGGCGTACGGCGCGCGCCTGCCGTTCACCGAGACCGCGCAGGCGCTCTGGAGCAGCCCGGAGCGGGGCGACATCGTGGTGCTGCTCGCGCCGCCGGGGAACCCGCGCGACGACGATCTCATCAAGCGCGTCGTGGCGGTGGGCGGCGACACCGTGGAGATCCGCGACGGGCACCTCGTCCTGAACGGCGAGCCGGTGCCGCGCGAGCGCGTCCCCGGCCGCTGCGTGTACACGAACAAGATCGAGGGCGGGCCCTGGCGCGAGGAGCCGTGCGTCGACTTCGTCGAGACGCTCGGCGATCACCGCTACCACACCCACTGCACGCCCTACCTGCCCTGCGACGACGTGGCCGCGCAGAAGGTGCCGGCCGGCACGGTGTGGCTCGCGGGCGATCACCGCGATCACTCCGCGGACAGCCGCGTGTTCGGCCCGGTGCCCGTCGGCCGCATCAAGGGCCGCGCCTGGCTCGCGCTCGTGTCGTGGGGTCCCGGCGGCCCGCGCTGGGACCGGCTCTTTCATTTCGTGAATCACTAGCCCGAGCGGCGCCCACGTTTTCCGATCGGGGTTCGTCGGTCGCGGTCGAGGTCGGCCTCACGAGATCCGTCGGGGTCGGGGGCGCGGTCGACGTCGGGGTCGGGGTCCCTCGACTCCGCTCCGTCGCTGACGCGACGGAGGCACGCTCGGGATGACCGGCCTCAGGAGATCCGGCGGAATCGGGGTCGGCGTCGAGGTCGGGTGAAGCGGCCCCCAGCAGCACCGCTGCTGGGGGGCGGTCCACTCCCATCATCCCCTCAGTGCTGCATCGGCGGCTGCTGCTGCGTGGTGCTCGCCGTCGCGGCGGGCTTGTGCGCGCGGACGTACTCGAGCATCTCGTGCAGCTCGCGGCTGAACGTGTCGTAGTCGGTCTGCTGCGCGTTCAGGAACGTGCTGCCCGCCATGGTCGCCGCGCCCATCATGCTCGCCTCGGCGAGCTCGTCGTCCGTGGCGCCGAACATTCGCGCCGCCTCGGTGTGGAACAGCGCGCAGTAGCGGCAGCGCGTCGCCCCGGCCACCGCCAGGCCGATGAGCTCCTTGTACTTGTTCGGGATGCGCGTCTCCGCGAGCTGGAAGTCGCGCATCATCGTCCAGAACCCGGTCACCGCCGACTCGGGCATCTCCTTCACCCACGTCGGCACGAGCCCGAACAGCTCCTTCACCTCGTCGTGAATCCGCTTCACGTCGGCCATGTCGCCTCCTCGCGGCGCTGGTCGATCGCGGGCCCGCGGCGGCCGGGGTCGCCGCCGGCCGCGCAGGCCCGGGTCGGCGCGGCGTCGGGCGGATCCTTTAGCGCTGCGGCACTTCGCCGCAATACGCGGGACCGAGCACGACTCGCCCGAAGGCGGCGGCCGTGACCGTCCGGGTTCCGGAGTCCACCGTAATCCAGCGCGAGCCGATCGCCCACGCAGCCGAAGGCGCTCGTCGCCGGAGCGGCGGGCAGGGCGTGGACGCGCGGGGGATCACGTCCCGCGCTCCGCCGCCACCTGACGAGCGTGCAGCGCCCGCACCGTCGCGATGGTGTCCGCCTCCTCCGGCCGCTTGTCCTCGCGGTAACGCTTCACCCGCGCGAACCGCAGCGCGAGGCCGCCTGGATAGCGCGAGCTCTCCTGGAGGCCGTCGAAGGCGACCTCCACCACGAGCTCCGGCCGGAGGTGCACGACGTAGCCGTCGGTCGAGCCGAGCGCGAGCGCGCGGAAGCGCTCGGTCTGCCAGGCGAGCATCGCGTCGGTCATGCCCTTGAACGTCTTGCCGAGCATGACGAACCCGCCCCCCTCCGGATCGCGGGCGCCGAGGTGCAGGTTCGACAGGAACCCCTCGCGGCGGCCGCTCCCCCACTCCGCGGCGAGCACCACGAGGTCCAGGGTGTGCGCGCGCTTCACCTTGAGCCAGCTCGCCCCGCGCCGGCCCGCCTCGTAGGGCGCCGTGAGCGACTTCGCGAGGAGCCCCTCGTGGCCGCGCGCGAGCGCGCCCTCGAGGAAGGCCGCCGCGGCGGCGCCGTCGGAGGTGACGAGCCGGGGCACGCGGAGCGCGTCGGGGACCGCGGCGGCGAGCGCGAGGTGGCGCTCGGAGGCGGGCCGCGCGATGAGATCCTCCCCGGCCGTGTGGAGCGCGTCGAAGAACAGCACCGAGAGCGGCACCCCCTCGCGCAGGCCCGCCACGTCGAGCTTGCGGCCGAAGCGGCGCATCGTCACCTGGAACGGCTCGGGAGCGCCGTCCCCGCGCAGCGCGATGGCCTCTCCGTCCAGCACCAGCGAGGACGCGGGCAGGCGCCGGACGGCCTCGACCACCTCCGGGACGGCCGGCGTCACGTCCCGGAGCGCGCGCGAGAACACCCGCACCTCGCCGCCGTCCTTGTGGACCTGAACGCGGGCGCCGTCGAGCTTCCACTCCAGCGCGGCCTCGCCGAGCGCGGCGAGCGCCTCGTCCACGCCGGCCGCCGGCTGCGCGAGCATCGGCTGCACCGGCTCCAGCAGCCGCAGCCGGAAGCGGGAGAGGCCCGCCGCGCCCTCGGCGAGCGCCGCCTCCGCCACCGGGGGGAGCGCGCCGGCCATCATCACGGCGCGGCGAACCTCCCCCGCCGGGACGGCCGCCGCGCGCGCCACCGCCTCGACGAGCACGCCCTCGAGGGCGCCCTGGCGGAGCTCCCCGAGCACGAGCCGCGCGAGGAAGTCGCGCTCGTCCGCCGAGGCGCGGGCGAGCAGCGCCGCGAGCAGCGCCGCCCGCTCGCGTCCGGAGCCCGCGCCACGCGCCGCGGCGAGGCGGTCGAGCGAGGCGTCCACCTCGCGCACCGCGAGCGCGGGCGCGTCCGCCGGGGCGGTCGCCTCCAGCGCCGCCCGCACCGCGGCGGGCCCGAGGCCGATCCTGCCCTGGCGCAGCTCGCCGGCGAGCCAGCTCGCCCCGGCGAGCCGCTCCTCGGGCGCGAGCCCCCGCAAGGCGTCGGCGAGCCGCGCGATCTTCTCCAGCCGCCCGGCGGTGCGCGCGACGACGTCGGAGGTCTGGACGAGCTCGGCGAGCTGCACCCCGGTTCCCTAACCGGCGGCCGCCCGCACCACCCGGCCCGGGCCGAGGCAGGGGCCCCTCCCGAGCATGGCAGGCGGCCTCCCCGCGCGCGCCGCTACAATCCGGACATGCGCGACACGCACGCCGCGGCCGCCGCCGCGCTCCGCTCCGCCGGCGCCCTCGTCGTCACCGCTGGCGCGGGGATGGGCGTGGACTCCGGGCTCCCCGACTTCCGCGGCGACCAGGGCTTCTGGAAGGCGTATCCGCCCTACGAGCGGCTGGGCCTCTCCTTCGTGGACGCCGCGAACCCGGTCCACTTCGAGCGGGATGCGGCGTTCGGCTGGGGCTTCTACGGGCACCGCGCGCGCCTCTACCGCGAGACGACGCCGCACGCAGGCTTCGCGCTCCTGCTGCGCTGGTCCCAGCGGCTCGGCCTCCCCTGCTTCGTCGTCACCTCGAACGTGGACGGTCAGTTCCAGAAGGCCGGGTTCGCGGAGGAGCAGGTCCTGGAGGTCCACGGCTCCATCCACCACCTCCAGTGCACCGAGCCGTGCTGCGGCACGATCTGGAGGAACGGCGAGGACGTCCCGGTGGACGAGGCGAGCATGCGCGCGCGGCGGATCCCGCGCTGCATCCGCTGCCACGGCGTGGCCCGGCCGAACATCCTCATGTTCGGCGACGGCGCGTGGCTGTCCTCGCGCACCGAGGCGCAGGCGCTGCGCTTCGAGGAGTGGCTCGCCGAGCGCGGCGAGGAGCGGCTCGTGATCCTGGAGCTGGGCGCCGGCACCGCCGTCCCGACGATCCGCTGGCACTCCGAGCGGCTCGGGGCCCGTCCCGGCGCGACGCTCGTGCGCGTGAACCCCCGCGAGCCCGACGTCCGCCCGCCGCACCTGTCCATCCCGAGCGGCGCGCTGGAGGCGCTGGAGGGGATCGACGCGTCCCTCGACTCCGCGCCCCCGCTCACGCGGGGGCGCGACGCGCGGGATGAACGGCCGTGAGTGCCCGCCGTCGGGGTCGGCGGTCCCTGCTACAGCGTGATGACCTGATCCACCTTCGCCCCCGCGAGCGCGGCGTAGAGATCCGGGAAGCAGCCGATGGGGATCCCTTCGATGAGCCTGTCGGCGATGGCGCGCTGGTAGCAGCACTGGTCGCAGCCCATGAGCAGCATGCCGCTCCTGCGCGCGATGGCCGCGAGCCGCTCGCCGGTGGGGTTTCCGCGGACGAGCAGGTAGTTGTTGTCCACGAAGAAGAACATCCCCACCACGTCCGCGCCGTGCCGGCCCTCCTCGAGCTGCGGGACGATCATCTTCTCGAGGACGAAGGAGGCGTTCGGGGTGGAGAACACGTAGGCGACGTTCATCCGGGCTCCTCCGGTTCGAGCGTGGCGGCGCGGAGCGCCGCGGCGACGAGGTCCGCGCGGACGAGGTGACCGGGGTGGACGCCCGCGAGCGAGGCCCGCAGGCGCTGCGCGTCGAGCGCCGCGGGCGGCAGCCCCGCCTCGAGCGCGGCGCAGGCCACCTCTGCGTAGGCGATGAGCGAGGCGCAGCTCGTCGCGCGAAAGCGGGCGCGGACGATCCGGTCCCCCTCGGTCCAGAGCCCCAGCGCCACCAGGCGATCGCCGGCCGCCGCGCGGCCGACGCGGGTCGCGCCGTCGAGCGGGCCGGCGTGCGCGGGGTCGGAGAGGCAGTCGGCGACGGTCGGCATCGGCACGGTGTGATGCCCGAGCGAAGGCGGTCTCGCCACCCGATCTTCGACGCCCGCGCGGGCCGGTCTCGCGGCGCCGCGGACCGTCACGGTGCGGCGAGCGCCGCCGCCGCCCGCCGCACGGCGGCGACGGCAGCGGGGATCGCCGCGGCGACCGCGGGCGTGAGCCCCTCGCCCACCTCGTCGAGCTCCAGCGCCTCGACGGCCACCACCTCGATGCGCGACGGGACGGGCGCGCCGGCGGCCGCGGCGCGGGCGAGCGCCGAGGGCAGGCCGATGGCGTGGGGCGACGGCCCCTCGGGCGCGTGGAGCGCGTCGAGCGGGAAGGCGAGGACCGTCCCGGGCGCATGCGCGGCGGTCCGCACCGCGTCCACCACCACGACCCGGTCGAAGCCCTCCATGTCGTCGAGCAGGTAGAGGCCCGCGGCGGCGCTGCGCCGGACGACGATCCCGGCCACGGGGTTCCGGTCGAGGGCGTCCGCGACGTGGAGCGCCACCGCGTCGTCGCGGCGCAGCGCGTTCCCGAGGCAGAGGACGAGGACCTCCAAGGCTCACCCCCGCTGCCGATCGTCCTCTTCGGGGACGCGGCGGCGGATCACCTCGCGCACCGCGCCGTCCGCCCCGCGCACGGTGACGACGAGCGGCAGCTCTCCCGGGAGCGCGTGCGACGCGCAGGCGTTGCAGGGGTCGTAGGCGCGGAACGCCATCTCGAGCTGGTTCAGGAGGGCGGGATCGACCTTCCCGTTCCGGATGAGCCCGCGCGCCGCCTTGCGCACCGAGATCTGCACCGGGGCGGCGTTGTGCTGCGAGGCCACCACCAGGTTCGCGGCGGTGAGGAGCCCGCTCGCGTCCGCGGCGAAGTGGTGGATGAGCGTCCCGCGCGGCGCCTCCACCACCCCCACGCCCTCGCTCGGCCCCGCGAGCGGCGCGGGCACCGTCCGCACCTCGCGCGCCTCGAGGTCGGGATCGGCCGCGAGCGCCTCGATCGCCTCCGCCGCCTGCAGCGCCTCCACGAGGCGCGCCCAGTGGAACGCCAGGGTCTGGTGCGCTGGCCAGCCGAGCGCGTCGAACAGCCGCTGCCGCTCCGCCTCGGCGAGCGGGGTCGCCATCTCCCGCGCCACGTTCAGCCGCGCGAGCGGGCCCACGCGATAGAGCCCGCTGTCGTCGCCCTCGGTGAACCCGGTCCAGCCCTTCGCCTTGAGGAACGTGAGCTTCGCGTAGGTCCAGGGCTCGACCCGCTCGGCGAGGTGGAGGAGCCAGTCCCTCGGCGCGAAGCGCGCGAGCTCGCCGCCCCGCGGATCCACGATCCGCAGCACCCCGTCGAGGAAGGTGAGCCGCCCCGCCTCGTCCACCATGCCCATCGAGTGGCAGCGGACCCGGTACATCTCGCTCGAGAGCGCCTCGCCGTACTCGCCGCTCCCGAGCACCGCGGCGCGGAACGACTCGAGCGTGTCGGCCGCGAACCGGACGAGCCCGGGCGCGAGCTCTCGCGCGCGGCGGACGGTGTCGGGGTCGAGCGGCCGGGAGACGCCGCCCGGCAGCGCGAACACCGGGTGGATGGTCCGCCCGGCGATCGCGGCCATGAGCTCGCGCGCCTCCTTGCGCGCGCCGAGGATGCGCCGGCCGAGGTCCGCGCCGACCTTCGCGAGGACGCCGACGATGCTCCGCATGGGCGCGGGCGCCGACGAGCCGGCGTAGAAGTCCGGCCCGCCCATGTACCAGTAGTGGAGGAGGTGGTCCTCGAAGATGAAGAGGTTGTAGTAGAGCGCCTGGATCTTCCGCGCCGCGGCGGGGGGGACGACGCCGTACATCGCGTCGAGCGCCCGCGCCGCGGCGAGGTGGTGGGCCGCGGGGCACACGCCGCAGACGTGGGCGGTGAGCTGCGGCATCTCCTCCGCCGGCCGCCCCACGCAGAACCGCTCGAACCCGCGCAGCTCGGGCACCTGCAGGAACGCGCTCTCGGCGTTCCCGTCCGCGTCGAGGAAGACCTCGATCTTGCCGTGGCCCTCGAGGCGCGTGATCGGGTCGATGGTGATCCGGCGCGTCATCCCTCGCCCTCCTCGCCGGCGGGCCGCACGCGCGCGGGCACGAGCCCGGCCGCGTACGAGTAGCGCCAGAAGGTCCCGGCGGGATCGGGCAGCGCCTCGGCGAGGGCCCGCAGCTCCGCCTCGCCCCCCGCGAGCAGCGACGCGAAGGCGGACAGCATCGCCGCCCCGGGGTCTCGCACGCCGTCGAGCGGCCCGAAGCAGCCGCGGCACGGCATGCCGGCCTCGACGCAGCCGGGCTGGCAGCCCTGGCGCGTCGCCGGCCCCAGGCAGACGAGCCCCTGCGCGAGGAAGCAGCGCTCCGGATCGACGGGCGAGGTGGCGAGGCGCCGGAGCGCGGTCACCTCGAGCCGCTCCGGGCGCGATCCCTTGCGCGGACAGCTCTCGCAGAGGGCGGCGTCGGGGGCGAGCACCGCGCCGCGCGGCGGCGGCGCGTCGCCCAGCAGCGCGTCGAGCGCCGCCTGGACGAGGGCCGGCGAGGGCGGGCAGCCCGGCACGGTGTAGTCGACCGGCACGACGTCGGCGAGCGGGAGCGCGCGCGGGAGGAGCACCGGCAACGACGGCGCGCGCCCGTCGCCGCCGCCGCCCGGGAGCGGCGCGCCGGGGTTCGAGACGGACGCGGGGAGCCGGTAGGCGGCGTCGAGGATCTCCTCCGGGGTGGCCAGGTTGCCGAGGCCGACCACGCCGCCCATGTGGGCGCAGGCGCCGAACGACACGAGCACGCGCGCCTTGCGGCGCAGCAGGCGCGACCAGTCCTCCTGCTCGTCGAGCCGCACCGCGCCGTTCACGAACGCGACGTCGATCCCACCGTCGGGCAGCGCCTCGACGTCCGCGCGCTTGTGATCGAGCGCCACGGGCCAGAGGACCACCTCGACGCGGTCGAGCAGGGCCGGGAGCCCCTCGCCGAGGTCCACCACGGCCTCCTCGCAGCCGCCGCAGGAGGCGTTCCAGTAGAAGGCGACGCGAGGCTTGCCGGGCGCGCGGGGCGGCAGCGGCGCCGGCACGTCGAACGCGGCGGGCGCAGGCCGCACCTCCTCCGCGGCCGCGGCGAGGGCGCGTTCGGGGTAGCGGAGAGGCCCGAGCGCTCGCAGCGCCCCGGTCATCTCGCGCACGGTCGCGGCGAAGCGCTCGCCCTCGGCGGCGCTCGCCCAGGCGACGCGGAAGCGCGCCGGCTCGATGCCCGCCTGCTCCAGCGCGCGCACGAGCACCGCGTGGCGCGCCGCCGCGCGGAGGTTGCCGTCGAGGTAGTGGCAGTCGCCGGGGTGGCAGCCCGCGACGAGCACGCCGTCGGCTCCCTCCCGGAACGCCTGCAGCACGAAGGCCGGCTCGACCCGACCGGTGCACATGACGCGCACGGTGAGGAGGCTCTGCGGGTACTCGAGGCGCGCCTGGCCGGCGCGGTCGGCGGCGGAGTAGGCGCACCAGCTGCACAGGAACGCGACGATGCGGGGCTCGCGGGGCGGCACGCGCTACTCCCCGCCCGCGGGCGCCGCGCGGAGCAGCGCGCTGATCTCCGCCGCGATCTGCGCGCCGGTGAATTGGGGCGCGCTCGCCGCCCCCGCCGGGCAGGCCGCCACGCAGGTGCCGCAGCCGCGGCAGAGCACCGCCGCCACCACCGCCGGGCCGGTCGGCGCTTCGAGCGAGATGGCGCCGAAGGGGCAGGTCGAGGCGCAGACGGCGCAGCCGCTGCACCGGGCCGCGTCGATGTCCGCGGCGAACGGCTCGAGGGGGATCCGGTCGCCCGGGGCGAGCGAGGAGAGCACGAGCCCGGCCGCCGCCGCGCCGTCGCGGATCGCCTCCCGTATGGAGCGCGGCCCCGCGGCGGCCCCCGCCACGTAGATCCCCGCGAGCCGGGTGGCGGTGGGCTCGAAGGGGCTCGCGCCGCGCTCCGCGACGAAGCCGCGCTCGTCCACCTCGAGGCGCAGCAGCTTCGCCAGCGCGGCCGCGCCGTCCGAGGCGAGCGCGGGCGCGTGGATCGCGACGAGGTCGGCCGTGCGCGTGCCGCCACCGGAGAGCCGCGCCCGCACGCCCTCGGCGCAGGCCTCCAGCGAGCCGGGGTCGAGCGCGCCGGCGAGGAGCTCCACGCCCGCCGCCGCGAGCGCGACCCCGCGGCGGCCTGCGCCGGGGAGCCGCTCCAGCCCACCCGCGATGGCGAGCCTCGCCCCCGGCAGCTTCGCGCGGAGCCGGGCGGCGAGCTTCAGGATCTCCTCCACCGCGAGCGCCCCGTCCTCCTCGGCCGCGGTGGTCGCGAGCAGCACGGATCGCGGGAGGCGGCCGTGCGCGCCGCGCACCTCGCCGCCGGTGGGGCCGTCCGGGTGCAGCATCCGCTCGAGCGCGTACGTCGAGACCACGCCGTCCGGTCCGTCCACCGCGCCGGGGCGCATGCCGGTGGCGATCACGATCGCGCCGGCGCTCACCTCACGCGTCCGCGCCGGCTCGTCGAGGCGCACCGCGCCGAACGGGCAGGCGCGGGCGCACGCGTCGCAGGCCTCGCCCGCGGCCCGCAGGCAGGCGGCGGCGTCGATGGCCGAGGCGTGCGGGAGCGCGCCCGGGTAGGGGACGCCGATCGCCTTGCGCGCGGGGCCGCCGTCGGGGTCGGGGCGCGAGGCGGGGCAGGCCGCGCTGCACGCCCCGCAGCCGAGGCACGCCGCCGGGTCGACGCCGCGCGAGCGGACCGCGAGCTCGACCTCGAAGCGGCCGTGGGCACCGCGCACGCGGCGCAGCTCCGCGCCGGTCAGCACCTCGATCCGCTCGGAGTGGAGCACCTCGTCGAGCACCGGCTCCATGAAGCAGCTCGCGCACTCGCCCGCGGGGAAGATCTCGTCGAGCCGGTTGGCGAGCCCCCCGATGGCGAAGGAGCGCTCGACGAGGACCACCCGCCGATCGCGGCGTGCGAGGGCGCGCGCCGCCGCGACGCCGGCCGCCCCGCCGCCCACCACGATCACGTCCGGCGACGCCGCCACGTCGCACGGGGGGATCGGCCAGTGGAGCCGGACGCGCGCGAGCCCCGCCGCGACGAGCCTGCGCGCCCGCTCGGTGGCGGCGCCGGGAGCTCCTCCCACCCACTCCACCTGCTCGCGCAGGTTCACGAGCTGCAAGTGCTCGGGCGAGCGGCCGGCCGCGGCGAGCACCGCGCGGAAGGTCGCCTCGTGCTCGCGGGGCGAGCAGGCGCCGACCACCACCCGCTCGATCCCACGGTCGTGGATCCGCGCGGCGAGCCAGGCCCTGCCCTCCGGCGAGCAGAGCACGTCGTGCACCGCCACGTCCCGGGCGCCTGGCCAGGCGGCCGGTTCACCGAGCGATCCGAGCCGCACCAGCGCGCCGAGGTTCGGGCCGCAGCGGCAGAGATAGATGCCGGTGGGGCGCTGCTCCGCCTCGGAGGTGGCCGCCGACGGGCCCGGCTGCCGCGCCTTGCTCACTCGGTCGCTGCGATCGCTCAGTACTGGATCTGGATGACGACCTTCTGGCCGTCCGGCCGCACGGAGAGGAGCGTCTTCTTGCGCCGCTCGCAGAACGTCCGGATGTCCTTCTCGAACGTCGGGCAGTCGCCCACGATTTCCACCACCGTGCCGGCCGTCGTCTCCGCGGTCTCGACGGCCAGCTTCAGCACGGGCTGAGGGCAGCGCATCCCGGAGCAGTCGATCCGGAAGAAGTTCTGGGCCACTGGATGCGTTCTCCTTGCGGGGCGGCGGCGGGGCCCGGACGTCCGGCGCGTGCGCGCTGGATGGGCCGGCGCGACATTACCCACGGGCATTCGACGTGGTCAAACGATGGCGAACCGTGGGTACGTGAGGGGTGCGCGCCGCCGCACACCGCGCGCTCGCCCGCCTGCCCGCTCAGTACTTCGCGTCCTCGGTCTCGATGAGACCGAAGATCTCCTCGGCGGACGAGGCGCGCATGAGCGCGTCGCGGAAGGTGGCGTTCTTGAAGATCCGGCTGATGCGGGCGAGCGCCTTGAGGTGCGCGCCGGCCGAGTTCTCGGGCGCGAACAGGGTGAAGAAGAGGTGCGTCGGGCGGCCGTCGATCGCGCGGAAGTCGATGCCCTGCGTCGAGCGCCCGAAGGCGGCGATGAGGCCGGGCAACCCCGGCACCTTCCCGTGCGGGATGGCGACGCCCTCGCCGATCCCCGTCGAGCCGAGCTTCTCGCGCTCGAGCAGCGTCTCGAGGAGGCGCTGCCCGTCGACCTTGTAAGCGGCCGAGAGCGGCCGGCAGAGCTCGGCGAGAGCCGCCTGCCCGGTCTGGCCGGAGAGGCTCGCGATCACGGCGTCGGGCCGCAGGAACTCGACGATCTTCATGGGGAACCGGCGTCAGCTAACACAGGTGGCAACGCGTGGGCAAGACGGCAAGCGGAGCCTCTCCTCACGCCACCTCGCGCCGCCTGCCGCCGTCGCGCCACCGGCGCGAGGAGCGGTCCCGAGGCGGCTCCGCGCCCGGCCGGGCGCGGAGCCATCGGACGCGACGAGCTAGCTCGGGCGCGCCTCGATGAGGCCGAAGCCCCCGTCGTCGCGCCGGTAGACCACGTTCACCGCGCGGTCCTCGGCGTTCTGGAACACGTAGAACTTCGCGTCGAGCAGCTCGAGCTGGAGGATCGCCTCGTCCACGCTCATCGCCCGCGCCTGGAACTTCTTGCTCTTCACCACCCGGTGGCTCGGACGCTCGGGGTGCTCGAGGATGTCGAGCACGTCGTGCCGGACGTCCACCGGGGCCCAGGGCGCCGGCGTGCCGTTCGACTTGTAGTGGTTCGTGAGCTTCTCCTTGTGCTTCTTCAGCTGCCGCTCGATCTTGTCGGCCGCCTGGTCGATGGACGCGTACATGTCCGCCGAGCGGGCGGTGCCCCGCAGCAGGAATCGTCCGGCCTTCACGGTGATCTCGGCGTGGTGGTCGAGGTTCTCGACGTGCAGGACCGCGTGCGCCTCACTCGGCCGGTCGATGTAGCGCTGGACGTGCTCGACACGGCCTTTGACGTGAGACTTCAGCGCTTCGGTGGGCTCGAGGTGCCGGAAGGTGATGTTCACCTGCATTGACCGCCTCCTGTGGAGGACCGCAGAAAATGCTTCGGCCGCGGGCCGGCGGGACCTGAGTCCACCGGAGCCGCGGCCGTCGCCGATGTTGCCCACGCTGGCAACATGCTCATGCCAATCATAACAGAGCCCCGCCGGAAGGCATGCCCCCCCGGCCCGCGGCGCGCGCTCTTCGGGGGCGTCGCCGGCCCGGCGCGGCGATCCCTAGAAATACTTCTTGCGCTTCGAGGAGGGGAGGATCCCCAGCACCTCGCGGTACTTCGCGACGGTGCGGCGCGCGATCTCGATCCCCTGGCCCTTGAGGATCTCGACGATCCGCTGGTCGGAGTGCGGGTGCTTCGGGTCCTCGGCGGCGACGATCTGCTTGATGTGGTTCTTGACCGCCTCGCTGGCGATCTCGTCCCCGCCCGTCCGGTTGATGGCCGAGTTGAAGAAGAACTTGAGCTCGTAGATGCCCTGCGGCGTGTGCACGTACTTGTTCGTCGTGACGCGCGACACCGTGGACTCGTGCATGCCGATGTCCTCCGCCACGTCGCGGAGGATGAGGGGCTTCAGGTAGGCGATGCCCTTGTCGAGGAACTCGCGCTGGAACTTCACGATCGACTCGGTGACCTTGTAGATCGTGCGCTGCCGCTGGTGGATGGAGCGGATGAGCCACACCGCGCTGCGGAGCTTGTCCTGGATGTACTCCTTCGCCTCGCCGGCCTGCCCGTTCTTGAGGGCCGCGCGGTACATCCCGCTGATGCGCAGCTTCGAGAGCCCGTCGTCGTTGAGGACCGTGACGTACTTGTCCCCCATCTTGTGGACGTAGACGTCGGGGGTGATGTACTGCGCCTCCTCGCCCGAGTAGGCGCGGCCGGGCTTCGGCTCCAGGCGGCTGATCACCTTCACCGCCTTCACGACCTCCTCGACGGTGATCTTGAGATCCTTGGCGATGGCCCCGTAGTTCTTCGACTCGAGGTGCCGCAGGTGCCGCTCGATGATCGCCACGATCTCGGGCGTGTCCGCGTTCAGGTGGCGCACCTGGTTCAGCAGGCACTCGCGCAGGTCGCGCGACGCGATCCCCACCGGATCGAGCGCCTGGACCTTCTTCAGCACGCCTTCGGCGAACTCGATGCCCACGGCCGCCTCGAAGGACACCCGGACGAGGGGATCGCGCGTGGCCGACTCCTCGCTCTCGCCCTCGACCGGCGGCATCTTGAAGTAGCCGTCCTCGTCGAGGTTCCCGATGATGAGCATCGCGACGCGCTCCTCGTCCTCGGTGAGGTGCGAGAGGCGGAGCTGCCAGACGAGGTGATCGACGAGATCCGTCTTCTTGGTGAGCGTCGCCTCGTACCCCGGCAGCTCCTCGTCGGTGAGGCCGCGGTTCGAGGGGGCGGTGTGTCCCTGGAGCTGGTAGTGGTCGAGGTACTGGTCCCAGTCGATCTCGTTCGCGCCCTCCTCGCCCTTCACCTCCTCGGCCTTCTCCGCCTCCTTGTGCTGCGGCTCCGCCTCGAGCTGCGCCTGCTCCGTCGGGCTCGCGCCCTCGGCGCGCGACTCCTCCTCGCCCTCGGCCGGATCCTCGAGGAGGGGGTTCTCGGTGAGCTCGGTGCGGATGAGGTCCACGAGCTCCATGCGCGAGAGCTGCAAGAGCTTGATGGCCTGCTGCAGCTGGGGGGTCATCACCAGCTGCTGGGTCATCTTGAGGTGCTGCTTCAGCTCGAGGCTCATCGCCGCTCCATGGCCGGAGCGTCGTCCAGCCTGAACTTCTCACCGAGATAGACCGCCCGCGCCTTCGGGCTCGCGGCGATCTCGGCGGGCGTGCCCGCCTCCAGGATCGCGCCCGCGGACAGGATGTACGCGCGCCCGCAGATCCCGAGCGCCTCGCGCACGGCGTGGTCCGTGATGAGCACGCCGATGCCGCGATCGCGCAGGGACCCGATGAGCCGCTGCAGCTCGCCCACCGCGATCGGATCGACCCCCGCGAACGGCTCGTCGAAGAGGATGTACTTCGGGCTCGAGAGGAGGCTCCGCGCCACCTCGGCGCGCCGCCGCTCGCCGCCCGAGAGCTGCTCGCCGAGGCTCTCCGCCACCTTCTCGAGCCGGAACTCGGCGAGGAGCGCGTCGGCGCGCCGCTCCCGCTCGGCGCGTCCGACCCCGAGCGCCTCGAGGACGCCGGTGAAGTTCTGGCGCACCGTCAGCCGCCGGAAGATGGACGCCTCCTGCGGCAGGTAGCCGACGCCGAGCCGCGCCCGCCGGTGCATGGGCTCGCGGGTGAGGTCGAGGTCGCCGAGCGACACCCGGCCGCCGTCCGGCGTCACGAGCCCCACCACCATGTTGAACGAGGTGGTCTTGCCCGCGCCGTTGGGCCCGAGGAGCCCGACCACCTCGCCGGGGGCGACGTGGAAGGACACGCCGTCCACCACGCGGCGGCCGCGGTAGCTCTTCACGAGCCCCTCGGCGCGGAGGAGCTCCGCCGTCACGGTGTGCCTCCCTTGCGCCGCTCCTCGAGCTGGCGGCGGCGGGCGTCGACCTCGCCGCCCGGCAGGACCAGCCGCGCCCCCTCGAGCCGCGCCTTGTCGATCTCGAGGTCGTAGACGAGGCGCGTGCCGCTCGCCTCGCTCGGCCCGTCCCTCAGCACCGGGTTCCCCTCGCACACGAGCCGCGCCGCGGCCGCCTCGTAGGTCGCCTTCTCGCAGGTCACGAGCCGCTCGCCGCGCTCGAAGCGGACGTCGCCCGAGCAGACCGCGCGGGCGATCTCGCCGCGCGCGTCGTTCGTCGCGACGAGCCGCCTGCAGGTGAGCCGCGCGTCGCCGCGCGTGAGGACGACGGGCGTCCGCTTCCCGGTGAAGATCACCTCGCGCTTCTGGAAGACGTACTCGAGCTCGTCCGCGTCGATGTGGACCTTCGCCTCGCCCGCGACCGTCGCGACGGGGCTGCGCGAGGCCGCGCTCGATGGGCGCCTGGGCTTCGCGGCGGTGGCCGGCGCCGCCGGAGCCGCGGCGAGCGCGGCGAGGGCGAGGAGGGCGGCGAGCGTCATGGCGCCCCGCGCCCGGCTTCCAGGTGGGCGCCTCCCTCGATCACGATCTTGCCGAGCTGGGGGTCGAGGGTGAAGCGAGGCCCGTCGAGCCGGTACCCTTCCCCCTCCACCACGACGGGCTCGTCGCCGCGCACCAGACCCGCGCCGTCGGGCGAGGGCTCGTACCGGGCGCTGGCCGTCCGCGCGACGTCGCCGCGGCTGCTCACCACCACCCCGCCGGTGGCCGAGAAGACGCGGGTGGTGAGCATCCCCTCCCCTCGCTCGGCGGAGATGCGGACCGGGGCACCCTCCCCGGGCAGGACGGCGACGAGCTCGCGGGCCGTGACGCGCGTCGAGTCCCTGCGCAGGGTGGCCGTGGTGGCCTCCCCGGACGCGCGGAGCTCCTCGCCGCGGAACACGTGGAATCGTACCCCTTCGAGCTTCAGCTCCGGCGCCACCTGTGCAGCCTCCGTCGATCGCTTCGAGCCGCATCCCGGCAGGGCCAGGAGGCAGGCGGCGAGCGCCATCGCTCGCCCTATCCATGTGGAAAACCGCGGAAACGGTAGCATTCTTTCCCAACCCGATCGACGGGCACACACCTTGCTATGCGGGGCGGTGGCTAGGCGCCGGACAATTCAACGGTTTTGGGCATCGTGCTTGCTTGCTGCGCCGCGGCAGCCTCACCGACCGGGACGCGTCTTCAGGGCTCGTGCACCCACATCCACCCCTGGAGGCTACCCGGATGGACGCCTCCCGGGCGTGCGAGCAGGCCTCCGACAGCCAGAGCGCTCCGCGAGCGGGGCCGGAGCGAAGGGACCGATCGCGCGCGGCGGGCAGCGGCCGTGAGAGGAGCCGGAGGGCTGCGCGCACCAGCGCACACCGCACGCTCGCTCGATCCGCTGGCGCAGCGGGACCGTCATGGCGTCCGGAACCTAGCACGGGATTCGGGGCTACCGGCAGCCCCGCGGACGGCCCGGCTAGACGGGAATGTTCCTCGCCGCGAGCAGCAGATCGCACAGCTCGCGCACCGCCCCGCGGCCGCCCGGCGCGGACGTGACGAGGTGCGCGGCCGCCCTCGCCTCCGGGCGCGCGTCGGCGGGCGCGGCGGCGAGCCCGACGCGCCGCAGGAGCGCCACGTCGTTCACGTCGTCCCCCATGTACGCGACCGCCTCGTCCGGCAGCCCCAGGTGCGCGAGCCGGGCGTAGCCCTCGAGCTTGTCGCGCTCCCCGAAGATGAGGTGCTTGAAGCGGAGCTCCTGGAGCCGCACCTGGGTGGCCTTGCCGGGGCGGCCGGAGATGACGCCGAAGTCCACGTGATCGCGCAGCAGCACGATGCCGTGCCCGTCGCGCACGTCGAAGGCCTTCAGCGCCTCGCCCTCGGGCCCGTACCAGATCCGCCCGTCGGTGAGGACGCCGTCCACGTCGAGGAGGACGAGCCGCACGCGCGCGGCGCGCGCGAGGAGGTCGTCCGGGGTGCTCACGGCTGCCCCAGCGCCCGCCGGACGGCGAGCACGTCGGCGAGGAGCCGGTCCGCCATGTCGAAGTCGAGCGAGTTCGGCCCGTCCGACCTCGCCACCGCCGGGTCCTCGTGGATCTCGCAGAAGAGCGCGTCGATGCCGACCGCCGCCGCCGCGCGCGCGAGCGGCGCCACGTACTGCCGCTCGCCGCCGGTGGTGTCGCCCCCGCCGCCGGGCAGCTGCACCGAGTGCGTGGCGTCGAGGCACACCGGCACGCCCAGCTCGCGCATGATGACGAGGCCGCGCATGTCCACGACCAGGTTGCCGTAGCCGAAGGTCGCGCCGCGCTCGACCAGGAGCACGTTCTCCTGCCCCGCCTCGCGGCACTTCGCCACCGCGTGGCGCATCTCCTTCGGCGCGAGGAACTGGCCCTTCTTCACCGACACGCTCTTGCCGTGGCGCGCGCAGGCGAGGACGAGGTCCGTCTGGCGGCACAGGAAGGCCGGGATCTGGAGCACGTCCACGACGCGCCCGGCCGGCTCCGCCTGCCAGGGCTCGTGCACGTCGGTGGTGCAGGGGAGCCCGGTCTCGCGCTTCACCGCCTCGAAGGCGGCGAGCCCCTTCTCGAGCCCGACGCCGCGGTAGCTCTTGCCCGAGGAGCGGTTCGCCTTGTCGAAGCTCGCCTTGAACACGGCGGGCAGGCCGTGCCGCTCCGCGAGCGCCTTCACCTTGCGTGCATGAGCGAGCGCGTGCGCCTCCGACTCCATCACGCACGGCCCGGCGATGAGGAGCAGCCGCCGGCCGTCCCCGACCTCGTGCCCGCCGATGCGGGCCAGCACCCGATCGGCCATCGCTAGACGTTCTTCCCGACGGGCAGCTTGGTCACCGCCGCGCGGCGATCCGCCTGCTGGTCGCGCTGCTCGCGCGCGGCGTGCACGAAGCCGGCGAAGAGCGGGTGGGGGGCGAAGGGCTTCGACTTGAACTCCGGGTGGAACTGGCAGCCCACGAAGTGCGGGTGGTTGTTCAGCTCGATCATCTCGACGAGGTTCAGCTCCGGGTTCGTGCCGGAGAACACCATCCCGGCCCCCTCGTACTGGGCGCGGTAGGCGTTGTTGAACTCGTAGCGGTGGCGGTGGCGCTCCTGGACGAGGTCCACGCCGTACAGCTCGCGCGCCTTGGTGCCGTCCTTGAGCGCGCACGGGTACGTCCCGAGCCGCATGGTCCCGCCCTTGTCGGCGACCGCCTTCTGGGCCTCCATGAGCGTGACGACCGGGTGCGGCGTCTGCTCGTCGAACTCGAGCGAGTTCGCGCGCTCCAGGCCCAGCACCGAGCGGCCGAACTCGATGACCGCCATCTGCAGGCCGAGGCAGATCCCGAAGAACGGGATCTTGTGCTCGCGCGCGTGGCGGACGGCGAGGATCTTGCCCTCGGTGCCGCGCACGCCGAAGCCGCCCGGAACGAGGATGGCGTCCACCTGGTTGAGCTCGCTGAGGTCGCCCTCCTCGAGCTTCGTCGAGTCGATGAACACCTGCTTCACCCGCACGTCGGCGCCGATGCCGCCGTGCACGAGCGCCTCGTTGAGGCTCTTGTAGCTCTCGTGCAGCTCGACGTACTTGCCCACCACCCCGACGCGCACCTCGCCGTGCTTGGGCGCCTTCACCTTCTGGACGATCTGCTCCCACTTGTCGAGGCGCGGGGCGCGGCTCCAGATGTTGAAGAGCTCGGCCAGCTTGTCGTCGAGCCCCTCCTTGTGGAGCGAGAGCGGCACCTCGTAGATCGACTTCACGTCGAGCGCGGTGAAGACCGCGGACGGATCGACGTTGCAGAAGAGCGCGATCTTGTCCTTCATCTCGCGCGCGATCTCGCGGTCCGAGCGGCAGAGCAGGAGGTCGGGCTGGATGCCGATCTCGCGCAGCTCCTTCACCGAGTGCTGGGTGGGTTTGGTCTTGAGCTCGCCGGCGGCGGCGATGAACGGCACGAGCGTGAGGTGCGCGTAGACCGCGTTCTCCTCGCCCACGTCGTACTTCATCTGCCGGATCGCCTCGAGGAACGGCAGCGACTCGATGTCGCCGACCGTACCGCCGACCTCCACGATGAGGATGTCGACGCCGCCGGCGGCCTCCCGGATCACCGCCTTGATCTCGTCGGTGATGTGGGGGATGACCTGCACGGTCTTCCCGAGGTACTCGCCGCGCCGCTCGCGCTGGATGACGTTCGAGTAGATGCGCCCGGTGGTGTAGTTGTTCTTCCGGGTCATCTTGGCGCTGGTGAAGCGCTCGTAGTGCCCGAGGTCGAGGTCCGTCTCCGCGCCGTCGTCGGTGACGTAGACCTCGCCGTGCTGGAACGGGCTCATCGTCCCGGGATCGACGTTGATGTACGGGTCGAGCTTGAGGTGGGTGACCTCGAGCCCCCGGTTCTCGAGGAGCGCCCCGATGGACGCGGCCGCGAGGCCCTTCCCGAGCGAGCTCACCACGCCGCCCGTGACGAACAGGTACTTGGTCTTCTTGCCCCGCTTCACCATCCGTGTCCCCTTCCCATCACTCACGCGGACCGGCGGCGAGCAGCGCCCGCGCCCGGTCGAGGTCCTCCGGCGTGTCGATCCCGAACCCCCGGTACGCGGTGTCGGCCACGCGGATCCTATGTCCATGCTCGAGCGCACGCAGCTGCTCGAGCGACTCCTCCGCCTCGAGCCGCCCGGGCGGCAGCGCGGCGAACTCCTGGAGGAACGCGGCGGTGAACGCGTAGATGCCCACGTGCGCGCGGGCGAGCGCGCTCACGCCGCCCGCCCGGCGGTGCGGGATCGGCGCGCGCGAGAAGTACAGCGCGTCACCGTGCCGGTCCGTCACCACCTTCACCACCTGCGTCCGCTCGAGCTCCTCCGGCTCCAGCGGGCGGGCGAGCGTCGCCATCTCCACGCCGCCTTCCATCGCGCGGACGAGCGTCTCGATCGCCTCCGGCTCGATGAGCGGCTCGTCGCCCTGCAGGTTGACCACCACGTCCGGCGAGGGCATGAGCTTGCGGGCCGCCTCCGCCACCCGGTCCGTCCCGGTGCTCGCCGGGCCGGTCAGGATCGCCGCCGCGCCGGCCGCCTCCGCCGCGGCCGCGATGCGCGCGTCGTCGGTCGCCACCGCCACGGCGTCGACGCCACGCGCCCGCCGGGCCCGATCGACCACATGGGCGATCAGGGGCTGGCCTGCCAGATCGGCGAGGGGCTTCCCGGGGAAGCGCTGGGCTCCGAACCGGGCCGGGATGATGACTGCGACGCGTCTCAAACCGGGGCGCCAACGTACGGGAAGGACGGCACCCCGTCAACGCCCGCCCGCAAGCGATCGATCTCGCGCCGGAAATGCACGAGCGCCCCGGCGCTCGCTCGAGCGGCGGGGCGCGACGGCGCTCGTGGCGGGCGGCGCTAGTACCAGTCGAAGCCGGCGTAGAGCATCCAGAACTGCGAGCCCTCCGGGTCGAGGTCGCTCGAGCCGTAGAACTGCTTCGACGCGTCGAGGTTGACCGTCAGGTTGAACTGCTTGCCGAGCCAGAACGCGTAGCCGAGGCCGCCCAGGATGTTCGTGCCGCCGTAGGTGTCGGTGACGTCGTCGAGCCCGTCGTCGTACGCGAGCGACAGCGCCGAGAGCCCGAGCCCGCCGCGCACGAAGAAGCCCCGCTCCATCGGGAAGAACGTCGCGACCGCGTCGTAGTTGGTGATCTGGGTGGCCGTCGTCACGCCGCCGCCGCTCGCCTGCGCACGAGCGGCGGTGATGTCGAAGCCGAGGAGGAGGCGGGGGGTGACGGTCCAGCCGACCTTGAAGTTGAGCCCGATGCGCGTCGGGTCGCGATCGAAGTTCATCTCGTTGAAGGACAGGCTCTCGCCCTGACCGGACACGCTCCCGTCGCCGAAGCCGACGCCGAAGCCGATGTACCAGCCGTCGCGCTGCTGCGAGCGCGGGTAGTAGGGAGCCGCGCCGCTCGACGACGGCTGGGGCGGAGCGGGGACGTCCTGGGCGGCGACCGCGAGCGGGAGCGCGACGAGCAGCGCGAGCAGCTTCCTCATGGATCTCTCCTTGGTTGGGAAGGGGGCGTCCGAGCGAGCGTAGCCTTTCCCGCCGTTCCAAGTCACGTTCGGGGCGTGTGCGGGAGAGTGAGCCTCCGGAGACGGGCCGGCGCGCGAGCTGGCGGCTGGGCGCGCGAAGCGGACACCTTTGCTATGGTCCGCCCGTGCCCGAGGTCGTCCGCGTCCGCTTCACCGTCGAGCCGAACTACGCAGGCTGGCGGCTCGATCGCTACCTGCAGGAGAAGATCCGGCGGCTCTCGCGCGAGCGGGTGCAGCGGCTCATCGAGACCCGCCTGGAGGCCGAGGACGGACGGCGGCTCAAGCCGTCGACGCGGGTCGTGGCAGGGCTCGCCTTCGCGCTCCTCAAGGACGCCGAGCCCGAGCCCGATACGCCGCAGGTCTTCGACGTCGTCCACGACGACGGCGCGCTCCTCGTGGTGGACAAGCCCGCCGGCCTGCCGGTCCATCCGACCGCGCGCTACTCCGCGAACACGTTCACCTCGCTCGCGCGGGCGCGCTTCCCGGACCGCAAGGTGGACCCGGCCCACCGGCTCGACCGCGAGACCTCCGGGCTCCTCGCCTGCGGGAGCGCGCCGGAGTGGACCTCGCGCATGAAGCGCGACTTCGCCCAGGGCCGCGTGAAGAAGACCTACCTCGCCATCGCCGAGGGCGCGCCGCGGGAGGACACCTTCACGGTGGACGCGCCGCTGGCGCTCACCGGCGCCTCGGCCGTGCGCGTCCGCATGCACGTCGACGCGGGCGGGCTCGCCTCGGCGACCGACTTCGAGGTGCTCGCCCGGCGCGTGCTCGCGGGCGGCGTCCCCGTCGCGCTCCTCGCGTGCCGGCCGCGCACCGGGCGCCAGCACCAGATCCGCGCGCACCTCGCGCACGCGGGGCTCCCCATGGTCGGCGACAAGATCTACGGGCCCGACGAGAACATCTTCGACCGCTTCACCCGCCACGCCCTCACCGACGAGGATCACGCGCGCCTGCGGCTGCCGCGCCACGCCCTGCACGCGTGGCGGCTCGAGCTGCCGCACCCGCGCACGCGCGAGCCGGTCGGTCTGGAGTCGCCGCTGCCGCCCGATCTGGCGACGTTCTGGGGCGGCTGTCGCGAGGAGGCCGCGTGAACGCGTACGACTTCCCCGGGCTCGTCGGCGGCGTCGCCGGCGCATGGCTGTTCTTCCTCGGGACGCTGCTCGCCGTGGGCGCCGGCCTACGGCTGGCCTGGCTCGCGAGGCGGCCCGGCAAGGGGCGCCTCGCGCGCGGGCTCGTGGCGGCGGGCGCCACGCTCTCCGCCGCGGGCATCGCGCTCTTCTGGGCCGCGGAGCGGAGCGCCCTCAAGCGCGAGATCGATCTCCTCGCCCCGTGGATCGCGGTCCTCGCCGTGGCGCTCGGCGCGTTCGCCGCCGTCTGGATCTCGCGGCGGCCGGCGGCGACCGCGCGCCCGACGAACGCAGGAGCAGCCGCTGACCGCCCGGAGGTGTGAGGTCGGGGGCGAGGCCGGGGTGTTTGTCATTCGTCACATCGGCTCGCGCTGGACTCCGGACGAGGTGCCGACCGCGCGACCGTGGTGGGCACGCACGAGGGAGCAGTACGAGCAAGGGAAAGCGGGCTACGAGGGGCCGGAGGGGCGGCGTCGCCGCGCGTCCGCCGCGTCGCCGGAAGGCGCTGCGGTCGGCATGGCCCCCGTTCCGCCGACCGCGGTCACGTTGCCCACAAGCCCTGCTGAATGGCAGCTGGGGCGGTGTTCTTGGAGTGCCGTTCGCCCTGAGCCTGTCGAAGGGCGAGCGGCGTCCCGCTCGTGGTTCGACAAGCTCGCCACGAGCGGTCGTTAGGCGGGCGGCTTCGAGATCCTCAGCCAGCGATAGCTCTTGCGAGCGACGCGAGTCCCAGTTGCGGGGTGAACGTTGCCCTCTTGAGCGCGCCGGTCCTCGGGGGGCGTGGCGATGATGGAGAGGTCGCGCACCGAGGTTCGAGGCGAAACGCGCTCACACGTCTTCGGCGCGTCGAGAAAGACAGCAGATACCGTAAGTGAATGTCGCGAGACATTGCGCGACCTTCCTCGGACCTGCTCTGCCCGCTCGTCCAGTCCTCGCGCCGACGGCGATGAAGACCCGCCGGTGCGATGCGCGACGCGGGTCGAGGTCGAGGGGTCGGGGTCGGTCGGCGGGAGCGCCGGACCGCCCGGAGCGGGCCCGGCGCCGTCCTACCCGCGCCACCGCTCGAACGCGCGTGCGAGCCGCGCGACGCCCTCGGCGATCCGCGCAGGGGCGCTGTGCGTGAAGTTGAGCCGGAGCGTGTCCTTCCCCTCGCCCTCCCGGTGGAACTCGCCGCCCGGCACGAAGGCGAGCCCCTCCGCGAGCGCGTGGGTGAGGAGCTCGGCCGCGTCGCCTCCCGCGGCGATGCGCGCCCAGAGGAACATGCCGCCGCCGGGGCGATTCCACGACAGCCGATCTCCCATCGTCGCCGCGAGCCCACCCTCGAGCGCGTCGCGGCGAGCGCGATACTCGCGCCGGAGACCCTCGACGTGGCGCGCGAACCCGTCCTGGCCGAGCAGCTCGAAGAGCAGGTGCTGCCCGAGCGTGTTGGTCTGGAGGTCCGTCGCCTGCTTCGCGAGGACGCCGCGGCGGACGATGGCGGGCGGCCCCAGCAGGAAGCCGACGCGCAGGCCCGGGACCGCCGTCTTGGAGAAGCTGCCGAGGTACACGGCGCGCGCGGGGTCGTGTCCGAGCACGACGGGCGGGGGCGGCGCCGCGTCGAACCAGATGTCGCGGTACGGATCGTCCTCGAGCACGATCACGTCGGAGCTCCGGAGGACCTCGCGCACCTCGCGCCGGCGCGCCTCCGGGTAGCAGAGGCCGCTCGGGTTCTGGAACGTGGGGGTGAGGTAGAGGAGCTTCGGGCGCCGTCGGAGCGCGTCCGCGAGCGCGTCGGGCCGGAGCCCGTCCGCGTCGCAGGGCAGGAACGTGACGCGCGCCCCGAAGAAGCGGAACACCTGGACCGCGCCGAGATAGGCGGGCGTCTCGACGAGGACCTCGTCGCCGGGATCGAGGAACAGCTTCGCGAGGAGATCGAGCCCCTGCTGCGAGCCCTGCGTCACGAGGATCCCGTCGTCTCCGAACGCGCTCGCAGGGAACGGCACCCGCCCGAGGATGCGCGCGCGCAGTCCCTCGTGCCCCTCCGTCTCCGCGTACTGGAGCGCCGCCGGCCCGCGGGGCGAGACGAGCAGCTCCCGCGCGAGCGAGGCGAGGGCCTCGGTCGGGAAGAGCTCGGGTGCGGGCAGGCCCCCGGCGAACGAGATGACGTCGGGCCGCGCGACGACGCGCAGGATCTCCCGGATGGCGGAGCTCCTCAGCGAGGCCACGCGCGCGGCGAAGGCGTAGTCGGGGGCGTTCGTCATGGCGGGAGTCTACGCGAGTCGGCCCGCGGTCGCGGCAGGTCGCGGGCGCCTACCGCCGCTCGCGAAACCGGATCGCGCTCGCCTGCGCCGGCCGCTTCCCGGCCTTCCCCGCGTAGAAGGCGCGGATCCGCTGGAGGTCGGCCGCCTCGTCGCCGGTCATCGTCACGTAGGTGTCGAGGCCCACCCGGCGGGCTCTCCAGTCGATGTAGCCCAGCCCCACCGGCGCCCCGGCCTCCAGGGCGAGCCGGTAGAAGCCGGACTTGAGGTGGTCCCGGTACGCCCGCGTGCCCTCGGGCGCGATCGCGAGCCACATCCGCGGGCGGCGACGGAGCTCCTCGGCGAGCGCGCCGACGAACCCCCGCGGCGCGCGCCGGTCCACGGGGATCCCTCCCATGCGGCGGAAGAGCGGCCCGAACGGCCCCCGGAACAGCGTGTCCTTCCCGACGAAGCGCAGCGGCAGCCCCGAGGCCAGCTTCGCGAGGTAGCCGACCACGAAGTCCCAGTTCGAGGTGTGGGGGTAGACGATGATGATGCACCGCGGCCCGGGGGGCGGGACGATCTCGGCGCGCCAGCCGGCGAGCGCGAGGAGGCCGCGCGCGAGGAGTCGCAGGGGGCTCGCCGTCCGGGAGCGGGGCGGATCGGGGGGGCTCATCGCGGCCGCATTGTAGGACGGCCGCGTACGCCCGGCGCGACGACGGCGGAGCGCGAGCGCGCTCAGCGGCGCCGCGCCGCGCGCCGCTCGTCGACCCGCTCGGCCTTGGCGATCCTGGCCCGCTGCTTCACCGCGAGCACGTAGAACCGCTCGCGCAGCGCCGCGGCCTCGAGCTCGGAGAGGTCGCCGTGCCGGCCGCGCTCCGCCGCGCGCCGCTCGACCGCCTTCGCGATCGAGATCGCCGCGGCGACCGACACGTTGAGCGACTGCACGAAGCCGTGCATCGGGATGACGTACACCGCGTCCGAGAGCGCGACCGCCTCGTCCGAGACGCCGCGGTGCTCGTTGCCGAACACGAGCGCCACCTTGCCCGCGAACGACAGCGCGTCCAGCGTCCTCGCGCCCTCTCCCAGGTGGGTGGCGTAGATCGCGAACCCCTCGGCCTTGAGGTGCGCGAGGCACTCGCCCGTCGAGCTCCAGCGCCGGACGTCCACCCACTTGTCCGCGTTCTGGCTGATCTTCTTGTTGCGATCGTAGGGCTTCATGGGCCCCTCGATCACGTGGAGCTCCTGGATCCCGAACGCCTCGCAGGTGCGCAGCACCGCGTTCACGTTCTGCGGATCGCAGAACGCCTCCATCACGACGGTGAGCGTGCGGGTGCGGTTCGCGACGACGGCGTCGATGCGGGCGCGGCGCTCGGGGACGAGGAACCCGGCGTCGCCGAGCCGAGGCCGCTCGTCGCCGCCCGCGGGCTCCGCCGCCGCCTCGCCGCGCCGGGTCACTTCTCCGCCCTCGGCTTTCCGAGCCGCCGGCCGCGGCCGCCGCGGCGGGGCGCCTCGGCGTAGAGGGCACGCCCGACCGCGTCCATCAGCTCGGGCATCCCCTCGCCGGTGACCGCGGAGACGAGGTGCACCTCGACCGGCTGCTTGCGGCGCGCGAACGCCTTCCTGAGCTTCTCCCCGGCGGCGCGCGCCTCGGGGACGTCGATCTTCGTGACGGCCAGGATCTGCGGCTTCTCCGCCAGCGTCGGCGAGTACAGCGCGAGCTCGCGGTTGATGGCCTCGTAGTCGGCCTTCGGTGAGCGCCCCTCCTCCGGGTTCGCGCCCTCGACGAGGTGGACGAGCACGCGGCAGCGCTCGACGTGGCGGAGGAACTGGTGGCCCAGGCCAGCGCCCTCGTGCGCCCCCTCGATGAGCCCCGGGATGTCGGCGACCACGAAGCTCCGCTCGCGCCAGGAGACGACGCCGAGGTTCGGCACGAGCGTCGTGAACGGATAGTCCGCGATCTTGGGTCGCGCGCGGGAGATGCGGCTGATGAGGGTCGACTTGCCGGCGTTCGGGTAGCCCACGATGCCGACGTCGGCGAGGAGCTTGAGCTCGAGGACGAGGTCGCGCTCCTCGCCCAGCGTGCCGTCCTCCGCGTAGCGTGGCGCCTGGTTCGTGGAGGTCGCGAAGTTCATGTTGCCGAGGCCGCCGCGGCCGCCCTTCGCCACCACGAGCCGCTCGTCCGCCGCGCCGAGGTCGGCGATCAGCTCGCCCGTCGCCGCGTCCTTCACCACCGTCCCGGGCGGCACCCGCAGGACGAGCGGCTCCCCGTCCCGGCCGTTCATGTCCGAGCCCTGCCCGTGCTCGCCGCTCTTCGCGCGGTGCTCGCGCACGTAGCGGTAGTCGAGCAGCGTCGAGAGCTGCGGGTCGACCACCAGCACGACGTCGGCGCCGTTGCCGCCGTCGCCGCCGGCCGGGCCCCCGCGCGGGATGAACTTCTCCCGCCGCCACGCCACGGCGCCGTTGCCGCCGTCGCCGGCCTTCACGTGGATGCGGACCTCGTCGACGAACTTCATGGTCGCCTTGCTAGAAATGCGAACGCCGCGGACCTGATGGCCCGCGGCGTCGACATAGGGTCACCGCTGGTCCCGACCGCTGCGATGGGCCCGAGCGGCCGCTCACCCTGAGCCTGTCGAAGGGTGAGCCCGTCGAGGCGGGAGCTCAAGCCTCCGGGAGGATGGAGACGATACGCCGATCGCCCCGGGCGCGGCTGTACTTCACCGTGCCGTCCACGAGCGCGAAGAGCGTGAAGTCCTTGCCCATGCCGACGTTCGCGCCGGGGTGGACGAGGGTGCCGACCTGGCGGACGAGGATGTTGCCCGCCACGACCTTCTCGGACCCGTAGACCTTGATGCCGCGGTGCTGGCCGGGAGAGTCACGGCCGTTGCGCGAGGAGCCTTGTCCCTTTTTGTGAGCCATTTTCTACTCCGCTGAAGCCAGAGGGGCGCGAGCTACGCGCGCACCGCGGTGATGAGGACCTCGGTGTACGGCTGCCGGTGGCCCCGCTTCTTCGTCCAGCCTTCCTTCTTCTTGCGGAAGTGGACGACCTTCTTGTGCTTGTCCTGGGCGACGATCTCGCCCTCGACCGCCGCGCCCGAGACGACCGGCGCACCGATCTTCGCCTCGCCGTCGCCGCCGACGAGCAGCACCTCGAAGCTGATCTTGCCGCCGACGTCGCCTGCGAGCTTCTCGACCTTGAGCCGATCGCCCTGCGCGACGCGGTACTGCTTCCCGCCGGTCCGAATCACCGCGTACATCGCCTTCTCCTCGAAATCTGGGAGGATTTCCCCGGCGCGCGGCCGCGAAACGGCGCGCCTCCGGGCCTCCGGAAGGGCGGTCATATACGATCGACTCGGCGGGGCTGTCAAGGAATCCCGAGGCTTGGCTCGGGTCGCTCCCCTGGTGCGCCTGCCTGCCTAACCGCCTCACATTGCGCGGACCACCCGATCACCGGATCCTGCGCCCACTATGCGCAAGCTCACGCTCGCTCTCGCCGGAGCGCTCCTGCTGCCGGCGCTGGCCGAGGCGCAGATCCGCGCCTCCGCCGGCATCAGCATCGATCTCCCCGTCGTCCTCCCGCAGCTCGTCGTGATCCAGCCCGGGGTCCAGGTCGTCCCGGAGTGCGATCACGAGGTGTTCTTCGTCGACGGCTACTACTGGGCCCGCGAGGATCACGTCTGGTACCGCTCGCGCTCGCACCGCAGCGGCTGGGTGGTCGCCCCGGCTCGGGTCGTCCCCGCCAGGCTCGTGAAGATTCCCCCCGGCCACTACAAGCGCTGGAAGCCCGCGAAGGGGAAGCACTACGCCGGCCCCGGACGGCCCCAGCCTGCGCCCGCGTACTACCGAGGCCGCGATCACGACCGTCGCGATCACGACCGCCGCGATCGTCACGACCACGATCACGACGATCACGGCCACGGCGGCCACGGCAAGCACAAGGGCAAGCACTAGCCCGCCGCCGCGACGCTGTCCCCTGCGGGCCACGCCGGCTATCTCACCGGCGTGGCCCTTCGTGCGCGCGCCGCCCCGGAGAACGCTCCGGGCGATCTCTTCGTCGACGATCGCTGCATCGCCTGCGACACCTGCCGCCGCCTCGCGCCGGCGACCTACGGCGGCGGCGAGGACGACCGCGCCTTCGTGGCGCGCCAGCCCGCGGATCCCGGGGCGCGGGACCGGGCGCTCATCGCGCTCGTGTCCTGCCCGGTCGCCGCGATCGGCTCGGACTCCGGCGCGGGCGTGCGCGAAGCATCGCGTGCCCCGCCCGTCGCGCTCGCGCCGGACGTCCCCGACGTCCTCGACTGCGGCTACGCGGCGGAGTCCTCCTTCGGCGCGGCCTCCTGGCTCGTGCTGCGCCCGGGAGGCAACGTCCTCGTCGACTCGCCCCGCTTCGCGGCGCCGCTCGTCGAGCGGGTCCGCGCGCTGGGCGGCGCCCGCTTCATGTTCCTCACCCACCGCGACGACGTGGCCGATCACGCCCGCTGGGCGGAGGCGCTCGGCTGCGTCCGCGTGCTCCACGCGCGCGACGTGACCGCGCGCACGCGCGAGGTGGAGCTCCGGCTCGACGGCGACGCGCCGGTGCCGCTCGCGGACGGCCTCGTCGCCATCCCGGTGCCGGGCCACACCGCGGGCTCGACGGCGTTGCTCTTCCGCGAGACGTACCTCTTCACCGGCGATCACCTGTGGGGCGACGCCGAGGGCAGGCTCGGGGCGTCTCGCGCGGTGTGCTGGTGGGACTGGGAGGCCCAGACGCGCTCGATGGGGCGGCTCGCGGCCCACCGGTTCGAGTGGGTGCTGCCGGGGCACGGCCGGCCCTGGCGCGCGCCCCACGCCGCGGCCGCGCAGGCGGCGGTCCGCGCGCTGGCCGCGGAGATGCGAGCGCCCTGACGGCGCGACGTCGAGGCGCGGCCGCCCTCGCCGTGATCGCTACATGACCCCCGGCGCCGCCGGGGCCGGCGCGACGCACGCGCCGGCGGAGCAGATCCGATCACCCTTGCAGTCGGTGTCCTTGGTGCAGCCCGGCGCGGGAGCGCCGTGACTGGACGCGTTGGTCGTCGCCAGCGAGCACTGGGTGACCGCAGCGCGACCTTCCGCCTCGTCGACGAGGTGCAGGGCGCTCCGCGGCGCCGCGAAGCCCATCTTCACCTCCTGCCACACGAAGTAGTTCTTCCCCGGCTCGGCGGCGAAGACGATCTCCGCCGTGTTCTCCGCCTTGGAGATCACGCGGTGCTCGCCGGGAGGGATCGGCAGGTGGAGAAAGGTCTTCGCCGCGGTGTCCCCCAGCCAGGTGCCGTCGAGCAGGACGCCCATCGACACCGCGTACCCGAACTGCTCGTGGCGGTACACGTAGAGGTTCGCCGTCTGCTGCGCGGGAGCGAACTGCTTGGCCGCGAGGTCCTGGGCGGGCGGCGCCATCGGCACGTGGGCCGCGCAGCCGGTCGCCATCATCAGGGCCAGGCCGAGTACGAGCGTCTTCCTCTGCATCGCTGCTCCCCCTCGGAGCGTTCGGGTCGAAGAGACCCACGCATGGTAGCACCGGGAGCGAAGGGACACGGAGGGACCAAGCAACGATTTTCGACTGCTCGGGTCCGCGCTCGCGACGAACGAGCGCGTCGATTGTCGAATCGCGCGGCGAACGAGCACGGAGCCGCGGACGCAGGCACCGCGCCGTACGACATCAAAGACCGAAGTGAGCCGGCGAGAGCCCCTTCCACGAGCAGTACTCGCGGAGCTCGCGCTTCACGAGGCCCCAGGTCATCGCGAGCAGCACGGCGTCGTCGGCCAAGCCGATGGGGAACAGCACGTCCGGAACGAGGTCCAGCGGCGAGAGCACGTACGCGACCGCCGCCGCCAGCGCGGCGAGCGACTTCCACGGCACCTTGCGGTAGGAGCCGTTCGCGTAGTCTCGCAGCACCATCCACAGGAGCCGCAGCTTCGCGCGGAACGCGCCGGGTGTGCGGCGCGCGTACCAGGGCGGCCGCCGCAGGAACCGGCGCGCCGCCGAGACGCGCTCGGGGAGGCTCTCCGGCGTGATGTCCCTCGCCTCGCGGGCGAGCTCGTTCGCCGCGGCCTCGCGACAGGAGAGGCAGTCCGCGCTCGAGCCGAGCGGGCGCGCGCAGGCGGGGCAGGTGCGGGTCGCCATCGCTCGAATCTAACGCATCGCGGCGACGCTCGCCGGCCCCCGATCCGGCCGCCCCTCAACGCGCGGCGCGCCGCGGGGTGCGCTCGCCGGGGGGCTCGATCGCAGTCACCTCGTGGAAGCGGCGGTAGTCGACGGCGTGGTCTCCCCGGGGCAGGACCTTCACGATGTCGCGGAAGCGCGCCTCCCAGCGCAGGTCCTCGGGCAGGTAGGTGCGGCGCGCGTGGATGACGCGGCTCAGGCCCTCGTCGAAGCCCGAGAGCGTCACGACCAGCTCCGCGTCCGCCGCCGCGAGCGACGCCTCGGTCTCGCCGGAGAGCGGGCTCTCCCGGGTGATGGGATGGACCGCCGTCCAGGCGTGCGAGAACAGCGCCGAGCCGCCGCGGGCGAGCGGCAGGTCGTGGGCGCGCCGCACCACCTCGCCGTCCTCGCCGGGCTCGTCGCGCACGAGCATCACCGAGACCTTGGCGTCGAGGATGTGGCTCGTCCGCTCGTTCGCCATGCGGAACAGGAGGGCCCGCCCGCCCGCGTGCGGGCCGACGACGGCCACCCGGCTGAAGATGACGCGCGCCGGGATGCGCGAGTACTTGGCGAGGAGGATGCCGGCGCCGATGACCGCGAGGAGCCAGCGGACGAAGGTCTCGACGGCGGACACGGCGCCGGCGGCGAGCCACCGTCCGGAGAGGGGCGCGGCGGGCGCGGGCGGCGCGTCCGCGGCGGCGAGCAGGGCGGGCAGCAGCGCCGTCCCCGGCGGCCACTCCGCCGCGAGCGCGAGGTGGGCGAGCCCGAAGAGCGCCTGCGTGCCGAAGAAGACGAGCGCGTAGATCGTGACGAGGCGGGACCAGCTCCCCGTGGCGAGCCGGTGATAGAGGTCCGCGAGCGGGCGGCGCCGGAGCCCGATGATCTTCACGCCCCGGCGGGCGTGCCCGAAGACCCGCGTCGAGCCGATGTCGGCCATGCGGGCGCGGATGTTAGACGCAACGTGACGGGCGCCGGAAGGCGCCGGTTTGCCTACCTGGCGGCGAGCGCCGCCAGCCCCGGGGCGAACGGGCGGCGCACCACCCCACGCTCCGTGATGATGGCCGTCACGAGCGGCTCGGGCGTGACGTCGAAGGCCGGATAGCGCGCCGGCACGCCGGCGGGGGCGATGCGCTGGCCGGCGAGCGTCACCACCTCCTCGTCGCCGCGCTCCTCGATCGGGATCGCCGAGCCGTCCGGCGTCGCCAGATCGACCGTGCTCCACGGGGCCGCCACGTAGAACGGGAGGTGGTGGTAGGCCGCGAGCACCGCGAGCGCGTAGGTGCCGATCTTGTTGGCCACGTCGCCGTTCGCCGCGATGCGGTCCGCGCCGACCACCACGCACGCGATCTCGCCCTGCGCCATGAGCCAGCCGGCCATGTTGTCGGTGAGGAGCGTCACCGGGATGCCGTCGCGCTTCAGCTCCCACGCGGTGAGCCGGGCGCCCTGCAGGAAGGGCCGGGTCTCGTCGGCGAAGACGGTGACGGGGTTCCCCCCCTCCACCGCGGCGCGGACGACGCCGAGGGCGGTCCCGTAGCCGGCGGTGGCGAGCGCGCCGGCGTTGCAGTGGGTGAGGACGCTCGCGCGCGGGGGGAGGAGCGCCGCGCCCAGCGCGCCGATCCGCCGGCAGGCGGCCTCGTCCTCGTCGCGGATGGCGTGCGCCTCCTCGAGCAGCGCCGCCGGGCCCAGCCCGAGCCGACGCGACATGCGCCGCACCGCCCAGGCGAGGTTCACCGCCGTGGGGCGGGCGTGCACGAGCCGCTCGGACGCCTCGCGCAGCCGCGCCGGCTCCGCGCCGCGCCGTGACTCGAGGGCCAGCCCGTAGGCGGCGGCCACCCCGATCGCGGGCGCGCCGCGGACGGTGAGGTCCTTGATGGCCTGCACGACCTCGTCGCAGGAGGCGAGGTCGAGCCAGACCTCCTCCGACGGCAGGCGGCGCTGATCGAGGACGCGGACGACGTCACGCCCCTCGTCGTAGATCACGGGACGGAGCGGCTGCGGGTTCATCGCGACTGCCTCCCCAGCCCCGCGAAGAGCCGCAGGGCGAAGTAAACCGCCGCCATCGCGGCGGCCGCGGCGGCGGAGAAGCGGCGCTCGATCGCGAGGACGCCCGCGACGATGGCGCAGCCCACGAGCGCGATGGCCAGGAACAGCCGTGTCGGCCCGCCGGCCGCGCCGGCGCCGGAGGGCCCTGCGCCCCAGCCTGCCCACCTCGCCATTCCCTCGCTCCCGCGCCCGCGCCAGGGCTTGCTCGCCCGCGCCGGTGCGCGCGGAGCGGTCCACCACCGAGGAGCGGACTCTACCCGCCCAGCTTCCTCTTGAGGAGGGCGTTCACCACGGCGGGGTTACCCTTGCCGCGCGTCTCCTTCATCACCTGCCCGACGAAGAAGCCGAGGAGCTTCTTGTTCCCGCCGCGGTAGCGCTCCACCTCACCCGCGCTCGCGGCGAGGACGCGGTCCACGGCGGCCTCGAGTGCGCCCTCGTCCGACACCTGCGCGAGCCCCTTCTCCCGCACCACCTCGGCCGGCTCGGCGCCGGAGCGGAAGACCTCCTCCACCACCTGCTTCGCGCCGGGCCCGCCGATGGTCTGCGCGTCCTGGAGGCGCAGGATCGCCGCGAGCTGCGCCGGCGCGATCCGCCACGCCGCGGGCTCCAGCGAGAGCTCGTTCGCCAGCCGGGCGACGTCGCCGTTGAGGAGGTTCGCGATCCGCTTGGCCGCGTCCGGCGAGGCGCCGTACGCCGCGAGCGTCGCGTCGAAGAAGTCGCCGATGCCCTTGTCGGAGACGAGGAGCTCCGCGTCCTGGGCCGAGAGGCCGAGGTCGCGCTGGTAGCGCGCCGAGCGCGCCCGCGGGAGCTCCGGGAGCTCGCGCCGGATGCGCTCGACGAGCGCCTCGTCCACCAGCACGGGCGGCAGGTCCGGCTCCGGGAAGTAGCGGTAGTCGTGCGCCTCCTCCTTGGACCGCATCGAGCGCGTCTCCCCGCGATCGGGGTCGAAGAGCCGCGTCTCCTGGTCGACCTTGCCGCCGGACTCGATGAGCTCCACCTGCCGGCGCACCTCGTAGTCGATGGCCTGCCGCAGGAAGCGGAAGGAGTTCATGTTCTTGAGCTCGCAGCGCGTGCCGAGCCGGGTGGCGCCGCGGGGCATGACCGACACGTTCGCGTCGCAGCGGAACGACCCCTCCTGCAGGTTCCCGTCGTTCACGCCGAGCGCCATGAGGATGGCGCGCAGCGACTTGAGGTAGGCGATGGCCTCGTCGATCGAGCGGAGGTCCGGCTCCGAGACGATCTCGAGGAGCGGCACGCCGGCCCGGTTCAGGTCCACGCCGGAGCCCGCCGCGGTCACGTCGTGCACGTTCTTGCCCGCGTCCTCCTCCATGTGGATGCGGGTGAGGCGGATGCGCCGCGCCTCGCCGCCCACGGCGATGTCCACGCCGCCGCCGGAGCAGATGGGCAGCTCGTACTGCGAGATCTGGTAGCCCTTCGGCAGGTCCGGGTAGAAGTAGTTCTTCCGCGCGAACACGCTGCGGCGCTGGATCTCGCAGCCGAGGGCGAGCCCCGTGCGGATCGCCATCTCCACCACCGCGGCGTTCAGCGCGGGGAGCGCGCCGGGGAGCCCCAGGCAGACCGGGCAGACGTGGGTGTTGGGTGCGCCGCCGAACTCGGTGGGGCAGGCGCAGAAGATCTTGCTGCGGGTGAGGAGCTGGGCGTGGACCTCGAGCCCGAGGACCACCTGGAAGTCCGAGACCGGCATCGCTAGTGGGCCCCCTGGCGCGGGCCGAGCGCGCCGCCGGAGCCGGCCGGCGCGAGGCGGTTCCAGCGCCGATCGCTCGGGTAGAGGAAGGCGAGGGCGACGACGTCGAGCGCGAGCACCACGACGAGGCGCGCGTCGCGCGTGACGAGGTAGGCGACGAGCGGGAACAGCGCGGCCGCCTCGCAGAGCGACCAGCCCACGAGGAAGCGCGTGAGCGTCGCCGCCTCGCGTCCGCTGCCGCGCGCCGAGTAGAGGCGCGGCGGCAGGACCCGCGAGAGCGCCACGTTGAAGGCGGAGGCGGCGGCGGCCAGCCACAGGAAGAGCGTGCGGTGCTCGGTGGCCGGCGCGCCGCGATCGAGCGTCAGGGCGACGCCCAGGAAGGCGAGCGGCACGACGAGGAGCGCGGCCCAGAGCAGCGTGGCGATGCGGCGGGTCATGGCGCGTGCCTCACGTTCATACCGTCGGCGCCGGCAGGGGCCCCGCCTCGCGCTCGAGCGCGCGCGCGGCGCGGAGCAGCGTCGCCTCGTCGAAGGGGCGGCCGACGAGCTGGAGCCCCACCGGCATGCCGCTCTCGCGCTCGAGCCCGCACGGCACCGACAGCCCCGGCAGCGCGGCGAGGTTCGCGGTGATGGTGAAGACGTCGGCGAGGTACATCTGGAGCGGATCGGCGGTCTTCTCGCCCAGCCGGAACGCCACCGTCGGCGCCACCGGCCCCGCGACCACGTCGCAGGAGCGGAACGCCTCGTCGAAGTCGCGGCGGACGAGGGTGCGGACCTTCTGCGCGCGCAGGTAGTAGGCGTCGTAGTAGCCCGCGCTGAGCGCGTAGGTCCCGAGCATGATGCGCCGCTTCGGCTCCGCCCCGAAGCCGCGCTCGCGCGTGTCGGCGTACATGTCCTTCAGGCCGCGCGCCTCGTCCGCGCGCAGCCCGAAGCGCACGCCGTCGTAGCGGGCCAGGTTCGAGGAGGCCTCGGCGGGCGCGATGAGGTAGTAGGCGGCGATGCCGTAGCGGGTGTGCGGCAGCGACACCTCGACGAGGGTGGCGCCGAGCCGCTCGTACGTCGCGAGCGCCTCCCGCACCGCGCGCTCGACCCCGGGCGCGAGCCCCCCGGCGAGCCACTCGCGCGGCACGCCGACGCGCAGCCCGCGCGCGCCGCCCTCGAGGCCGCCGAGGTAGTCGTCCACCGGCCGCGACGAGGAGGTCATGTCGCGGGGGTCGTGGCCGGCGATCACCTGGAGGAGCTGCGCCACGTCGCGGACGGTGCGGCCGAGCGGCCCCACCTGATCCAGCGAGGAGGCGAAGGCGATGACGCCGTAGCGCGAGACGCGCCCGTAGGTGGGCTTCAGCCCCACGACGCCGCAGAACGCGGCCGGCAGCCGGACGGAGCCGCCCGTGTCGGTGCCGAGGGTCCCGTGCACCTGGCGCGCGGCCACCGCCGCCGCGCTGCCCCCGGAGCTGCCGCCGGGCGTGCGGGCGAGATCGTACGGGTTGTGACAGGGCCCGAACGCGCTGTTCTCGTTGGACGAGCCCATGGCGAACTCGTCCATGTTGAGCTTGCCGACGAGCACCGCGCCGGCGCGCTCGAGCCGCTCCACCACCGTCGCGTCGTAGGGCGGGACGAAGCCCTCCAGGACGCGCGAGGCGGCGGTCGTCTCGACGCCCTTCGTGAGGAAGATGTCCTTCAGCGCGATGGGGACGCCGTCGAGGGGCGAGCGCCGCTCCCCCTTCGCCGCGCGCGCGTCCGCCTCCGCGGCGGCCGCCCGCGCCCGCTGCGGCGTCGTCCGGAGGAAGGCGCCCACGCGGCCGTCGGTCGCCTCGATGCGCGCGAGCGCGGCCTCGACGAGCTCGCGCGACGAGCCGCGCCCCGCCGCGAGCAGCTCGCCGGCCTCGGCGAGCGAGAGGGAGGTGAGCTCCGCGGGCGCGCTCACTCGATGATCCTCGGCACCACGAAGAACGTCCCCTCGCGCGCGGGCGCGTTCGCGAGCGCCTCCTCCGGCGGGAGGCCCGGGCGGACCTCGTCCGGACGGGAGGGCACCCCCTCGGCGAGCGCGTGCGTCATCGGCTCGACCCCCGAGACGTCCAGCTCCGCGAGCTGGGCGACGTGATCGAGGATCGCCGAGAGCTGACCCGCGAAGGTGCGCTCCTCCTCGGGCGAAAGACGGAGGCGCGCCAGCGCGGCGATGCGCCGGACCTCGTCGAGCGTGAGCGACATGCGGCGCGCCTAGACGGGCTTCTTCGTCTCGGGCTTGAACCAGTTGAGGATCGAGCTCATGACGCCCTTCGACTCGGGCTTCTCGATGTGCTCGAGCTCGCCCTGGTCGAGGAAGATGCCGTTGCAGGAGAAGCACACGTCGACGTCCACGCCGCGCAGCCGCACCTCGTGCATCTGCATCCCGCACTTGGGGCAGCGCATCCAGTGCAGCTCCTTCAGCCGCTGCTGCTCGGCGGCCTCGGTCTGCTTCTTCACCTGCAGCGCGAGCTTGCGCTTCTTCTCGGCGTCCTCGCGGACGAAGTACTCGTCTTCGGTGGTCGTCGCCTTCCCAGGTGTTCCGCGATCGGGCATGTCGTTCATCTCCTCAGCTCGGCGATGGCGTTGCGCGCGACGGCGGCCTCCTCACCGTCGGGGTGCTCCGCCAGGTATCTCTCGTAGCGGCGGATCGCGTCCGCGTCCCGTCCCTGCGCCCGGTACGCCTCGGCGAGGCCCAGGAGCGCGTCCGCGTGAGCGGGGACGAGCTCCAGCGCGGCCTCGAAGCTGGCCGCGGCCGGGGCGTAGCGGGAGAGATCGAGATAGCACAGCCCCCGCCCCGCCAGGGCGTCGGCGTTCTGAGGATCGTCCGAGGCGACCCGGCCGAACAGCTCCAGCGCGCCCCGGTAGTCGCCCCGCGCGCGGAGCCGGCCGGCCTCGGCGAGCAGGGCCTTCGGCCCGCGCGGGCGGCTCGGCTGCTGGGCGGCCTGGGCTTCGGTGGCAGGCGCGGCGGGCTCGGCGGACGCGGAGACGACGGCCGTGCCGGCGGGTGAGGAGCCTGGCTGCGGGAGAGCCGCCACCACGGCCGGACCTTCCTCGACCGGGCTCGTTCCTCGGTTCCGGTCCGCGGCTTCGGAGGCGGAGCTCCCCTCGGTCGGGGTCGCGGTCGCGGTCGCGGTCGAGGTCGGGGTCGGGGTCGCGGTCGGGGTCGTCCCTCGACTCCGCTCCGCCGCCTCGGCGACGGAGCTACGCTCGGGATGAGCGGCCTGTGGGTCCACGCCCGCGGTCGGGGTCGCGTTCGCGGTCGGCCTCCCCCGCGCGATCGCGGTCGAGACGACGCTCACCCCGGCGCGCACCTTCTCTTTCGCGCCGGGCACGAAGCCGTACGCGCCCGCCGCCGCGGCCACGAGGAGGAGGGCGGCCACGGCGCCCCAGAGCGCGGCGCGCCCCCGCCGTCGGACCGGCGAACGCGCGCGGGGCGCAGGGGCGGGAGCGGGCCTCGCCGCCGGCGGCCGCGCCAGCGTGGCGGGGGGCGGGAGCGGCAGCGCGGGAGGCGGAAACCCCGAGGGCGGCGGGGGCGGGACGCGCGGGGGGCGGGGGGTCTCGACGGGCGTCGCGCGGGCGCGCTCCGCCTGCTCCACCACCGCGAAGAAGCTGCCGAGCTCCTCGATCTCGCCGAGCCGCTTCCAGGTGTCGCCGCCCGCCGAGATCTCGGCCTCGCGGGCGATCTTCCCCTCCACGATCCACTTCTGCACGGTGGTGAGCTCGCGGCAGGTGAGGACGCCGCCGCCGGGGCTGCGCACGCGCCACTCCCGCGGCTCGCTGCGCGGCGGGGCGCCGCCGCTCGGGCGCGCGGCGGCGCTCGCCGGCAGGGGCGCGCGGTCGAGCTCGCCCGGCTTCACCGGCACGGTGACGACGAGCTCCTTCTTCTTCACCTTGAAGAGGTGCCCGCAGTTGGTGCACTGCACGGCCAGGCCCGACGGCGTGACCTGCTCGTCGTCGAAGACGTACTGGGCCTTGCAGCGCTCGCAGCGGACGTCCATGGCGCTCCGAAAAGTCGCGAGTTCTCGCGGATCTTACGCGAGGTCACCGCACCCGCCGAAAAATTGACCCTCGGGGCCCCCCCGATATCCTCCGAGGGACGAGGCCTCGTCCAGCGGAGGCGGGCCCGGGTGCGCCTGCGCGGCAGCACCGGCGCGGGCGTTTCACGGAGCGAGGGGCAGGTGGTCGCGCGCATGGGCAAGGCCAGGTCGAACCGTCGTCTTCCCGAGAAGGAGCGCTCGAAGAAGGGCGACAAGGAGTCGCGCGCCGCGGGCAAGGCGGCGCCGCGCACCGGGATGGCCCGGGACATCGGCGCCGTGGTGCTCCTCGCGCTCGCCGCGACGAGCGGCCTCGCCTTCGCGACCTACTCCTCGCTGGACGGCGCGCTCATCGCGCGCGGCATGGCGCCCTCGAACCTCGTCGGCCCCGTGGGCCACCGGCTCGCCGGCGGCGTGTACGGCGTGCTCGGGTTCTCCGCGCTGGTCCTCCCCGTCGCCCTCGGCGCCGCCGCCTGGCGGCTCTTCCGCGGCGCGCCGCCGCGGCTCACCATCGTGGGCGCGCTCGCCTACGCGGTGCTGACGCTGTGCGTCGCGACGCTCGGCCACCTCGCCCTGGGCGGCCACCAGCTCGCCTCGTTCCCGGCGGGCGGCGCGGTGGGGCGGGCGCTCAGCGCGAGCGCGGAGGGGCTCCTCTCGACGTGGGGCAGCGCGATCGTGGTCACGGCCACCGCGCTCGTGGCGCTCATCGTCGCCGCGGACGTGAAGCCCCAGACCATCGTCGGCCTGCTGGCGGACGCCGCGCGCGGGCTGTTCGGGTTCGCCACCGATCGGGTGGCCGCCGCGGTCGAGGAGCACCGCATCGCGGTGGCCGAGCTGCGCGCCGAGGAGGCCGCGGACCGCCAGCGCCGCGCCGGCTCCGAGGCGCTCGCCGAGGACGACACCATCGAGGCGAGCGACGACGACTCGCGCGCGGAGGCCCGCGCCGTCGCCGGCGCCCTCGCGCTCGAGCACGCCCGCCGCACCGGCTTCGAGGATCCGGCCTGGGTGAGCGGCCTCGGTCCGCCCGCTCCCGCCGACGAGGAGCCGGAGCCGCCCGCCGAGCCGGCCCGGAAGAAGCGCAAGGCGCGCGACGAGAAGGAGCCCGCCGAGGCGAAGTCCGAGGCGAGGCCCGCCGCGGTGGAGCTGCCGCCTTCCGAGGCCGCCGCCCCGGAGCCGCTGCCGGAGCCGCCGGCGAGGCCCGAGATCGTCGTGTCCCAGGCGATGCTCGAGCGCAGCAAGAAGAAGGAGAAGAAGAAGGAGGCCCCGGCGTTCGCCTTCACGAAGGCCGGCGACGTCTTCAAGCTCCCCTCCACCGACATCCTCGACGCCCACGAGGAGAAGGCGAAGGCGGTCGACGAGCAGGCGCTCACGCGGACCGCCGACGTCATCGTCGCGACCCTCCGCCAGCACGGCATCGAGGGCGCGATCAAGCACATCCGGCCGGGCCCGGTGGTGACGCTCTACGAGTTCTCCCCGGTGGCCGGCGTGAAGCTCGCGCGCATCGAGAACCTCGACAAGGAGCTCACCATGGCGCTCAGCGCCATGCGGATCCGCATCATCGCGCCGATCCCGGGCAAGGGGGTCGTGGGCATCGAGGTGCCGAACCGCGATCGCGCCACCGTCTACCTGCGCGACATCCTCGAGTCCGACGCGTTCGCCACGGCGGGTGGCTTCATGCCGCTCGGCCTCGGCAAGAACATCGAGGGCATCCCGTACTGCGTCGACCTCCAGAAGATGCCCCACCTCCTCATCGCGGGCACCACCGGCTCCGGCAAGTCGGTGGGGCTCAACACCATGATCTGCTCGCTCCTCTACCGGCAGACGCCGGCCGAGGTGCGGATGATCATGGTCGATCCGAAGATGACGGAGCTGACGCTCTACGAGGACATCCCGCACCTGCTGCTGCCCGTCGTCACCGATCCGCAGAAGGCCGCGCGCGCCCTGCAGTGGGCGGTGGACGAGATGGAGCGCCGCACGCAGGTCCTCGCCGACACTGGCTCGAAGGACCTGAAGAGCTACAACGGCAAGGTCGAGAAGCTCCGCGCCGAGCAGCGCACCTTCGAGGAGAAGGACGCGCCGCCGCCCCGCAAGCTGGTGGTGGTGGACGAGGTGGCGGGCGAGACCGAGGAGGAGGCCGCGCTGCGGGCCGCTGCAGCTCCGGTCGCGCAGGAGCCCGTGCAGGCGAGCCCCGAGTTCGAGGACCCCACCGTCCCGCCGCCCGCCGACCCGGTGGCGGCGCGCGACGAGCGGAAGCTCCCGCAGAAGCTGCCGTACATCGTGGTGGTCATCGACGAGCTCGCCGACCTCATGATGACCGCGCCGCGCGAGGTGGAGATCTCCCTCGCCCGGCTCGCCCAGAAGGCGCGCGCCACCGGCATCCACCTCATGGTCGCGACGCAGCGGCCCTCGACCGACGTCATCACCGGGATGATCAAGAACAACTTCCCGGCCCGCATCAGCTTCCGCCTCGCCTCGCGCCACGACTCGCAGACCATCATCAACGGCCCCGGCGCGGAGACCCTCCTCGGCGACGGCGACATGCTGGTCCTCACCGCCACCCAGCCCGTCACCCGCGTGCAGGGCGCGTTCGTGTCGGAGGAGGAGCTCCAGCGCGTGGTGGAGTTCCTCAAGGAGCAGGGGAAGCCGGTCTACGACGACTCGATCCTGAAGGCGCGCGAGGGCGGCGGCGACGGCCGCTACGACTCCGACGAGGACGACCCGGTCTACGACCAGGCCCTCGACCTCGTCTCGCGGATGGAGGAGGTGTCGGTCTCGAAGCTCCAGCGCGAGATGCGGCTCGGCTACAACAAGGCCGCGAAGATCATCGAGCGCATGGAGCGCGAGGGCGTCGTCGGTCCGGCGAACGGCGTGAAGCCGCGCCAGGTGCTCATCCGCCCCGTGGGCGAGGTGTCGCCGGTGCCGAACGTGTAGCGCGGGAGCTGGGCTTCGGCCTTCACGCTCACTGGTCCGGCGGAGGCGTCCGCGAGGCCGGCGCCTCTCCGGGGGCCCGAGAGCCGCCTCACACCCGCATCCGCTTCTCCTCGCCGCGCACCAGCCGCCGGATGTTCTCGCGGTGGCGCACCACGATGAGCGCGGCGAGCGCGAGGCCGGCCCAGCTCACCGGGCTCGTCCAGCCGTGGGCCACGAACGTCCCGAGCACGCACACCGCGGTGCCGGAGAGGGAGCCCACCGAGGAGATGCGCGTCGCGCCGTAGGCGACGCCGTAGGTGACGGCGCCGGCGAGGGCGGCCCAGGGCGAGAGCACGAGGAAGATGCCGAGGCCCGTGGCGACCCCTTTGCCTCCCCTGAACCCGAGCCACACCGGGTAGAGGTGCCCGACGAAGGCGGCGAGCGCGACGAGCACGGTGAAGAGCTCGGCCCGCGGCGTGCCGGCGAGGAGCCAGCGGGCGACGAGGATCGGGACGATCGCCTTCGCGGCGTCGAGGAGCAGCACGGCGATCCCGAGCTTCTTGCCGCCGGCCCGCGCGACGTTGGTCGCCCCGATGTTCCCCGAGCCGACCTGGCGCACGTCCACCCCGAGCACGAACCGCCCGAGCACGACGCCGAAGGGGATCGAGCCCGCGAGGTAGCCCGCGGCGACGAGGACGAGACCGAGCACCGTGTCGCTCACGAGCGGAGCTCCCGCAGGACGAGGAACGCCCAGTTGCCGAGGAGTGCCACCAGCCCGAGCGCGACCGCGCAGCGCGCCGCCCGCTCGGAGGGAACGGGCAAGGGCGCGCCGAGCGCGGCGCGCGCGAGGTCGAGCGCGGCGAAGAGCCAGGCCGCGGCGGCGAGCGCCGCGCCGAGCGGGCTCGCGGCGACCGCGGAGGCGACCTCGCCGTGGGCGAGGTGGACGAACGCGTGGGTCATGCCGCACGTGGCGCAGGGGATGCCGGCCAGCCCGCGCATCGGACAGACGAACGGGAGCGAGAGCAGCGGGAGGAACCGCGCCGCGAGGAACGACAGCGCGCCCATGATCGCGAACACCTCGGCGTGCCCGAAGCGCGAGGTCCGCCGCCACCGTACCGCGCTCGTGATCACAGGCTCACCGAGTGCGTGCCGCCCTGCAGCACCCCGCCGAACCCGAGCCCGGCCGCGGCGCAGCAGGAGCAGATCACGATCAGCAGGAGCGGGGACAGCACCGCGAAGGTGGACTTCCCGGGGCCGCAGCGCTGCGTCTCCCCGAGCCCGACGATCATGGCCACCGCCGCCCACCCGAGCGCGAGCAGCCCGCCGCAGCCGGGCACCACGAGCAGCAGGTTCAGGCCGAACGCGTACGCCACCGCGGTCAGCGTGGCGTTGAACCCGCGCGGCGCCCCGCGGACGAGGAGCAGGATGCCGTGGACGATGGCCGACCACAGGTAGACGCCGATGATCGCGGCGAGCGGCGCGAGCACGATCTGCGCGACCGTCGAGGAGCCGGACAGGCTCTCCACGTACATGCGCACGTAGCGCGCCTGCTCCTCGGGCATGCCCTCCGCGACGGCCTCGAGCATCTCCGCGACGCGGCTCCCGGTCGCGAGGCTGTAGAACCCCTGGAAGATGTTACCAATGGTGTAGGCGATCACCGCGAAGAGCACGGCGGCGCCGGGCTGGTCCACGCGCACGCGCCGGAAGAAGGCGCCGGGGTGCAGGGCCACGAGCTTCCAGGTCTCGAAGAACGAGGAGACGAGGCCGCGCTGGCGCCGCTCGGCGAACGGGGCGGGCTGCTCGGGACCCTGCGGGCCCCGCGGACCGCCGGGGCCCCCGGGACCACCCCAGCCGCCTCCGGGGGGAGGTCCCCACCCTCCTCCCGGCGGGCCACCCCAGCCGCCCCCAGGTCCGTAGCCGCCGGGGGGCGGCCCGGGCGGAGGCGGCAGCTCCGGGCCACGCGGGGCGGCGTGCTCCGGAGGCGCAGGCGGCGCGCCCCAGGACGGCTGCTTCGAGCCGCGCATCCACGCGGGCTCGGGCGCCGGGGCCTCGGCCCGGGGCAGCTCGCCGGGCGGCGGCGGGGGAGCGGCCTCCGGCGCCGCCTCGGCGGGAGCCGCGGGCTCAGGCGGGGGAGGCGGCGCGCCCGCGGGCGGCAGCGGCGCGTTGGGATCGGTGAGGAGCAGCTCCGCGCCGCAGTGCGGGCACCTCTGGCGCCCGAAGGTGTCGGTCTGGAAGGTGCCCTGGCAGCGCGCGCAGCGAGCGATCATGCCGCGAGCTTACCCCGGCGCGTGCCGCCGTGCCCTGAGCTTGTCGACGGCCCGCTCGCCCTCGGCGCCCGGCGAAGGGCGCTCACCCCGAGCCGGTCCGTCGAGGTCGCGCCGCCGCGTCACTCGTGCAGCGCGCGGACCTCGTCGATGTTCACCGTGCCGCGCGTGCGGTAGATGGCGATGACCACCGCGAGCCCGACCGCCGCCTCGGCCGCCGCGACCGCGATGACGAAGAAGGCGATCGCGTGGCCGCCCACGTCACCCGTCTGCCGGGCGAACGCGAGGAACGTGAGGTTCGCCGCGTTGAGCATCAGCTCGACGCTCATCATGACGATGAGGGCGTTGCGCTTGAGGAGGACGCCGGAGAGCCCGATGGTGAAGAGCATCGCGGCGAGCCACAGATACCAGGTGACGGGGACCATGGCTCAGATCTTCTCCTTCGCGACGACCACCGCGCCCACGATGGCGACGAGGAGCAGGAGGCTCGTCACCTCGAAGGGCAGGAGGTACTCGGTGTAGAGCACCTGCCCGACCGCCTTCACGGTGCCGAAGCGGTCCGGCTGCGCGAGCGCGCCCATGGCGCTGTCGGGCACGCGGGCGATGGCGGCGACGAGCACCGCGAAGAGCGACACCGCGCCGATGGCGCCCACGTACTGCATCACCCTGCGGCGCTCGCGCTCGCGGTGCTCCTCGCCCGTCGAGAGCAGCATGATGACGAACAGGAACAGCACCATCACCGCGCCCGCGTACACCAGGATCTGCATGAGCGCGATGAGGTGGGCCGCGAGGAGGACGTAGATCCCGGCCATGAAGAAGAACGCGGCGACGAGGTTCATCGCGGCGTAGACCGGGTTCCGCGCGACGACCACGCCCATGGCGGTGAGCAGGAGGGGGATCGCGAAGATCCAGAAGATGACGAGCTCTGCCGTGGTCTCCATCGCCTAGTACCTCACCCCGCCGACCAGGGCCGGGCGGGAGGACTGGTCGAGGCCCCAGCCGTGGTCGCCGAACGGACAGCGCCGCTCCTCGACGTGGCGGAGGAACTCGTCCCGGAACTTCTTCACGAAGGACTGCACCGGCATGGAGGCCGCGTCGCCGAGCGCGCAGATGGTCTGCCCGCCGATGTTCCCGGCGATCTGCTCGAGCTTCGCGACGTCCGCCGCGGTGCCGTGGCCGTGCTCGATCTTCTCGACGATCCCCTCCATCCACGAGGTGCCCTCGCGGCAGGGGGTGCACTGCCCGCAGCTCTCCTCTGCGTAGAACTTGGAGATGCGGGCGAGCGCGCGGACCATGCAGGTCGAGTCGTCGAAGACGATCACGCCGCCGGAGCCGGACATCGAGCCGGCCGCCTTCACCGCGTCGAACTCGAGCGAGATGTCGATCTCGTCGCCGCGCAGCACCGGCGAGGAGGAGCCGCCCGGGATGACGGCCTTCACCTTCCGGCCGCCGGGGATCCCGCCGCAGTCCTCCATGATGAGCTTCTTCAGGTTGTAGTCGACCGGCTTCTCGAACACGCCCGGCCGGTTCACGTGGCCGGAGACGCCGAACAGGCGCGTGCCGCCCGACTTGCCCACGCCCAGCCCGGCGAAGGCGTCGCCGCCGTTCGCGACGATCCAGGGGACGTTCGCGATGGTCTCGACGTTGTTGATGATGGTGGGCTTGCCCCACAGGCCGACCACCGCCGGGAACGGCGGCTTCAGGCGGGGGTAGCCCTTCTTGCCCTCGAGCGACTCGAGCAGCGCCGACTCCTCGCCGCAGATGTACGCGCCCGCGCCGCGGTGCACGAAGACGTCGAGGTCGAAGTCCTTCTTGCCGAGCAGCCGCTGCCCGAGGATCCCGGCCGCGCGCGCCTCCTCGATGGCCGCCTCGAGGATGCGCGCCTGCCGCGCGAACTCGCCGCGGATGTAGACGTAGGCGAGGTGGATGTCGAGGGCGTAGCAGGTGATGGCGATCCCCTCGATCAGCATGTGGGGATCGTGCTCGATGATGTAGCGGTCCTTGAACGTGCCCGGCTCGGACTCGTCCGCGTTCACCGTGAGGTAACGGGGCCGGATGTCCTTGGGGAGGAAGGTCCACTTGAGCCCGGTGGCGAAGCCGGCGCCGCCGCGGCCGCGCAGGTTCGACCTCTTCACCTCGTCGACGATGGCGGCCGGCTCCATGCCGAGCGCCTTGTCGAGCGCGGCGTAGCCGCCGTCGGCCCGGTACGTCCGGAGCGCGGCGGAGTCGGGCTTCCCCCAGCGTCGGGTCAGGATGAGCGTCTCGCTCACTCGAGCCTCCCCAGGATCTCCTCGACCTTCTTCGGGTCGAGGCGCTCGTACATCTCCTCGTCCACCAGCATCGCCGGAGCGGTGCCGCAGGCTCCGAGGCACTCCACCTCGCGCAGCGTGACGCGCCCGTCCTGCGACGTCCCGCCGTTCGTCACCCCGTACTTGTGCTTGAGGTACTCGAACAGCCGGTCGCCGCCGGTGAGGCAGCACGAGACGTTGGTGCAGACCTCGACGAGATGCCGGCCGATCGGCCTGGTGTTGAACATCACGTAGAACGTGGCCACCTCCTCCGCGCGGGCGGGAGAGGTCCCGAGCCGGTCGGCGGCGAGCCGCTGCACGGCGGGGGTGAGGTAGCCGAAGATTTCCTGGCCGATTCGGAGGGCCGGCAGCATCGCCGCGGCCTTGCGATCGGGCGGGTAGCGACGAAGGACTTCCGCGAGGTCACGGTCGAAGTGCTCGACCTTTTCACGCGGCAGTTCTTCGGCCGTCCCGACGAGCGGTGGATTCGTCATAGAAGTCCGAGAAGGCAGGGGCGAAAGCGCGCCGAGGCTAAGTGAGCACATGTAAGATTGTCAAGGAGATCCGCCGCTGTATACTCGACCACTCCGGATGGAAATCGGTCGAGAAAAACGTCGCGATCCGCGCGTCCCGCTCGTCCTGCGCGTCGACTATCCCGGCATGCAGCAAGCGGTCCGCGACGTGACGGAGAACGTCTCGGCGGGCGGCCTGTTCATCCGCACGGATCGCGATCTGCGCGAGGGCGACCGCGTCCCCTTGCAGGTCAGCTTCCCCGGGCTGCTCGAGCCGGTGGAGGTCGAGGTGGAGGTGGTGCGGCGCCGACCCGCCGGCCAGGACCAGGCGCGCGGCGTGGCGGTCAAGGTCCCGGTCGACCGGGTGGACGACCGGCACAAGCTCGCCCGCATCGCCGAGACCGCGCGCACCGGCCTCGGCCGGGCCAAGCGCACCTACCGCGTGCTCGTGGTCGAGGACAACGCGCGGGTGGTGGAGATGTACCAGTACGCCCTGCGCAAGCTGCGCTCCGAGGGCGAGAACGGCGTGGACGTGGCCGTGGAGTACGCGCCGAACGGCCACGAGGCGCTCGCCCGGCTCGTCGAGCCGCCGCCCATCGACCTCGTGATGGCCGACCTCTACATGCCGGTGATGGACGGGTTCGCGCTGGTCGAGCGCATGCGGGCGGATCCGGCGCTCGCCGGGACCCCCATCGTGATCATCAGCGCCGGCGGGCCGGACGCCCGCGATCGCGCGGCCGAGCTGGGCATCGACGTGTACCTCCAGAAGCCGGTGCAGTTCGCGGACATCATCGCGACGGTCAGCACGCTGCTTCGGATCCGCTGACGGTCGGCCGGCGGCACCGCCCTCCCTTCGACAGGCTCGGGGGGAGCGGTGCGCTACCTCGCGAGCGGCTTGCGCATCACCACGTGGGCGATGCCGGCCTCCTCGAACGGCTCGCCGGCGCGCCGGTAGCCCGCGCGCGCGTAGAACGCCTCCACGTAGCACTGGGCGTGCAGCTCGATCTCCGCGAGCCCGTCGGCGATCGCCCGCGCCTCGAGCGCGGCGAGGATCTGCTCTCCGATGCCGCGCCGGCGAGCGGCGCGCTCGACGGCCATCCGTCCGACGCGGCCGACGCCGCCCGGCTGGCGGACGAGCCTGCCGGTGGCGACGCAGCGCCCGTCCTCGAGGGCGACCGCGTGGAACGCGCCGTCGTCGTGCTCGTCGCGCTCGAGCTCGACCGGCACGTGCTGCTCCTCGACGAACACCGCGTGGCGCAGCGCGAACGCCTGCGCGCGCAGGGCGGGGGTGTCGGCGGGGACGACGATGACGCTCATCGTTCGCTCCATCACCCCGCGCGCGTCGGGCGCCGCTCGGGCCGCGACGTTCACTGCGGGGCTCCGCCTCTCCATGCTCCGCCGGAGCGGCCGTCGCCCAGAAATGCGACGCCCGCCAGGCCGTGAGGCCGGGCGGGCGTCGGGACCTTCTCGAAAGGCTACTTCTTGCCCTTCTTGTTGAAGATGTCCTTCAGGCCCTTGGCGGGCGTGATCTTGATCGCGGTGCGCGCCGGGATCTTGATCTGCTCGCCCGTCGCCGGGTTGCGGCCGATGCGGGCCTTGCGGTCCACGAGCTTCACCGCGCCGAGGCCGCCGAGCGGGATCTTCCCCTCGCCCTTCAGCTTCTTCGTCACGACATCCTCGACCGCCTGGAACACCTGACGGACCTGGGCCTTCGACAGCTGCGCGCCCTCGGCCACCGCCTGGAAGAACTGAGCCTGCGTCATGTGGAAAGCCCTCCTGTCGACCGCCCGCCCAGGGCGGCGAATGGCTTGCGTGATATCGCTTCCCGATCGAGGCGTCAACTTCACGTCATCACGATCACCCTGAAAAATGGGCCGATCGTGACGATCGCTCCCGGGGGGCGGCCGAGGCGTCCGCACCGTCAGCGGAAGGCGGCCACCACCTCCCACAGGATGAGGAGGATGATGGCGACCTCGAGGAGCTCGCTCCGGCTCGTGTCCGCGGCGTCGCCGATGAGGTCGTTCACCTCGGCGAGGAGCCGCTGCTTGCGCAGCACCGTCTCCTGCCAGGCCGGGAGCCGGAAGCGCCGGACGGCGCTCTGGTACAGCCGGGCGAGGTAGAAGTCCCCGACGATTTTCACCGCATTTTCGAGCCTTTCGGTCATCTCGGAGAGCTCGAGCAGGAGCGCGGCGGTGCGCCGCTGGAGGGCCCGGTAGCGGCGGGTGAAGATGTTCACGACCGGGCTGCCCCCCCGCTCGATCTCGTCGTAGATGCGGTGCAGCTCGCGGTCCAGCAGCGCGTCGTAGTAGCGCAGCTCGAGCAGGTGAGCGGTCGCGAACTCCAGCAGGTCGGGGATGTCCTCCACCCCCGAAGGCTCGACCACGAGGGCGCTGTTCCAGTGCACCACCGCGAGGTCGTCCTCCAGGTAGGTGTAGTGGTGGGAGAGGACCTCCTGGCGCTCGGCGGTCGAGAGGCGGACCGCGCTCGTCTCCCCCAGGAGCAGCTCCGGGATGGGGGCGCCGGCGAGGAGGTCCTGCGCCCGCAGCGCGCCCTCCGCGAAGCGCCGCACGAAGAAGATCTGGTAGCTCTCCAGGCCGTCCCAGCGGTGCGGCCGCTCGAGCGCGCCGCCCAGCGCGCGGCAGAGCTCCTCCGCCTCCCGCCGCGCCGCCCCGTCGATCTCCGGGGTGGACTCGCCGAACAGCTCCTCGCCGAGCCGGACGAGGTCCTCGAGCGCGGTGCCCGGGGAGATGGGCAGCTTGTAGAGGATCGACACGACCCCGTAGTCGAAGACGTGCGCGCTCGCCTCCGCGGCGCGCGCCCCCGAGCCGAGCGGCACCTCGCGCCCGCCGAGGGTGATCGCCAGGGGCGGGCGCGGCAGCTCCAGCGCGGTCGCTGCCGGCGCGCCGGTGAGGCGGGCGCGCGACTTGGGCGCCGCCATCGCCACCTCGACGGCGCGCTCGGCGGCGGGCAGATCGATCGCGTCGGCCACGTCGAACAGCCGGTAGACGTGGACCCTCCCGTCCGCGACGACGTAGCGCTGAGGGTTCGCCGCCATGCGCGTCCGAGCTTAAGCACGCTCTCCGACGCCACGGCGGCCCCACCTGCGCGGCCGCCCCGATTGAGCGGTGGGCAAACGGTCGGCGCGCGAAGCGAGCCGCCCGGTGCCGTCCGCTCAGGAGCCGACGACCCGCAGCGGCGGCGCCGGGGTGCGCTTCGGGAACGCGACGAGGTACTCGCCGGAGAAGCAGGCGTCGCAGAAGGTGGAGCGGTCCTCGCCGATGGCGGCGTAGAGGCCGGGCTGCGACAGGTAGCCGAGCGAGTCCGCGGTGACGTAGGTCGCGATCTCTTCCACCGAGTGCGTGCTCGCGATGAGCTCCTGCCGCGTGGGCGTGTCGATGCCGTAGTAGCAGGGCCAGGCGGTGGGCGGCGAGCTGATGCGGAGGTGGACCTCCTTCGCGCCCGCCGCGCGGATCATCTTCACGATCTTGCGGCTCGTCGTGCCGCGCACCACCGAGTCGTCCACCACCACCACGCGCTTGCCGGCGAGCACGCCGCGCAGCGCGTTCAGCTTCAGCTTCACGCCGAAGTGGCGGATCGACTGCTGCGGCTCGATGAAGGTCCGGCCGACGTAGTGGGAGCGGACGAGCCCCATGGCGAAGGGGATCCCCGAGCGCTCGGCGTAGCCGATGGCGGCGGGGACGCCGGAGTCCGGGACCGGGATGACGAGGTCGGCGGGGACGGGGTGCTCCTCGGCGAGCTTCCTGCCGAAGGCGTGGCGCACCTCGTAGACCGACTTGCCGAAGAGCACGGTGTCCGGGCGGGCGAAGTAGATGTGCTCGAACACGCAGCGGCCGAGGCGCGACGGCGGCTGGGCCGGGAAGAGCCGCTCGCTGCGGAGCCCGTCGCCGTCCAGGACGACCAGCTCGCCCGGCTCGACCTCCCGGACGTACTCCGCCTCGATGAGGTCGAGGGCGGTGGTCTCGCTCGCGACCACCCAGCTCCCCTTCAGCTTGCCGAGCACGAGCGGGCGGAAGCCCATCGGATCGCGCGCGGCGACGAGCGCCTTCGGGGTGAGGAACAGGATCGAGTACGCGCCCGACACGCGCCAGAGCGCCTCGCGCACGGCGCCGACGAGCTGCTCGACCGAGCCGGCCGGGCCGGGGGCGCGCGCGCGGGCGAGCAGGTGGACGATCACCTCGGTGTCGGTCGAGGCCTGGAAGATGGAGCCGTCGCGCTCGAGGTCGGCGCGCAGCGCCTCGGCGTTCACGAGGTTGCCGTTGTGCGCGACCGCCACCGCGCCGCCCGCGTACTGCACCGCGAGCGGCTGCGCGTTCTTCACGTGCGAGCCGCCCGCCGTCGAGTAGCGGACGTGACCGATGGCCGCGCCGCCCTTGAGCCGCTGGATGACCTCGGCGGTGAAGATGTCCGCGACGAGCCCCATGTCCCGGTGGACGTGCAGGGTCTCGCCGTCGGTGGCGACGATGCCGGCCGACTCCTGGCCGCGGTGCTGGAGGGCGTGCAGCCCCAGGTAGGCGTAGTTGGCCGCCTCTTCGGACTGGCCGAGCGCCCAGATCCCGAAGACCCCGCACTCGTCCTTCATCTTGTCGTAGACGGCGTCGTACCCCATGAGGCGCGGGAGTATAACGGTGCACGTCTGAAAAAGCTGCCCGCCAGCCGGCTGCTGCGCCGCGTCGCCGTCGCCCTCGCCATCCCCGCGATCGCGCTCGCGATCGCTTCGCTCCCGTGGCGTGCTGAAAGGCCCGAAGCGCCGCCGGGGATCGCCGCTGCGGCGTGTCGGGCGGGCCCTCTCTCTGCGGGCGTGGGAGCGGCCGAGTTCACCCTTCCGGCGGAGGCGCCCATCGCCGGCTTCCCTCGGCTGCGCTGGGCGAGCGAGGGCGTGCGCGAGCCGGTCGGCGCGCGCGCGCTCGTCCTCGCCGCGCCCGGGTGCCGGGTGGCGCTCGTCTCGGCGGAGCTGCTCGTCGTGCCGGCGGAGCTCGAGGAGGCGGTCCGCGGCCGCGTCGAGGACCTCGGGCTCGATGGCCTCGTCGTCGCCGCGACGCACACGCACGCGGGACCGGGCGGCTACTGGCGGAACCTGCTCGGCGAGCGCATCGGCGCGGCGCCCTTCGAGCCTCGCATGCGTGAGGCGATCGTGGCGGGCCTCGCCGACGCCGTGCGGCGCGCGGCCGGGGCGGTCGGGCCGGCGGAGCTCTGGATCGCGCGGGGCACGGTGGAGCCCCTCGTGCGGAACCGCGGCGGCGGGGCGGAGGAAGGGCGGCTCCTCGCGGTGCGGCTCGCGCGGCCGGGAGGCGCGCCGCTCGCGGAGCTGGCGGTCCTCGCCGCGCACCCGACCACGCTCGGCAAGAAGAACCGGCTCATCTCCGGCGACTGGCCGGGGCGGTTCCTCCACGATCCGGCGGCGCGCGCCGGGGTGCGGCTCTTCTTCCAGGGCGCGCTCGGCGATCAGTCCGTCACGCTGCCGGAGGGCGGGCCGGTCGCGCCGGAGCGCTACGCCGAGGCCGTGTCACGAGAGGTGAACGCGCTCCGCTTCGAGCGCGCCGCCGCCCCCGCCCTCGGCTTCGCCGCCGCGGAGGTGGCGCTCCCTGCCCTCGCGCCCGGCGCGCTGCCGTCGCTCCTCCGCGCCGCCGCGCACAACCTGGCCGGCGGCGCGCTGCCCGCCGAGGCGCGGGTCGCGGCGCTCCGGCTCGGGCCGGCGGTGCTCGCGCTCGTCCCCGGCGAGCCGGTGGCGGAGGTGGGCGCGGCGTGGCGCGCCGAGGCCGGCGCGGGCGTGGAGCTCGTCTCGCTCGCCGGCGGGTACGTGGGCTACGTGGAGACGCCCGAGCAGCTCGAGGCGCGGCGCGGCGAGGCGGTGCGCACCTACTACGGACCGGAGCTCGCGGCGCGGCTCGGCCACGGGCTCGCGGCGGCGGTGAAGGCCGCGCGGACGGAGCCGGCCGCGCGCGGTGCGGCGGCGAGGCCGGCCGGGGCGCGCGCCGAGCCGGCGGCGCGCGCGGGCAGCGCGCGCTGACCCCCGGCTACTTGCGCGACGACCCGAGCGGCGGCAGCTCCTGGAACTCGGGTGCCCTGGGCAGGTTTCCGATGGCCTCGCCCAGCGCGGCCGGCGCGGGCACGAGGTGGCGGGTGCGCAGGTCCATCCAGCCGCCCAGCACGACGACGCGCGCGGCCTGCTTGCCGTTCGGCCTGAAGAGATCCTGCCGGAACCTCCACTTGCCGCCCTCCGGGGAGAGGCCGAGCACCACGAGATCGACCGTCACCGTCTCGCCCGCGCGGATCTCGCGCTGGTAGTCGATCTCCTCGCGGAGCAGCACCGGGCCGATCATGTGCGCGGCGAGCTGCTCGTAGCCGAAGCCGTGCTCGGTCAGGTACGCCATGCGCGTCTCGATGGCGTACTCGCTGTACATGGTGTTCCGCACGTGCCCGTTCATGTCGCAGTCGCCCCAGCGGACGGTGAAGGTCTGGGTGAAGCGGTCCATGGCGGGTTCCTCCGGGCGCGCCTCTCGAGGGCGTGAGGGTGAGCGCGCCTGCGTTGTAGCGCGGACGCGGCCGTCCGGCGCGCGCCGGGAGGGGACGCGGGCGTCAGAAGCGGAAGGCGACGAGCGATCCCGGATCCGGGGATCGATCCCAGGACATCCAGCCGAGCACGCCGGCGGCCGTGGCGAAGGCGGCGGCGAAGCCCGCGGAGACGTAGGTGTTCCTGCGGGCGCCGTCCGCGTCGGCGCGGAGCTGTGCGTAGCGCGTCCGATCGGCGCCGGGACGGAAGACTTCGCCGTCGAGCATCGCGTCCGCCTCGCTGGAGGCGCTCGACGCCGCCATGCCTTGCTGGACGGCGAGCGCGGCGAGCGCGACGGCTGCGACGCCCGAGCCGATCGCGGTCGGGCGCATCCACGCGGGAGCGGGCCGCCTCGCGGCGAACGGGCCGGCCAGCGGCTCGCTCGACGAGGCGGGGGGCGGGGCGAACACGAGCGACGGGCGCGCCGAAGGCTCGGGCGACGCGCTGGAGGCGGGGCGGGTCACGCCGCCCGCGGGGCCAGCCGACTCGACCGCGCCCGGCGCGCGGGTCGCCGCGGTCGCGGCAGGCGAGGCGGCCTCGGCCTTGCGCTCCGGCGGTGGCCGCTCGGGGCGGGCCGGCTTCGTCGCCTCAGGCGCAGCGGCGACGAGCCTGGCGGGCGGCGTGCGCGGGACGTCCGGTGTCCGATCCTTCACGTCGCGCGACGACTGGCCAGTGAGCAGGAACGACGCCAGCGCGCCCAGGTTCACGGCGGGCACGCTGCCCGCCACCATCCTGACGCTCCCCTCGCGCAGGAGGGCCCCGCGGCGCACGTCGTAGATGGAGCCGAGCAGGAACTGCGCCCCTCCCTCCTCCACGCGCGTCGCCACGACGAGCTTGTCCACCCCGAGCCAGGCGCCCGCGCGGATGATGCCGTAGGCCCGGTGCGCGGCCGCGAGGGCGAGCCCCGGCCCCGCGTTCACCCGCAGCGACTCGGCGAGCGCGAAGTCCAGCACCACCGTGCGATCCTCGTCCTGGAGATCCACCGTGAAGCTCGGGACGCGGAGCCCGTCCGCCGCGCCGCCCACCCGGTAGGTCCCGGTGGGCAGCGAGACCGACACCGGCGACGGCCCCATGTTGCGGCCGTTGACGTAGACGACGCCCGGCTTGCCCTCGGCGAGCACCGTCAGGCGCCGCCTCGGCAGCGCGCGGACCTTCGCCTTCACCTCCTCGAACCGCCTCCGGTAGCCCGGCGAGTACTGGTCCGGATCCGGCTGGAGCGTCGGCTCGGTGCGGGCGAGCTTCGTGAGGGCGGCGAGCGCGTCGCGATCCATCCCGATGGTGGCGGCCGCGTGCGCGAGCCGCTGCAGCGCCCGCGTCCACTGCCGGTAGGCCTCGTCGCTCTCCGGGATGCTCTCCAGGTCCTCGACGATCGCGCGCAGCGTCCGCACGGAGCTCTCGAACTCACCGTTCTGGTACACGGCCAGCGCCCCGCCGTAGGCGCGGTCCAGCTCGGAGAGCGTCGCGTTGGACGCCTGCCCCAGCAGCCGCGCGCGCATCGTGGGGACGTCCTCCACCCCGCCGATCCGATCCCGGCAGGCGGCGCGGAGCTGGTGCCCGAGCTCGGCCAGGTCCGCGTCCGGACCCGCCGGCGGATCGGCGACGGCCACGACGCCGAGCCGCTCGGCCGCGGTCGCCCGGAGGGCGAGCAGGGCGGCCGCGACCGCGAGGAGCCGCCGCCCCGTCACGGCGCGGTCCCCGCGTTGTTCGTGTTGCGGGGATCGTGGAACGCCTTCGGCCACGGCGCCGCGGTGTCGAGCTGGCCGTCGACGATCACGGCGTAGAGCTTGCCGTCGGCGCCAGAGACGTAGGCCGTACTCGTCACCGCGCCCGCGGGCTGCCCAGGTGGCGTGTAGATGTTGGCCGGCTGGAGCGCTGCTCCCGCGGCCGAGAGCTTCACGGACCAGGCGATGCCGCCGTCGGACTCGCGAACGGCGTAGAGACGACCGGTCGAGGTGGGGACGATCAGCTGCGTCGCCTGCCCAGAGACGACCATCGGAGTCGCGGGAACACCGCTGAGCTGCGCACTCTCATTCCACGCGGGAGAGCGGAGCGGATCGAGTCTTCGCAGGGTGCCGCTCTCTTGAGACAAGATCACGTTTCCATCTTTGAGAACCGCGATGCCGCTTGCCCCGACTCCGAGCGACCCCATCCCCGTAGACGTGGCGTCCAGCTCCGTAGCCTGCACGTTTCCCGTGCTGGAAACACTCCATATTGCGTGCTCGTCCGCAGCAAGCGGAGCAGTGACCAATCCGCCTAGCGAAGGCCTCGCGGGAGCAGGCGGTACTCCAGTCCAGTTCGCGGATAGCGCCCCATTCGCCAACAGGGTGAAGCTCTCCATCGTTGAGCCGGACGCCACGAGTACTTCACCTGATGAGGTAGCTACCGGCGTTGCACGCACGGGGCCCGCAGTTGCCGTCAAGCTGCACAAGCCGGTCGTGCTCGCAACAGCGACGACCGCGGCCGCCGATCCGGCGAGGGCCCTGGTCCCATCCCCAATTAGAACCGGAGCCGTCTGGATGCTCTCGCCTGTGCCGCACTCCGTCTTCACAGAACCCGCATCCAGCGCGACGCCGTAGAGATTCCCATCGTTACTCGCGATCCAGATCGCATCGATTCCGATGACTGGTGCACCGGCGTGGTAGGCGATCCCCACGGCGATCGGAGCACGCCTCGGAATCCCCGCATCATCAAACACGTGTAACTTTCCGTTGGCGGCGCCGACTACGAGTTCACCGCCGTCGCCGACAGCAGGCGACGTAAGCGCTATTGACGGTGCGACCTCCCGCTCCCACCTCAACCTCGTCACCTCCACCGGCGACGCCGCTGCGGTGCTCTCGTTGCGAGCACCGTCGCGCGCGACCACCCCGACGATCACGGGGCGGGAGTACGCCTCGAAAGGCCAATCGCGCAGCGGGAGGTCCGCCCCCCAGCCGGCCCCGGAGCGCGTCAGGGCGACCTTGCGCGTCCCGCCGTCGAGATCGATGAACGCCTCGACGCCGGCGAGCTCCTCGCCGTCGGAGGCGGTGGCCTCGACGCGCAGCACGCCGTCCCGCCGGCACGGAGTGGTGGAGCACGAGACCGTCACCCCCGACACGACCGGCGGCTCGGCGTCGCTCCAGCAGACGTTCCCGTCCGGCGTGCGCGCGCAGTACTGGCCTGCGGGACAGTCGGCGCTCGCCCAGCACGAGCCGCGGTCGTCGACCGAGTCGCAGGAGAGCGCGAGGAACACCGAGGCGACGATGACGGCGTGCTTCATGGGGGTCCTCTCAGAACGCGAACCGCCAGGTGAGGCCGGCCGCGACGGCGGCGCCCCCGGCGGCGAAGGAGAGCGCGCTCCAGCGGCGACGGTCTTCCCAGGTCTGGCGTGACCGGGTGTACGCGGCCGGGTCGAGCGCGCCCCGCGCGTCGGCGGCGGCTCCACGAGCGGAGAGCGCGAAGAGGGTCCCCGCGGCGAGGGCGACGGCGCCCGCGCCGGTCACGGTCCAGGCCGCGACCCGGGACGTGCTGGGACCTGGCGGAGGGGGGAGGCTGGCGACGAGCTCGCGGAGCGCGCCTCGCAGCGGCCGCACCGCGTCGGCGCCGGGTGCCACCTCGAGCGTGCGGCGGGTTCGCTCGGTCTCCGTCGCGGCGTCGGCGAGCACGAGGACGAAGCGGCTCCCCTCGACGCGACCCTCCACGGCGGCGGCGACCGCGTAGGCCAGGCCCGCTCGGCGGGCGGCGCGGGCGCCCTCGGCGGCGTCCTCGCAGGTGACGCCGTAGTCGAGGAACCGTCCGCCGGCCTTTCGAGCCGCCTCACCGACCGCGTCCCCGCGCGCGAGCGCGGGATCCCCTGCGACCTGCGGACGGCACAGCAGCAGCCGCTCCTGATCCGCGGCGGCGAGCAGCGCGAGCGTCAGCGTGAGCGCTCCGGACAGAGCCATGTCGAGCAGTGCCTCCCGGTGAATGAGACCGCCGGTGGATTTTCGAGCAGCCGCTCACCGGCTGCAAGCGCCGTGCGCTCTTTCTCCCACGCCCCGCGCGACGGGCGGGTCCGCCCATGGCCGTGGCTCCGGTCCTGCGGCGGACCCGACCGGCCGCCGCGCGGACCTCACACCTCGCGGAGAACGAGCGCGGATGTGTGTGACGGCGGGTGGAACGATCGTCGCATGTGCCGTCTGCCGTTGAGTCGACTCGCAGCGCACCTTTACGATTCGTGACCAGACCTGGTTCTTCCGGGAGGGAAAGATGATCACGCCTCACCGTCCGGCGCGCCTCGGCGCGCTCACCGCCTCGCTCGCGGCCGCCGCGCTGGCCTGCTCCACCGACGCGCCCGCGCCGATCGCCTGCGACTCCTCCGCCTCGTGCCCCCCGGCCTCGCGCTGCCTGCAGCGAGCCTGCACCGCGGACGCCCCGCCGCTCGCGACGATCGCGGCCCTGGGGACGGTCGAGGCGAACGCGATCGCCGTGCTGGACGGCTCGCGCAGCACGGATCCGGACGCGCCCGGAGACGCGGTGGTCTCCTACGAATGGTCGGCGCGGTCCGTCGACGCACCGTGCGACCCGCCCGCCATCGCGGGGACCACTGCCACCACGCAGGTCAGGTTCGCCTGTCCGGGCCGCTACGAGGTGACGCTCGTCGTCGTCGACGAGCTCTCCGTGCGCAGCGAGCCCGTGACCCAGCTCGTGGAGGTGGCGCCGCGCGCCGGCCCTCCGCTCGTCACGGCCGGCGCGGACGTCGGCGTGAACCACCGCTGCGCGGGCGACCCGCTCCTGTGCCGGGCCGTGACCGCGCTCGGGGACGCGATCGCCCTCTCGGGGGTCTCGGCCGTCGAGGGCTGCGCGTTCCGCTGGACCGTCCACCCGCCGGAAGGCCGCCCGCTCGACGCCGCGCGACGCGTGACGTTCGATCCAGGCCCGGACGTCGCCGCGCCGGTCGTCCGCATCGAGACCGACGGCACGGCCATCTCCGGCGACTGGGTCTTCCGGGTCGAGGCGCGAGACGGGGTGGGCGTCGTCGGCGCGGCGGAGATGCGTGTCAGCGTGGCCAACTCCGCCCCCGTGGTGACCGAGAGGATGCCGGCCTTCCATCACAGCCTGAGCCAGTCCTCCTCCCGTTTCCTGGTGGACGACGCCATCACCGTGGCGGTGTCGGACCCGGACGGCGATCCCATCGAGGCGCGGAGCGTCACGGGGCACCACGTCGGTGACGGCGGCGCGACGTTCGACGTCGAGGACTTCGGAGATCGGGTCGCCGTCCGCGTCGAGCTGCCGTACTCGCAGCCGAGCGACGCCCTCTACCTCATCGGCGGCGAGGGGCTCGAGCGGGCGGTCAGGTTCGCGGTCCGTGACGTCAACGGCGCGGAGACGAGCGAGACCTGGCCAGTGCACGTCGGGAACCGGCCGCCGGAGCTCGTCGGGGAGTGGACCAGCACCTCCGTGCACCACACCTACTCGGCGGGCGCCTACCGTGCGGCGGCCGCGCTCAGCACCTGGGTCGACCCGGACGGCGACCCGCTGGTCCAGGCCGAGCCCACCAGCGACGCCGCCTGCGCCACGTTCACGCTCGACGCCACCGGGCGCGTGCGCCTCGAGTGCAGCCTCTCGTCCCCCCTCGCGGCGGCGGCGCAGAACTTCGTCGGCCCGCACGACGTCCACCAGCGGGTCCGAGATCCCTGGGTCGAGGGGGGAGCGAGCGTGAGCCGGGTCGAGATCCTCAACCGCCCGCCGGTGCTCTCGCTCTCGACCATCATCCTCGCCGCCGACTGCGTCGAGACGGCAGAGTGCTGCGACGCGGAATGCATCAGCGGCAAGCTGGACGTCTCGGCGGTCTCCGGGGAGGTGACGAGCTTCGTGACGGATCCGGACGGCGACCCCGTCCAGCTGACCGTCTACCCCGGGTCCACGACCGTCTGCTTGCCGAGCTCCTGCCGCATCCCGGTCTCGTTCTCGGCCGACCTGACCTGCGCCCCGTCGAAGAACCGGACCTATTCCGTCTCGGTGACGGACGGCGTCGGCGTCGCGACGGGGGCGGTCACGGCGAGGCGCCTGTGCGGGTGAGGCGCCTCCGCTCCACCACCCCGTCCGCCGCCTCCGCCACCCGCTCGGCCCCGAGCGCCTTCTCGAGCACCTCGTCCGCCCCGGCGGCGAGGAGCCTCGGGGCGAGCTCGGGGCCGGACTGGCCGGTCACCACCACCACCGCGAGCTCGGTCTCCCCGCCCGCGTGGCGGATGGTGCGGACGAACGCCTCGCCGTCCATCCCGGGCATGCACAGGTCGGTGAGCAAGAGGTCGAGGGTGAGCAGCTCGTCGGCGAGCGCGCGCAGCCCCTCCGCGCCGTCGGCGGCGGTGACCACCTCGAAGCCGCGGTCGCGCAGGGCGTCGCCCAGCATCCGGCGGTGGAGCGCGTCGTCGTCCACCACGAGCGCGCGGCGCGGGCGGGCGGTGAGCTGCACGATGGCCGCGTAGAGCCGCGCCTCCTCCTCCGGCGCGAGCTGGAAGCGGACCCCCATGCCCTCGTCGCTCACGTAGGCCACGGTGGCCCGCGTGTGGAGATCCCCGCCGTCGGGGAGCCGCAGCGCGAGCGCCACCGGCGTCCCCACCGCCGCCGGCGCCTGGGTCCGCACGAACGCGCCGCCCTGCGAGAGGTTCTCGACGAAGTCCTGCTCGAGCTCGGCGCTGCTCTCGTAGGCGATGGTCGCGCACGCCACCGCGGCCGGCGCCTGCGCGCGCTCGAGCGCGATGCGGCCGAGCACCTTGGCCGGCGAGTGGAGGTCGAGGCGCGGGGCGGCGCGGGTGAAGTCGGAGGCGGGCGGCGCGGGCGCGGGGACGTGCGCGGCGAGGGCGGCGCGGAGCGCGGGCGGCTCGGGCTGCACCGAGAGCGTGTAGCCGGCGGGCGCGCCGGGGGTGGCCTCGGCCGGACGGCGCACCGACGTGACCTGGGCGCGGCCCTCGAGCACGCCGGCGGCGCCCGCCACGCGCACGACGAGCCGCAGCTCGTCCCCCTCCGGCGGCGCCATGGGCGAGGGGACGAACAGCGCGCCGCCCCCGGGCTCGTAGCTCGCGCCCGCTGCGGCCGCGCCGGCGAGGTCGAGCACGAGCTGCGGCCGCTCCCCCGGGCTCCGGCGGCGCAGCGCGGGCGCCCCGGCGTCGGTGAAGAAGGCCGCGCTGGCGAGGTACAGCTCCGCGCCCGCCGCGTCGGCGAGCCGCGGCTCGCAGCGGCCCAGCACGCCGCGCAGCTCGGCGAGGTCGGCGGGCGGGACCTGGCCGATGTCGCAGGCCCGCCCGCCCGCCCGCGCCGCCCAGAAGGCGAGCCGCTCGCGCGCGCCCGGCGGGACCGGGGCGCGGGAGAGGCGGAGCAGGACGAGGAGCCGGCGCGAGGCGCCGTCGAGCCCGAGATCGCAGCCGTCGAGCGCGGCGCCGAGGAGCTGCGGCAGCGCCAGCACGAAGCGCTCGGCCGCGAGGAGGCGCTCGCCGGTGGCGCGCTCGAAGATGCAGAGGTGGTCGGCGGTGCTCATCCGTGTGCGATCGAGGTCGTGCTGCGAGTGCAACCCGGACGCCGGGGTCGCCGGCCGGGTACGCCTGTGATCCGGGGCGCTCCGACGCGGGTCGGAGCCGCACGAGGGGCGCAGGATACCCGAACGCGCGACCCAGGGCAGCCCGGGCCCGCCGGAGCTAGGGGAGCGGCTCCTGCGGCTCGCGCGCGATGCCCGAGGCGGCGGCGTGGCCGACGTCGCGCCGCAGCACGGCGGGGACGCCGTCCCGCCAGGCCTTGGCGAGCTCGGCGACGGGCACCGAGAGCGCGCCCTGGATCTCGAGCGTGTCCCCGCCCACCGCGCCGAGCCGGATCACCGGCGCGCCGCACTCCTGCGCGAGCGCCACGAAGCGCGCGGCGCTCTCCTTCGGCATGGAGACCAGGATGCGGCTCGCGTCCTCGCCGAAGAGCACGAAGTCCTTCCGCGCCGGGAACGGGACGCGCACCGCCGCGCCGATCCACGGCGCCTTCTCCGCGCCGGCCGGCACGCCGTGCATCATGCAGCACTCCGCCAGCGCCACGGCGAGCCCGCCGTCGGAGCAGTCGTGCGCCGAGGAGAGCAGCCCCTCGCGCACGGCGCGGCGCACCGTCTCCTGCACCGCCTTCTCCTTCGCGAGATCGAGCGCGGGCGGATGGCCCGCCTCCCTCCCGTGCTCGGCGGAGAGGTACTCGGACCCGCCCACCTCCCCCTGGAGCGTGCCGACGAGGGCGATGACGTCGCCCGCGTTCTTGAACGCGCTCGTGCAGGTCTTCTCGACGTCGGGGAGCAGGCCCACCATGCCGATGGTCGGCGTGGGCAGGATGCCCTGGCCCTCCGTCTCGTTGTAGAGCGAGACGTTGCCCGACACGACCGGCGTGCCGAGGGCGCGGCAGGCGTCGCCGATGCCGCGCACGCACTCCGCGAACTGCCACATGATCTCCGGCTTCTCGGGGTTGCCGAAGTTGAGGCAGTCGGTGACGGCGATGGGCTCGCCGCCCACGCAGGCGATGTTGCGCGCGCACTCCGCCACCGCGTGCTGCGCGCCGAGGTGCGGGTCGAGGAAGCAGTAGCGCCCGTTCGCGCCGACGGAGATGGCGATCCCCTTGCCCGCGTGGCGCTCGTCGCCGGTGGCGATGCGCACCACCGCCGCGTCGCCGCCGGGGCGCACCGCGCCGACCAGCCGGACCATGTGATCGTACTGCTGGTAGACCCACTCCTTCGACGCGATGGTGGGGCGGGCGAGCAGGCGGAGCAGCGTGTCCCCCAGGTCGGCGGGCTCGGGCACGGTCGAGAGGTCGAAGGCGTGCAGCGCCGGGAGCGCCGGGTGCGGCGTCATCGGCCGCTGGTACTTGGGGGCGCCCTCGGTGAGCGGATCCACCGGGAGGTCGGCGACGACCTTCCCGTGCCAGTGCGCCCGCCAGCGGCCGGTGCCGGTGACGCGCCCGACGATGGCGACGTCGAGGTCCCACTTGGTGCAGATCTTCCGGACCATGTCCTCCTTGCCCTCGGCGGCGACGAGGAGCATCCGCTCCTGCGACTCGGAGAGGAGGATCTCGTACGGCGTCATGCCCTCCTCGCGCAGCGGGACCTGGTCGAGGAAGAGGTCGAGGCCGTTCCCGGCGCGGCCGGCCATCTCCACCGACGAGGAGGTGAAGCCGGCGGCGCCCATGTCCTGGATGCCGACCACCGCGTCCGTCTTGAAGAGCTCGAGGCACGCCTCGAGGAGCAGCTTCTCCATGAACGGGTCGCCCACCTGCACGGTGGGGCGCTTCTCCTCGGTGGAGGCGTCGAACTCGGCGGAGGCCATGGTGGCGCCGTGGATGCCGTCGCGGCCGGTCTTCGCGCCGATGTACATGACCGGGTTCCCGACGCCCGCGGCGGTGCCGAGGAAGATCTTGTCGGCGGGGAGGATGCCCAGCGTGAAGGCGTTCACGAGGCAGTTCCCGTTGTAGCTCGGGTGGAACATCACCTCCCCCGCCACCGTGGGCACGCCCATGCAGTTGCCGTAGCCGCCGATGCCGGCCACGACGCCCTCGAGCAGGTAGGCGGTCTTCGGGTGGCTGGGATCCCCGAAGCGCAGCGAGTTCGCCGAGGCGATGGGGCGGGCGCCCATCGTGAACACGTCGCGGAGGATGCCGCCCACGCCGGTGGCCGCGCCCTGATACGGCTCGATGTAGCTCGGGTGGTTGTGGCTCTCCATCTTGAACGCGGCGGCGAGCCCGTCGCCGAGGTCCACCACGCCCGCGTTCTCGCCGGGCCCCTGCAGCACGCGCGGGCCGGAGGTGGGGAAGGTCTTCAGGTGGACGCGCGAGGACTTGTACGAGCAGTGCTCGCTCCACATCACCGAGAAGACGCCGAGCTCGGTCAGGTTGGGCTCGCGGCCGAGGTGGCGCTTCACCTCGTCGTACTCGGCCTGCGTGAGCCCGTGCTGGGCCACCACTTCCGGCGTGATCTTCTCGGTCATGAGGCGGCGGATTCTAGACGGCGAGCCTCGCTTCGGGAACCGCCAACGCGCGCAGCGCGCCCGGCGGGCGTCCCGGCGCCGCCGTGGAGCCGCTCGCGCGGCGCGCGGCGCATGCCCGCCCGGCGGGGAAGCGCCGGGTCGGCCGCCTCACGCCCCTAGGGGCAGGTCACCGTGGCGTCCGGCGTGACGGTCAGCTCGCAGGCGCCGCCGCCGACGTTCTCGAGCGAGCTCGGGCCGCTCACGATCCCGCCCACCCGATCCTCCACGCGCAGCTCGGCGCGCGCGCCGCCGGCGAGCTCGACCGTCGCGACGCCGGCGGGGTACCCGCGCGCGTCGAGGAACGCTCCGCCGCCTTTCCCGCCGGCGAGCCGAAGCGTCAGCTGATCCCCGCCGGCCCCGGAGAGGACCAGGTCTGCGCCGTCGTCGGCCTCCACCGCCATGACGTCCGTCGCGACGCCGGCCACGACCGCGTGGCAGCCGTCGGTCGCTGCGATGAAGCGAAAGACCGGCACGGAGACCACCACCCGCAGCGGGTGGGTGGACTCGAAGGACGACAGCGAGGAGCGGACCTCCAGCACCTGGCCGTGGACGGGGTCGGCCCGCACCGACGTCTGGACGTGCTGCAGGAGGTTCTCGTCGCCGCTCACCACCACCCGCTGGCTCTCGGCGCCGGCCGTGACCTCGGCGTGGATCCCGTCCTCGACGCGGAGGCCCTCGAACGCGCCGACCGAGCGCGTCTCCTCGCGCAGGATGCCGTTCCCCTTCACGTACGGGTCGCAGGCGACCAGCAGCGCGGGCAGGAGGGCGAGCGCGAGAGAGGCGTGCCGGAGGAGCACGCCGGGTGTCGCGCGGCGGCGACGGCGTGGCGGATGAGCGCCGGCTCCCGTCGCGGCGGCGGAGGCGCCGCCCTCCACCGCTGAGGACCCGGACCACGAGGTTTCGAGGAGATGCGCGCCTGCGTTCACGATCGAGGCTCCCCGGCCGCTCCCGGGCGTTCGGGATCGTGCCGTCCGCGAGGATACCTCTGCATCTCGCCGGCCGAGAATTCCTCATCGGTGGATCCCCACGCGATGCGGGAATCGACGGACGACGCACGGCGGCACGCGGCGACGCCCCGCGCGCTGGATGCGCTCGATGAACCCGGCTGAGCAACCGATGGCGCGAGCGGCGCTGGCGCTCGGCGCTCGGCCGGGACGCCCGCCCCGGCACGGACGCCGGCGCGCCACCCGCGTCACAGCGCCAGCAGGAGCTTCGTCATGTCGTAGCGGTGGTCGCCGCGCTCCGACACCGGCACGGGCGAGGCGGGGAGCCGCAGCCGGTCGATCATCCGGTTGTAGCCCATGTCCATGAGGGTCCGGAGGTTCACCGCGTCGTGCAGGTTGTACTCGACGAGCGTGCGCAGCGCGGTGGCGTCGCCGCGCAGGTGCAGCCGCCAGAGCCGGATGGCGTCACGCCCGTCCACCCCGTCGACGCCCGGGGAGCGTCCGACGCCCGTCTCCTTCTCGAGGAGCTTCAGGCCGCCGCGGTGGCCGAGGCGCCCCCACAGGTGGCGCAGGTCCACGTGCGCGAGGGGCGGCCGCCACCCCGGAAAGGCGGCGCGCAGGATCGGCACGTCGAAGGAGAGGCCGTTGAAGGTGACGAGCAGCTTCCAGTCGCTCGTCGCGGCGGGGAAGTCGTGGAGGTCGCGGCCGGCGAGGAAGACGCGCGGGCCGCGGCGATCCAGGACGCCGATGGCGGTGACGGCCTCGCCGTCGGTCTCGATGTCGAGGAAGGCGGCGTCGCGCGCGAAGGCGGCGTAGAGCCGCCAGCGCTCGTTGCGCGGGAGCATCGCCGCGAGCGCGTCGGCGTCGCCCCGCGCGAGGGCGGCGCGCGCGGCGGAGATGGCCTCGCGCAGGCGCGCGTCGGTGCGGGCCGAGAGCGCCACCGCGGGCGGCGGCGGGAAGTCCTCCCAGCTGCGGACGCCTGCGACCCAGAGCTTCGCCTCGAGCCAGGGGCCCACGCCGGGCGTGAGCCGGAAGGTGCTGCGGATCAAGCCGTGTCCTGGGATGCGGAGTGGAGACGCCGCCCGGATCGTCGGCGGCGCGGCGAGCTTACGCGGGGGCGGCGGGTCAATGCAAAGCGGCCACGCCGTTCCCATCCGCGGAGGGGAGCACCACGCGGAAGGTGCTCCCCTGGCCGAGCCGGCTCGAGACCTCGATGCGGCCGCCGTGGGCCTGCACGAGGTGGCGCGTGATGTAGAGGCCCAGGCCGAGCCCCTCCGGCTGGCGCGCCCCCCGGGCGCGGAAGAAGCGATCGAACACGTGCGGCACGTCCTCGGGCGCGATCCCCACCCCGCGGTCCGTCACCACGATGGCCACGCCCTCCGGGGCCGGCGCGAGCTCGAGGACGACCTCTCCCTGCGGAGGCGAGTACTTGAGCGCGTTCGTGAGGAGGTTCACCACGATGCGCTCGAGCCGCTGCGGGTCCGCCAGCGCCCGCGGGAGGTCGGGATGCACGACGAGCCGCACGCGGTCCACGTCGATCGCCCCGTGGAAGCGCTCGAGCAGCTCGGGGACGGCGGCGGCGAGGTCCACCGGCTCGGGGGAGATCTGGAGCTGCCCGTCCTCGAGCAGGGTCGCCTCCACGAGGTCCTGGATCATCGCGCTCATCCGCTCGCAGCTCTTCAGGACCGCGGCCGCGCGCGCCTCCACCCGCGCGGCGTCGTTCGGGTACCGGCGGAGCAGGTGGGCCTGGTTGTAGATGGCGTTCAGCGGGGTCCGCAGGTCGTGCGAGATCATGCGCACGAGATCGTCGCGGGCCTGCTCCATGGCGTGCAGCGCGGTCTCGTCGGAGAAGGTGAGCACCGCGCCGGCGATCGAGCCGTCCGCCCCGCGCACCGGGGCGCTGCTCGCGAGCACCCAGAGCGACCTCCCCTGGTACTCGACCCGGGCGTGGAGGCTGCGGACCGTCTCGCCCTGCAGCGCGCGCACCACCGGCGTGTCCTCGAGGCGCATGAGCCGCCCGTCGGGCGCGTACACGCGCAGCGCGGCGAAGCGCTCGGCGAAGCTCGGGCTCGCCTCGCCGGCGTCGTAGCCGAGCTGGCGCATCGCGGCGCGGTTCATGCGGAGGATCTCGCCGTCGCGGCCGTAGATGACGAGCCCGTCGGCGATCGCGTCCACCGTGGCGTCGAGCTCGCCGGCGCGCGTGAGCGCGGCGGCCGCGGCCTCCTCGGCCGCACGCCGCGCCGCCCACGCCTCGGAGGTCTCCCACACCGCGACCAGGACGGCGAGGCCGCGCCGCCACGGGATGCGCCGCACCTGCACGCAGAAGCGGCGCACCCCTCCGGCGGCGGGGACGGCGTAGTCGTCGACGCACAGGCCGGCGCCGGTGGCGAGCACGTTGCGGAGGGCGGGGAGGACGGCGGGATCGCCCGTCGGCCACACGTCCTCGAAGGGCTGCCCGACGGGGTCGACGTCCGCGCGCGTGAGGGCGCGGCACGCCGCGTTCGCGTGGTCGACGATCAGGTCCGGGCCGACGAGCACGGCGAGGCCGGCGGGCGAGGCGTCGAACACGGCCTCGAACATCGCGGCGGTGATCCCGCCGAAAGCGTTCCGCGCGATGTCACCCGGCGCGGGGACGAGCGTTCGCCCCGAGCCGTCGCCCGTCGTACCCATGGTCCGTCGGCCCCCGCCGCACCGAACGTATGTCAGCGGGTCGGCCCTGACGCGGCCCCCGGCGGAGCCGCGCGAGAGCGCGCATTTACAGAGGTTCCCGCGTTCGCTCCCACGCGCTGCGCCACGCGCCGCTGGCCTCCGCGTGCGACAGGAACCGCGCGTAGAACGGATGGCGCGCCACGGTCGCGCCGTCGCCGACCACGACGAGCTTCATCCGGGCCCGGGTGAGCGCCACGTTCATGCGACGCACGTCCGCGAGGAACCCGACCTCTCCCGTCTCGTTGGCCCGCACGAGGGAGACGACGACCGCGTCCTTCTCGCGCCCCTGGAAGCCGTCCACCGTGTCCACCTCGAGGCCGCGATCGAGGTGCGCCGCGAGGAGCTGACGCAGGCGCTGGACCTGGGCGTCGTACGGGGAGATCACTGCCACCTCGGCGGGATCGAGCCCCTGGGCGAGGAGCGCCTCGACCTCGCCGGCGACCAGCGCCGCCTCGCCCGCGTTCTGCTTGGAGTCGGAGCCCTCCGGCGTCTCCTCCTCGAAGCCGCGCCCCGCGGTGTCCACCACCTCGAGCGGCGCGCCGTCGATCGCGCGCTCGGCGACGGCGGGGTGGGCCCGGAGCGCCCCGCCGTAGAGCGCCTCGGATGGGAACGCCATGATGCGGGCGTTCATGCGGTGCTGCTCGGCGAGGGTGACCTTGATCGCGTCCCCGTGAAGCGCGACCAGCCGCTCGAAGAGCGACACGCCCAGCCCGCCGGCCTGCGCCGCCCCCGAGAGCACCGTCGGAGGGAGCTGAAGGTGGTCGCCCGCGAGGACCGCCCGCTCCGCGCGGAGCAGGGCGAGGTACAGGGCGGGCTCGACCGCCTGCGTCGCCTCGTCGGCGACCGCGAGCGTGAACCTCCTGCGCGCGAGGGGAGGGGCGTCGAGGCCGGTCAGCGTGGAGAGCACCACCTCCGCCCGGTCGAGGACCTCGCCCTCTGCGCGGGCCTCGAGCGTGCGCGCCTCCGCGAACAAGGCGCGGGCGTCGCGCTCCTGTTCCCGCGAAGCGCTGAACCGGCCCGGGCCGCGCTTCTGGCGCCGCCTGGCGGCCGAGCGGCGCAGCGCGATCGCCTCCTCGACGAGGCCGCGCGCGATCCGGGCCGCCTCGTGGGATTCGGTGAGCGCCTCGAGCGTGTGCGAGAGGACGGCCGGCAGCACCCGGGCCGGGTGCCCGACCCGTACGCAGCGCACGCCCGCGGCGGCGAGCCGCTCGACGAGGTTGTCCACCGCGAGGTTGGAGGGGGCGGTGGCGAGCACCTTCTCCCCGCGCGCGACGGCCCGGCGGATCACCTCCACCAGCACGGTGGTCTTGCCGGTCCCCGGCGGCCCGTGCACGAGCGCGAGGTCCACGGCGCGATCGGCGAGGTCGAGCGCCGCCGCCTGCTCGGCGTTGAGGACGCTCGCGAGGACCGGTCCGCGGGCGGCCCGCTCGAAGCGCGGCGCCGTCCCCGCGAGCACCGGGTGCCAGCGGCGGCCGGCCGGATCGTCCCGCAGGCGCGCGAGCCCGCCGGCGAGCCGCTCCCACGTCACCGGGGAGGGCTCGAGCTCGAGCACGACCCGGCCGTCGGTCGCCCAGTCGGGAGGGGGCTCGTCGAAGGCGACCGCGATGCTGGCGCGGCTCCGGCGCGCGACCACCCCGCGCGGCGCGTCGGGCCGCTCCTCGCGGCGGAGCGTCACCGATACGAGGCTGCCGACGCCCACCCGCCCACCGCCGAGCGGCCGGCCCCCGGGGCGCGCGTACGTCACGAGCGCCCTGCCGGCGAGCGCCGCCTCCTCGACCGCCTCCACGTCCGCGAGCGCCAGCCCGCGCGCCTCGCGCTCCGCGACCCCGAGGCGCTTCCGTGCCTCGTCGAGGCGGGCGCGCTCCTCCCCGCGCTCGGCGTCGAGGAGGGAGGACAGGTGCTCGAGGTGGTGCGCGAGATCCAAGCTCCCTCTATTATCCGCCGCGATGCCCCCGCACTGCGTCCTCTGGTTCGACGCGCGCTGCCCCGCGAGCCGCCGCACCCTCGAGCTCCTCCGCGAGCGAGGCGTCGAGCCGAGCCTTCGCCGCTTCCTGGAGGAGCCGCCCACGGTCGAGGAGCTCGACGCGCTGCTGCGGGTGCTGGGCGCGCCACCTCACGCGCTCGCCCGCGCCGACGCCGACGAGTACCAGGCGCTGCGGCTCTCGGAGCGGACCGCTCCCGACGCGCTCATCCGAGCGATCGTCCAGCACCCGCGCATCCTCGAGCGCCCCATCGTCGTGTGCGGGGAGCGGGGCCTCGTGGCGAGGCCGCCGGAGCGGGTCTCGGAGCTGTTCCCGGCGGAAGCCGGCATGGTGTGACGCCCAAACCCCGGGGCGGAACGCACCCGGGTATCCCTACACCTCCGCCGTTGTCGCACCTCCGGTCGCGGATCTCCGCGCCGTTGTTGGGCGATTCCTAGCGGCATCGACCGGCCCCGATTGTACCAGTTCATGCATCCCCTTTCGGGCCGGTGACCGACCCGCTCGCAGGCAACGTCCGGCGTCTACCCGTCGCGCGCGCGACGGACCTGTTCACCGGCAGCCCGGCCGCGCTGTTCGACGCGCTCTCCGCCGCCTCGCCGGACGGGTTCCTCATCTCGTCCGTCGACGGCCGGCTGCTCGCCGCGAGCGAGCGGCTGTTCGAGCTCTGGGGAGTGCCCGCCGCCGAGCGCGCCGAGATCCGCGCCCTCGGCCACACCGTCGCCGCCCGCCAGGCGCTACAGCTCGCCTTCGAGCGCCGCGCCGGCTGCGAGCTCGGGTGCTGCCGCCAGCTGGATACCTCCACCGTCCGCGTGGACGAGCTCTCGCTCGTGGATGGCCGCGTCCTCGAGCGCCACGTGGCGCCCACGATGGGGCTCGACGGCGCGCCGACCGGCCGGATGGTCGTGTTCCACGACATCACGCGCCGCAAGCGCAACGAGAGCGCCCTGCGTGAGCGGGTCCGGCACGAGGCGGCGCTCGCGGCGCTCGGCGAGCTCGCGATGAACGCCGAGGACGTCGTGCCGCTGGCGAAGACGGCCTGCGCGACGGCGGCGGAGCTCCTCCGGCTCGACGCGGTCGCGGTGGTGCGGGCGGATCCGCGCGGCGGCTCGATCCTGGCGGCGGCCGGGCTCGCGGGCGTGGACCGCGAGCGGGCCCTCTCCCCGGCGGACGCGGCCGGGCGGCCTGGCGGACACCTCGCGACGCTCGGCTTCGTCGCCGCCCTCGAGGTGGCGCTCCCCGGGCGCGAGGACGGACCGCGGCGAATCCTCGGCGCCTACGCGCGGGCCCCGCGGACGTTCTCCCCGGACGACGAGCGGTTCCTCACGGCGGCGGCGAGCGTGCTCGCGTCCGCGCTGGCGCGCGCCGACGCGGAGCACGAGCTGCTCTCGCGCGAGCGGCAGCTGCGTGCCGTGTTCGACGGCGCCCGCGACCCGATGCTCATCGTCGCCGGCGGCGGCCTCGTGATGGACGCGAACGCCGCCGCCGCCACCCTGCTCGGCGACGGGCGGGGCGGGCTGGCGGGGCGGCCCCTCGACGCGCTCGCGCCGCTCGCCTCCGCCGCGGCGGGCGAGGGCGGGTGGGCGTCCCTCCTCGCCACCGGCGGGGCGCGCGGCGAGGCGGAGCTCGCGCTGCCCGCGCGGCGATGCCAGGTCGAGGTGGCGGTCACCCCGGGGATCCTCCCGGGCCGGGCCCTCGTGACGCTCCGGGACGTGACGGAGACCCGTCAGCTCCAGGCGCGCCTCGCGCTCGCCGATCGCCTGGCGTCGGTCGGCACGCTCGCCGCGGGCGTGGCGCACGAGCTGAACACGCCGCTCGCCTACGTGAGCGCCAACCTCGCCTTCGTGTCGGACGGGGTGGAGCGCCTCGGGCGGCTGCTCGACGGGGCGCCGGAGGCCGGCGCCGAGCTGGCCCGGCAGGTCGCGGACGCGGCGCGCGACGCGCGCGAGGGCGCGGAGCGGATGCGCGTCATCGTCCGGGATCTGCGCACCTTCTCGCGCGGTCAGGACGACGACGAGGGCCCGGTGGAGCTCGCGTCGGTGCTCGGCTCGTGCCTCAACATGGCCGCCGCCGAGCTCTGCCGGCGCGCCCGGGTCACCCGCTCGCTCTCGCCGGTGCCGCCCGTCCGCGGCAACGCGGCGCGGCTCGGACAGGTCTTCCTCAACCTGCTCGTCAACGCGGCCCAGGCGATCCCGGAGGGCGCCCGCGAGCGCCACGAGGTCCGGGTGACCACCCGGACGCTCCCCGACGGCCTCGTCGCCGCGGAGGTGCGCGACACCGGCTGCGGCATCCCCGCGGAGCACCTCGCGCGCGTCTTCGACCCGTTCTTCACCACCAAGCCGCCCGGCGTCGGGACCGGCCTCGGGCTCGCCATCTGCCACGGCATCGTCACCGCGCTCGGCGGCGCGATCGAGGTGGAGAGCGCCCCCGGCGCCGGGACCACGTTCCGCGTCCTGCTCCCCCCCGCCCCCGCGGCGGGCGCCGGCGCGCCGACGCCGCCGCCGCGGGCGGCCGCGCGGGCCCGGATCCTCGTGGTGGACGACGAGCCGCTCGTCGCCTCCGTGCTGCAGCGCACGCTGCAGCACGACCACGAGGTGGTGGCCGCCTCCTCGGCGCGCGGCGCCCTCGAGCGGCTGGCGCGCGGCGAGCAGTTCGACGCGATCCTCTGCGATCTCCTCATGCCGGAGATGAGCGGGATGGAGCTCCACCGCACGCTCGTCGCGGCGGGGGATCCCCACTCCGGACGCATGCTGTTCCTCTCCGGCGGCGCGTTCACCGCCTCCGCGCGTGCGTTCCTCGAGACGACCGGCGCACGCTGCCTCGAGAAGCCCTTCGAGGTCGCCGCGCTCCGCGGCACCCTCGCCCGCCTCCTCGCCGGCGACGCCGTCGCCTGAACGGAGCGGCCAAGGGCTTCAGGCTCCCGGCTTCGGGAACGGCGCCGGCGAGCCTCTCTCGTAGCCCGTAGCCCTGAAGCCTTCTCTCTAGAACGCCACGCGCAGGCCGATCGGCAGCGGCACGAACGTCACCCGCTCCGCGTCGGCGTCGCCGGCCCCGCTCCTCTCCCGCGGGTGGAGGAGCCTCGGCGCGGCCACGCCGACCGCGGTGCCGATCACCGCGCCGGTGAGGACGTCGGTCAGGTAGTGCCGATCCGCCGCCACGCGAAAGTAGGCGACCCCCGACGCGAGCGCCATGCCGACGCCCCAGATCCAGGGCGCGCTCCGGTAGCCGCGCAGGCTCGCCACGGTGCCCGCCGCCGCCGCGAACGAGAAGGCCGTCGAGGTGTGGCCGGAGTAGAACGAGAGCTGGTCGTCCGGATCCGCCGGCCGGTCGGGCTCCGCGTAGTTCCCGAAGTGCACGAACGGCCGCTCCCGCGCCACCGCGAACTTCACGAGCTGGTTCACGTCCGCCGCGATCGCCACCGCCTCGATCACGAAGAGCGCGTCGAGGAGCGCGTCGTCCCGGGTGTCCGCGGCGGCGGCGAGGGGGACGAGCGCGGCCGCCGGGGCGACGGCGAACGCGAGGAGGTCCGAGGTCACGCGGGCCGGGACGGTGTTGGACCAGACGAGCCGGGTGCGCGCGTCGCGATCGAGCCCGGGGGGATCGCACCAGCGGCACCCCTCCGGCGCGAGGTACGGCTTCGCCAGCTCGGAGCCGATCCAGAGCGCGCCCGCGCCGATGGTGAGCGGGAGATCGACGGCGCGATCGTAGCGCAGCGCGTGGTGCGGCCCGGCGGCGGCGGGGAGCGGCGCGGCTGCGACGGAGGCGGCGAGCGCGAGGGCGGCGGCGCGGGCGGCGAGCATGCGCGGACGCTATCATCCCGGGCGCGCCCATGCCGCTCCCCCCTGACGCTGGCGGACCCCCCGGCGATCCGCCCTTCGAGGACCCCGTACCGCTCCCGATGGACGGGACGCTCGACCTGCACGCCTTCCGGCCGTCGGAGGTGGGGGACCTCGTGCCCGAGTGGCTCGCGGCGTGCCGCGCGACGGGCCTGCGCGAGCTGCGCATCGTCCACGGCAAGGGGACCGGCGCGCTGCGCCGCTCGGTGGAGGCGATCCTCGCGCGCCACCCCGACGTCGCGGCCTTCCGTCCGGCCGGCGAGGACGCCGGAGGGTGGGGCGCGACGCTGGTGTCGCTCAAGGCGGACTGAGCGTCGCCTCGGCGTCGACCAGCGCCGCCTCGAGCCGCGCCGCCTCCGGCCCGCTGCCCTGCGCCAGGTCGGGCGCCCCTCCGCCCTTGCCGGAGAGTGCCGCGGCGGCGACCCGCACCAGCTCGCCGAGGTGCGGGCCGCTCCCCTTCGGGCGCGCGAAGGCGAGGTGCGCCCGCCCGTCCTCCACCGCCCCGAGGAGCGCGACCCGACCGCGCGCCGCGAGCGCGGCGGCGACCGCCTTCACGAACGCGGGGGCGCCCGCCGCGGGCGGAACGATCACCGCCCGGACGGTCCCGCCCGATGCGGCCGCGAGCCGGTCGGCCTCGGTCGCCGCCAGCGCGAGCGCGAGCCGCTCCACGTCCTTGCGCCTCGCGGCGCCGTCCTCCGCCGCCCGCGCCGCCGCCGCCGGCACCTCCGCCGGCGCGCAGCGCAGCGCCCGCGCAGCCTCTCCGAGGCGGGCCCGTGCCTGCGCGAGCGCCGCCACCGCGCGCGCGCCGCAGACGAACTCCACGCGCGACCCCGCGCCCCACTTCTGGACGCCCAGCACGGCGATGGCGCCGACCTCGCCGGTGCGTCGCGGGTGCGTGCCGCCGCAGGGAGACGCGTCGACGATCCCCCCCGGCGTCCCCGCCTCGCCCACCACCACCACCCGCGCGCCCTTCGTGGGCGCCTTGCGGAGGGGGAGCGCGTCCAGGTCCGCGGGCGAGAGCTCGCGCGCCTCGACCGGCAGGTCGGCGAACACGAGCGCGTTCGCTGCCGCCTCGACCGCGCGCAGGGCGCCCTCGTCGAGCGACGCCGCCGGGGCGTCGAGGTCGATGGTGCAGGTCGCCTCGCCCAGGTGGAACGAGAGCGTGCGCGCCCCGCGGGCGCCCTCGAACGCGGCGGAGAGGAGGTGCTGGCCGTGGTGCTGCTGGACGTGATCCCGGCGGCGCTGCCCGTCCACCCTGCCGGCGACCTTCCCGGCGGGCGCCGGCCCGGCGAGCACGTGCAGGATCTCTCCGCCCAGCTCTCGCACGTCCACGACGGGCACGCCGCCGAGGCTGCCCCGGTCCGCGGGCTGCCCGCCACCCTCGGGGTAGAAGGCCGTCCGGTCGAGCAGGACGGCGGCCCGCCCGTCGACCTCGCGGGCGGCGGTCACGATCGCCTCGAAGTCGAGCAGGCGGCTGTCGGAGAGGTAGAGGCGGTCGGTCACCCCGGCGAGTCTAACCGCCGGTGGGGCCCCGCGGGGCCAGGACGGTGGCCATGGTATCGGCATGAAGCTCTCCATCCACGCGAACCACCTGTCCCTCCCGAACGACGTCATGCGGTTCATCGAGAAGCACGTCACGCGTCCGCTCGCCCGCGTGTACGACGACTCGGCCGCCGAGCTGGCCGTGCACTTCGACGACTCGCGGCGGAAGAAGGGCGGCGTCGATCAGGCGTGCCGGCTGTCGTTCCGGATGCCCGGCGCCCGCACCGTCCACGTCGAGAGCGTGGAGGACGACCTCTACAAGGCGCTCCTCGACGCCTCGGAGCGGCTGAAGCGGCACGTGCGCAAGCAGGTCGACAAGATGCGCGCCAGCTCGCGCAAGCCCATGCACCGTCCGCTCGGGCGCAGCTGGCGCGAGCGATCCACGCGTCGCGGGGTGACGCCCGAGGGAGATCCGGCGTCGCTGTGAAGCGGGCGGCCAAACCATGGTCCATGATTCGCGATCACCTTCGGTGTCGCGAATCACGCCATGGTTTGGCCATGTTCTGACGGGGCTGCGCCCCCGCCCCGCCGACCCTGAGCCTGTCGAAGGGGCGTCGGGGCCCCACCCCTGCTACGCGGGGCCCGGGCTCGCTTCGCCCCTCGCATGGCTCGGGGCTCGCGCGCCGTCCCGCGGGCGCGGCTTCGCCGCGCTGTTTCTCCGAATCGCGCGCCGTGGTCTAGGGCGCCCCGCCGGCGGTCTCACGCGCTCGCCTTCGCCGGCCCGAGCAGCCGCCGGACGTGGCCGAGCAGGATCTCGCTCGTGAACGGCTTCTGGATGAGCTCGACGTCGCCGTCGCGCAGCCGGTCCTCGACGAGGGCGTCCTCGGTGTGGCCGGTCATGAAGAGCACCTTCATGGCCGGCTGCTCCCCCTGGAGCGCGTGCGCCAGCTCCGCGCCGGTCATGCGCGGCATGACGAGGTCGGCGAGGAGGAGATCCACCCGGCCTCCCCGCTCGCGCGCCGCCTGCAGGGCCTCCGCCCCGTTGCGCCCGGCGACGACCTCGTAGCCGCTCCCGGCCAGCACGCGGCCGAGCAGGACCCGCAGCGCGTCCTCGTCCTCCGCGAGCACGACCACCTCGCCGAGGCCGCGCGGCGCGGCCGCCGCGACGGGGACGTGCGCCCGGCCGCCCTGCTCGGCGCCCACCGGGAGGAACGCCGTGAACGTGGCGCCCTGGCCCGGCTCCGAGTCGACCCGGATGGCCCCGCCCGCCTGGCGCACGATGCCGTAGACGGTGGCCAGCCCGAGGCCGGTGCCGGTCTCCTTGGTGGTGAAGAAGGGGTCGAAGATGCGGGAGCGGACCTCCTCCGTCATGCCGCAGCCGCCGTCCCTCACGGCCAGCGACACGTAGCGGCCCGCGGGGATGGGGAGGTCGCGCGGCGGCTCCGAGAGCTCGACGTTGGCGGTCTCGATCGCGAGCGGGCCTCCGTCGGGCATGGCGTCGCGCGCGTTCACCGCCAGGTTGAGCAGCACCTGCGCGAGCTGGTCCGCGTCGGCGAGCACCGGCCAGAGGCCGTCCTGCAGCCGCGTCGTGAGCTCGATGCGCTCGCCGATGGCGCGGGCGAGGAGCTTGCCGAGGTCCTGCACCACCTTGTTGAGCGAGAGGACCTCCGGGCGCAGCAGCTTCTTGCGCGAGAGGGTGAGGAGCTGGCGCGTCACCCCCGCCGCCCGGTGCGCCGCCTCGACGATGCCCTCCGCGCTCTCGCGCGACCGCGCGTCGCCCGCCGGCAGATCGCGCATGAGCAGCTCGGAGTAGCCCAGGATCACCGCGAGGACGTTGGAGAAGTCGTGCGCGACGCCGCCCGCGAGCCGCCCGACCGCCTCCATCTTCTGCGCCTGGCGGAGGTTCTGCTCGAGCGCGCGCCGCGCCTCCTCGGCGCGCTCGCGCTCGGAGACGTCGCGGATGGAGAGCACGCGCAGCGAGCGATCCTGGAGCCGCAGCTCGCCGGCGGTGAGCTCCACCGGCAGCTCCGAGCCGTCCGGCCGGCGATGGCGCGCCGGGAGCGAGCGGGCGCCGGGCGCGGGGAGGGTGGCCACCTCGCCGTCCTTCCCGGGCGGCTGCAGCTCGCCGTAGCACCGCTCCCGCAGCCGCTCGCGCGGCTCGCCGTAGAGCCGCTCCGCGGCGGGGTTCGCGTCGCCGATGCGGCCGGAGTCCACGTCCACCAGCAGGATCGGGTCGGACGAGGTCTCGAAGACGCCGCGGTGCAGGGACTCGCTCTCCATGAGGCGCGCGACGAGATCGCGCTGCTCGCGCCGCATGCGGCCCTTGTCGATCGCGTTCTGCACCTTGAGGTTCAGCGCGTCGTAGTCCGAGACCGGCTTCGTCACGTAGTCGTAGGCGCCGATCTGGACCGCGGCGATGGCGGAGTCGATCGAGGCGTAGCCGGTGACGAGGATCACCTCCGCGTCTGGCTTCACGGCCTTGAGCCCGCGCGCGACGTCCAGGCCCGAGCCGTCGCCCAGGTTCTTGTCGATGATGGCGACGTCGATCTCGCGGGCCTCGGCGGCGATGGCGAGCGCCTCGCGGACGGAGCCGGCGAGCAGGAGCCTGCGCCCGTCGCCTTCGAGGAAGCGGCGGAAGACGTCGAGGATGACGGGCTCGTCATCGACGATGAGGATCGTCGCCATGCCGCTCCTTCCGCCCGATGCGCACGCCCACGGAGAGCGCGAACGACGGGAGCGCCCCGCGGTCCGCCCCGAGCGCGCTCGCCTCCACGAACGGCATCCCTTCCCGCTGCAGCCATCCGGCGCCGAGGGCCAGCCGCCCCGCCGGCGCCGCGCCGCTCCCGCCCGGCCGCGAGCGCTCGAGGACCACCCCCGCCCCCGCGCTCGCCCACACCGTGGTCGCCCCGAGCTCGCGCCGGACGCTCGCCCCGGCGAGGAACGATCCGGCCGTGGACGCGCGCGAGCTCCCAGCCTCCTCTTCCGAGACCCGCGAGAGCCGCGTCCACTCCGCGTCGAGGCGCCAGGAGAGTCCGAGCCCGGCCACCTCGCGCGCCGCGTCGCGCTCGAGCGCCACGGCCGCGCGGGGCCCGAGCGCGCCGCCACGCCCGAAGGCGGCGCCCGCCGAGAGGAGCAGCCCCTCGCGCCCGCGCGGCGGCACGAGCAGGACCGTCCCCTGCGCGCGCACGTCCCCCACCGCCAGGGTGAGCCTGTCCTCGCCGCGCCGCTCCACGGCGGGCGTGAGATAGCGCGCCCGGTACGCGCCGTCTCCGTCGAGCGCGACCTCGAGGACGCGGCCACGCGCCGCCGCGAGGGTGGGCGTGGCGGGGACGGGGTTCCCGTGGCGGTCCTGCACGACCACCCGCAGCGACGCCTCCCGGGCGCCGTCCGCCACGACCGTGCGGCCCTCGATGCGGGCGGTGGCCGGCGGCCCCGGGCGGAGCTGAAGCGCGCGCGAGCCGGCGAAGGTCCCGCCCGCACGGGCCGTGACGAGGACCTCGCGGCGGCTGCCGAAGCGCGGAGGCACCGCGAGGCGCGCCTCGTGGACCCCCGGCTCGCGCTCCACGGGGCGCGAGAGGGCCCCGGCGTCGGCGTCGAGCTCGAGGTCGCGCGGGCCCTGCGAGGCGGTGTTCCCCGCCGCGTCCACGACGCGCGCGGTGACGACCACCTCCGCCGGCGTCTCGTCCTCCGCCACGAAGGCGTCGCGATCGAAGCTCAGCGCGACGCCGGCCGGCGGCCCGGGCAGGGCGGCCACCTTGACCGCCGCCTTCGAGGCCGGCGCCCCCGCGAGCCGGACCGCGAGCCGCTCCTCCCGGCTCGGGCCGGGCGGCAACGTCCAGACCACCTCGAAGGCGCCCGGCTCGCGCGACGTCATCGAGACAGAGCCGCGCGACGGCTCGAGCACGGGCACGTCCCCGCGGCGCGCCGCGCCGTGCGGCGCGACGACGTAGGCGACGACCCGCACCTGCTCGGCGCGATCCGCCTGCACCGTCGCGCGGTGCGCGACGGCGTGCACGAGCGACGTCTCCGGCACGTGCAGGTCCACCGAGCGGAAGCCGTGATGCGCCTCGCGCACGCCGGGAGGGACGATGACCGGGATGACGGCCAGCCCGTCGGCGCCGGCCGTCCTCGGTCCGAAGGTGCGATCGCCGATCCGCAGGGTGACGATCTGCCTCGGATCGGCCTTGACGCGCGCGTCTCCCTGACCCGAGAGCGGGAGCGCGAGCCAGCCGTCGAGCGGGCCGGCGGCGCCCTGCGCCGTGGCGGCGACGATGGCGACCTGCGGGTAGCGCTCTGCGGGCGCGCGATAGCGCGCGACGAATCCGCCGCCGGACAGCCGGCGCACGCCCTCCACGCGACCCGCGCTCGCGGTGAGGGTGAGCTCCTCGACCTCCGGCGGGGCCGAGATGCGCAGCTCGGCGGTGCCGTGCCGGCCGAGCACGAGGCGGGGCGGATCGGCCGTGATGCGCAGCGCTCCGCCTCCGGCGGGCGCGCCGTCCTCGGCCGGCGGGGCGCGTGGAGGGGGCGCCGCGGCGTGCGCCGGCCTCTCGGCCGCGAGCAGGATGCCCGTGACCACCGCGAGGAGGGCGAGGACCCTCGGCTCAGCGCGTCGCGGACGGAGCATTCCAGTCGATCTCGACCGAATCGATCCCTTCCTCGGGTGGGCAGCGCTCCGCCTTCGGGCCGCGCGGCGCGCCCGCGCCCTTGCCGCCGCGCCGATCGGCCGCGGCCGGCTCGCGTGCGGGCTCGCAGCGCTCCTGGGCGCTGCGCGAGGCGACCTTGGCGAGCACGCCGGCGGTGACCTCCTCCGGCCCCGCCTGCGGCGCGCGCCAGCGGGCCGGCGGCGACCCTCCCGGCGACTTCACCGGGGTCTCGGGGCGCGGCTCGCGCGCCTCGGGCGCGGCGGGGGGCGTCGCCTCGGCGGCGGAGGGCTTCGCCGCGAGGGCCGGCTCCGCGACCGCGGTCGAGGGCTCCACCACCTCGCTGACCCTCGCGACGCCCACCACCATCCCGGCGAGCGCCGCGCCCGCGGCGAACGCCGCCATCACGCGCATGGCGCTCACCGCGCACCTCCGGCGGGAGATCGGACGAGGACGCAGAACTCGGTGACGGCCCAGGGCAAGCGGGCGGGATCCTCCTCGGGGACGAGGTACACCTGTCCGCCGTTTTTCGCCATCAGCACGCGAGAGAGGTGCAGCCCGAGCCCCGTTCCCTTGCCCGGCGGCTTCGTCGTGAAGCGCGGCTCGAAGAGCCGTGGGTGCGCCTCGGGCGGAACGCCCGCGCCCTCGTCCGAGACGCGCACCTCCACCGCGTGGTCGCCCTCGGCGAGGACGCGCACCGCGATGCGCGGCGCGCCGGCGACTCCCTCGATCGCGTCGAGCGCGTTGGACAGGAGGTTCGTCGCGACGTGGACGAGCGCCTCCGGACGGCCGAACCCCTCGAGCCCCGCCGGCCCCCGCGCGAGCGCGAAGCGCGGGCCGAGCGGCCGGATGCGGTGGGCGAGCAGCTCCACCGCGCGCGCGACCGCCGCGCCCACCGGGAACGGCGCGGGCGGCGCCGCGGAGGGGCGCAGGAGCCCCTCGTAGCCGTTCACGATCTCGCCGAGCCGGGCCAGCTGGCCACGCAGGAGCCGCCACTCCTCGGCGCCCTCGAGCGCCGGGCCCAGGCTCCGCTCGAGCAGCGTCGCCGCCGCGTCGGCCCCCATGAGCGGCTGGCGGAGCTCGTGCAGCAGCCCGGGCGCGAGCAGCTCCGCGTCCAGGCTCTCGAGCGACGTCGCGCTGTCCTCAGGCGTTCGTGGCATCGCTCTCCCTAGACCAGGTGCGCCGCCGCCGCGGCGGGGAGCAGGACCGTGATCGCCGACCCGGTCCCCTCCTCGCTCTCCACGAGGATCTTGCCCCGATGCGCCTCCACGATGCTGTGAGAGACGGATAACCCGAGCCCCACGCGGCCCGCCTGGTCCTTCGTGGTGAAGAACGGATCGAAGATCCGCTCGCGGAGCTGGGACGGGATGCCCTTGCCCGTGTCCGCGACGCGCAGCCGGAGGGCGTCTCCGTCGATCGAGCCGACCGAGACCTCCAGCACGCCCCCCTGCGGCATGGCGTTGATGGCGTTCTCGACGAGGTGCGCGACCACCTGCTGGAGCTGCACCGGATCGCCCTGCGTGTCGGGCAGCGGCTCGTCGAAGCGGATCCGGACCTCGATGCCCGCGGCGCGCAGCCGGTCCTCGTAGAGGTCGACGGCGGCCCGGACCGGCCGCACGAGCGAGAAGCGCTGGCCCTGCGCCGCGCGCTCCTGGTCGGCGAAGCTGCGCAGGTCCTCGATCACGCGCGCCACGCGGGCCGCCTGCTCCTGGGCGTGCGAGATGAGCTCCCCCTGCGGCGAGGCCGGGCCGAGCTGCTTCCTCAGGATGGCGAGGTACCCCGTGATGGCGGTCATGGGGTTGTTCAGCTCATGGGCGATGCCGGCGCCGAGCGAGCCGAGCGCGGCGAGGCGACGGGTGCGGAGGATCTGGTCCTGGGCGGTCTTGAGCTCGGCGGTGCGCTCCTCGACGCGCTGCTGCAGCTCGCGGTTCCAGCCCCGGATCTCCTCGTCGCGGCGGCGGATCTCGGCCGTCATCCGCCCGAAGGCGCGGCCGAGCTCGGCGATCTCGTCGCGGCCGCGCGCCTCCACCGGCGCGCGGTAGTCGCCCGCCGCGATCGACGCCGCCGCTCGCGAGAGCCGCTGCACCGGCCGGGCGACGCGCCGCGCGAGGAGCCACCCGACCGCGAGGGCGAGCAGGATCGCCAGGCCCGCGAACGTGACCGTGTAGGCGCCGAGGCTCTCCGCGGCGGCGAACGCCACCTCCACCGGCTGCGCGACCACCGCCCCCCAGCGGTACGTGCCGACGGGCGCGAACGCCGCGAGCCAGCGCCGGCCGTCGGCGCGGCGGACGAGCAGCGAGGAGGCGGCGCTCCCGGTGAACCCCTCCCGAGGCAGGCGCTGCTCCTCGGGGGCGATGCGCGCGTCGGGGTCGCCGTGCGCCAGGATCTCCCCGCGCCCGTCCACGAGGTACGCGACGCCGGCGCCCTTGCGCGAGAGCTCCGCCACGCGCGCGGCGACGTCCGAGAGCACGAGCTCGGCGGCCAGGGTGCGGTTCGGCTCGAGCCGCAGCGCCACCGCGAGGCGGGGAGCGCCGTCCGTGCCGCGGTACGGGGCGGAGAGCTCGAAGGTCCCCACCTCGGCGGGCGGCGCCGGCAGGCGGCGCGCGAAGGCGTCCAGGGCCTCGTCGCTCACCTGGACGCGGCCGGCGAGGGCCGGGTCCTCGGCGCGCTCTGCGCCGGGGGGCGCCCGCGGCACCGGGACGAAGATGGGCCCGGCCACGGGGGCCTTGCCGTCGTCGACGATGGCGAGGACCGAGACGAACCGGAGCTGCCGGTACTGGAGCCCGAGGATGTTGCGCAGCTCGGAGCGCGAATAGACGTCGAGGGGGAGCACCGCGCTCGTGGAGAGCCGCAGGTTCTCGAGCGCCGCCGAGACGAACCGCTCCGTGAAGAGGGCGAGGTCCTCCGCCGACTGCTCCTGCATCCTGCCGACGGTCCGCTGCAGCTCGTCCCGGCTGAGGGTGTACGAGGCGATGCCGAGCAGGGCGACCGGGAGGACGCCCACGGCGAGGAGCAGCAGGCCGATCTTCGCGGCGAACCGCATGTGCGGGTGAGGGCCTCGAGGTGATGCGGTGTGCGCGTCCGAGAACGCTGGGCGCCCCGATCCTGTTCCGGGGAGCGGCGTCGCCTGAGGACAGGCGTCTATATGAAAGCCTGCCAGGCAGACGAGCAAGCTCCCCTGTCGTTCACGCTCCCACCTCGGTCGTCCATACCCCCATAGGCACTCGGGTTAATTCCCGATGCACCCCCATTCGGGCGGTAACGCTTGGAGCACCTCCGTTCTCTCCGAGCAACGGCTCCGTTGGCCGGATGTGCCTGGTCGGGTATTTTGCGCGCGCCTCGCGACCCTCCGGAGAGCTCCATGACCTTGCTCGAGAAGCTGATGCCGAAGTCGGACGACTTCTTCTCCGACTTCGAGGCCCAGGCGGCCACCGTCGTCGAGGGCGCGAAGCTCCTGAAGGCGCTGCTCGACGACTTCACGGACGTCCCTGCGAAGGTCCAGGCCATCAAGGACGTCGAGCACCGGGCGGACGACATCACCCACCGCGCCTTCGCCCGGCTGCACACGCAGTTCATCACGCCGTTCGACCGCGCCGAGATCCACGAGCTCCTCTCCCGCATCGACGACGTGCTCGATCTCGCGGACGCCGCCGCGGAGCGGCTCGGGCTCTACGACATCGACCACGTGCTGCCGGAGGCGCGCGACCTCGCGGCGGTGCTGGTGGCGCAGGCGGAGAAGATGCGCGAGGCGGTGGTCGGGCTGCGCGAGATGAAGAAGAACCCGAACGCGATCCTCGAGGCGTGCAAGGAGGTGAACGTCCTCGAGAACCAGGCGGACAGCCTGCTGCGCCGCACCATGGCGAAGCTCTTCAAGCGCGGGAACGACCCGCTGACGGTCCTCATGTGGAAGGAGATCATCGATCTCATCGAGACCGCCACCGACCGCGCCGAGGACGTCGCGAACGTGCTCGAGGGCGTGGTGCTCGAGCACGCCTAGCGCCCGGCGCGACGCACCCACCTCCGCCTGAACCCCATGCTCCTCACCATCGTCGTCGGGCTGATCCTCGTCGCCCTCGCGTTCGACTTCATCAACGGCTTCCACGACGCGGCGAACTCCATCGCCACCGTCGTCTCGACGCGCGTGCTCTCGCCGCTGTGGGCGGTCGCCTGGGCCGCCTTCTTCAACTTCATCTCCGCCGCGCCGGTGCTGTGGGGCGTCGAGCTGAAGGTCGCCGCGACGATGGGCAAGGGCATCGTCGACTTCGGGATGCTGCGGGCGCAGGGCACGCCGCTCGTCCTCACGGTGGTGTTCTCCGCGCTCATGGGGGCGATCGTCTGGAACCTGCTCACCTGGATGTGGGGGTTGCCGTCCTCGTCCTCCCACGCCCTCGCCGGCGGGATCATCGGCGCGACCATCCCCTCCCTCGGCACCTCGGGGCTCATCGCCTCGGGGATCATCAAGATCGTGGCGTTCATCGTGCTGTCGCCGCTCATCGGCCTGACGCTCGGCTCGGCGATGATGATCCTGACCGCCTGGCTGTCGCGGCGCGGGACCCCCGCGCGCGTCGACCACTGGTTCCGGCGCCTGCAGCTCGTCTCCGCCGCCATCTTCAGCTACAGCCACGGCACGAACGACGCCCAGAAGGTCATGGGCGTCATCTCGGTCATCCTCTACGGCACGGTCTGGGCGGACCGCGTCTCGACCGCCGACGTGGCGGCCAAGTTCCCGGTGCCGTTCTGGGTGGTGCTCGCCTGCCACGGCGCCATCGCGCTCGGCACGATGTTCGGCGGCTGGCGCATCGTGAAGACGATGGGCCATAGCCTCACGAAGCTGCAGCCCATCGGCGGGTTCTCCGCGGAGACCGGCGGCGGCGTCACCATCCTCGCGCTCGCGCACTACGGCATCCCGGTCTCCACGACGCACACCATCACCGGGGCGATCGTCGGCGTCGGCTCGACCAGGGGCACGCGGGCGGTGCGCTGGGGCGTCGCGGGCCGGATCGTGTGGGCCTGGATCCTGACCATCCCCGCCTCGGCCATCGTGGCGGCGGTGTTCTACCTCGCCACCCACGCGCTCGTGTCGGCCCTCGGCTGACTCCGAGCCCGGCGGGCCGAGGCGCGGCGGGGCTCGCGCCTCGCCGCTAGCGGGTGCGGGAGGAGAGCATCCCGCAGGCGGCGTGCTCGTCCTGGCCGCCCGAGTAGCGGCGCACGATCGGCTGCCCCGGCAGCTCGCGCGCGAGGGCGTCGCGGAAGGCGTTCCACTCCGCCTCGTCCGGCGGGCGGTGGCGGCCCGTCGCGTCGTTCACCGCGATGGGGTTGAGGCGCACCGGGATGCCGGCGAGGAGCCGGCCGAGCGCGGCCGCGTCCTCGTCGCCGGTGTTCACGCCCGCGATCATCACGTACTCGAGGGTCACGCGCCCGCGCTGGGCGGCGTGCTCGCGGACCGCGTCCACGAGCTCGTCGAGCGGGAAGCCCTCCTCGATCGGCATGAGGGCGCGGCGCTTCCAGGGGATCGCGGCGTTGAGGGAGACGCACAGGCGGAACTTGTGCCCCTCCGCCGTGTAGCGGCGGATCATGGGGACGACGCCCGCGGTCGAGATCGAGATGCGGCGCCCGTCGATGCGCCCGCCGGCGGGATCGCACAGCGTGTACGCCGCCTCGAGCACCGCGTCGTAGTTGAGGAACGGCTCGCCCTGGCCCATGAACACGACGCCGGTGATGGGCCGCGTCGAGTCCGCGCGGACGTGGAGCAGCTGCGCGACGATCTCCCACGCGCGGAGCGAGCGGGCGAGCCCGAGCGCGCCGGTCGCGCAGAAGGAGCAGCCGAGCGCGCAGCCCGCCTGCGAGGAGAGGCACACGGTGTGGTGGGTGTCGAACAGCGGGATCCGCACCGCCTCCACCCGCGCGCCGTCGCCGAGCTCGAGCAGGTAGCGGCGGAAGCCGTCCTTCGCGTCGGTGCACGCGACCCGCCGCAGCTCGCCCGGCGTCGCGAGCGCCTCCACGCGATCGAGCACCGCGCGGCGCACGTTGCGCGCCGAGCGGAGCGGCGCCCCGCGGCCGATCACCGCCCCGGTGATGCGGCGCGCGTCCTCGAGCGAGATCCCCGCCTTTCGCGCGAGCGCGCGGCTGTCCTGGCCGAGGAGGTGGAGCACGCGCGGAACATAACCCAGATCGGCCTCGAGCGAGGCGGCGCGCGGGCGAGCCTCTCCCCGCCGGGCGGCGCCGTCCGGCCGAGCCGATCGCTCGCCCGGATCAGCGGCGGCGGCCGCGGACCGCCCGCCACTCGCCCGGCGCGCGGCTCACGAACGCGTTCCCTTCGAGCGCGAACCGCCACGGCCGCTCCGCCCAGGGTCCGGCGTAGTCGACGTTCACGCGGCGGGCGGCGACGATCCGCTCGCGCGGCGGCGGCGCGTCCTCCACGAACAGGTCGTCGCCCGCGAGGTCGCGGCCGTTGTCGTGCTCGCGCCGGATGGCGAGCGCGCGGCAGAGGTTCCCCGGGCCGCGCGTGGAGTGGAGACAGCCCTCGACGGGCTCGCCGGCGCGCAGCAGCACCGCGGAGGGGAAGCCCTCCGCGCCGGTGACCACGTTCATGCAGTGGCTCGTGCCGTAGATGAGGTAGACGTACGCCACGCCGGCGGGGCCGAACATGATCCCGGCGCGGCGGGTGGGCCCGAAGCGCGCGTGCGAGGCGAGGTCGTCCGGACCGTGGTACGCCTCGGTCTCCACGATCCGGGCGGCGCGCCGGACGCCCCCGTCCCGGTGGACGAGCACCTTGCCCAGCAGGTCGCGCGCCACCTCGCGCGTGTCGCGGGCGTAGAACTCGCGGGCGAGCTTCATGGGGGTCGCGACGGTACCAAGTCGGGACCGCCGCGCAAGCGCCCCCCGCGGATACGCCGTTTTCCCGCGCCGGCCCGGACCGTCTCCGTTACCCTCGGTACCACTCCGTGCGGCCACTCGCGATCATCCCGATCCTCGCGGCGCTCGCCGCCGCGGCGCGCGACGCCCGCGCGGAGGACGGCCCGGCGAGCGCGCGGGCTGCGACGCAGCAGGAGCCTGCCTCCCCCCCGCCGTCCGCGCCACCGCCCGGCGACGCGGAGATCTACGTCACGGGCGACGACGCGGACTTCGAGCCGGAGCGGCCCCGCCACTCCCTCGCGCTCGGGCCCGTCGGCCGCGGCGACATGATCGCGTCGCTCGACGTCGGCTGGCTGCGCAGCGCCGTCCGCGCGGACCTGGGCCTCGGCTCCTGGCTGGACCTCGTGCTCCGCTTCGACACCCTCCTGCTCTACGAGGGGTTCGGCGGCCAGAACGGCATCCACGTCGGCGTGCGCGCCTCGCCTGCGGCGACGGGCCTGCTTCGCGCGGGCGTGGAGCTCACGCTGGGGCAGCTCTTCGTGCCGGGCGACGTCTCCATGGCGAACCTGACGGCGCTCCGCGGCTCCGCGACGGCCGGGCTGGTGCTCGACTGGGCCACGTTCTACGCGCGCGGGGACATCCGCTGGCTCTCGAGCCTCGAGCCGAGCGGGGCAGGCTGGGCGCGCGACCATGAGCTCGGCGCGGGGATCGAGCGCGGCCTCGGCAGGTTCATCCTGGGCGCCGAGGCCTACCTCTGGTCGCGGCCGGGCCTCTCGACGCTCGGCCAGTGGAGGCTCCGTGTCGGCTACGCGATCTAGCGCGCTCGCCCCGCTGGTCGCCGCGGCGCTCGCCGCGTGCGGGAACCACGATCTCGCGACCCACCCGTTCGCGATCCAGGTCACCCGCTCCGACCAGCAGGCGCTCCCGCCCGAGACGGACGCCTTCGTCCTCGTGGGGACCGGTCGGGTCGCCGCGCCCACGGTGTTCGTCCTGGCCGGCGCGGTGTTCACGGAAGGTGATACCCCCGTGGACGTCGAGATCGCCTTCCGGGACGAGGTGCCCGGCGACGTCGCGCTGCCGCCGGAGCTGGACGGCGCGCCGGTGACGCTCCTGCTGCTCGCCAACCGCGCGGGCAGGCCCGGCCCGAACGGCGAGCCCCTCCCTTACCTGGGCTTCCGGCTCGCCACCGGGACGGGCGCCGACGCCGTCCACCGCTTCCTCCTCTTCGAGGGCTCGTACGAGGGCGCGGGGACCTCCACGCTCCCCATCACCGGCGTCGAGCCGACCGCCGAGCTGCCGTTCTTCCGCGTGCGCGACGACTGGGCCGAGTTCGAGCCGGCCGAGTGTGGGCCCGTCTACTACGACTGGCTGGAGGTGACCGGCGACGACCTCTTCTCCCTGCGTCACGGCGACCGCCGGGACGTGCGGGTCGGGGCGCCCGAGGAGCGGTGGACCGTCCTCCACGTCCTCTCCTGGCATCGCCAGGGCACCTGCGGAAGCCAGGCAGAAGCCTGGACGCAGTTCGCCGCCTGGCGCTAAACGATGTACCCCATGCGCCGCGCCAAGATCGTCGCCACCCTCGGTCCCGCCTCCTCCGATCCCGACGTGCTGCAGCGCATGCTGGCCGCCGGGGTGGACGTGGCGAGGCTCAACTTCTCCCACGGCCGTCACGAGGACCACGCCCAGATGCTGGATCGCATCCGGACGGCCTCGCGCCATCTCGGCCGCGCCGTCGCCGTCCTCCAGGACCTCCAGGGCCCCAAGATCCGCACCGGCCCCTTGGCGGCCGGACGGGAGGGCGTCCGCCTCGAGGCGGGGGCGGAGCTCGTCATCGCCACCGACGCGGAGGTGAAGGGCGACGCGAAGCTCGTCTCCACCACCTACCCGCACCTCGCCGAGGACGTTCGCCCGGGGGACCGCCTCCTCGTCGACGACGGGCTCATCGAGCTGCGCGTCCTCGAGACCGACGGCGTCCGCGCGCGCTGCCAGGTGGTCGAGGGGGGCGTGCTGCGCGAGCACAAGGGGATCAACCTCCCCGGCGTGGCGCTCCGCGCCGAGGCGCTCTCCGAGAAGGACCGGGCGGACATCGCCTTCGGCCTCGCGCACGGCGTGGACGCGGTGGCGCTCTCGTTCGTGCGCTCCGCGGAGGACATCCGGGCCTGCCGCGACGAGATGGAGCGGGTCGGCCGGGTCGTCCCGGTGATCGCCAAGATCGAGAAGCCCGAGGCGCTCGACGCCATCGACGCGATCATCGAGGCCGCCGACGGGATCATGATCGCGCGCGGCGACCTCGGCGTGGAGATCCTGCCCGAGCGCGTGCCGCTGCTGCAGAAGGACATCTGCCGGCGCGGCAACGCGGCCGGCAAGCCGGTGGTCATCGCCACCCAGATGCTCGAGTCGATGATCGAGCACCCCCGGCCGACCCGCGCCGAGGCCTCCGACGTGGCGAACGCCGTCTGGGACGGCGCCGACGCGGTGATGCTCTCCGCGGAGAGCGCGAGCGGCCGCTTCCCCCTGAACGCCGTGCAGATGATGGACCGCATCGTGCGCGAGGCGGAGACGAGCCCCGCCCCGTCCGTGGGCATCCCCGACGTCCGCTCTCGCCCGGCCGCGTTCAACCTCGTCACCGCCGCGGCCGCCTGCGAGGCGGCCGACGCCGCCGGCGCGGTGGCCATCTGCTGCTTCACCCTCTCCGGCACGACCGCGCGGCTCCTCTCGCACTTCCGGCCGCGCGTGCCCGTCATCGCCTTCTCGCCCGACCAGTCGATCCGGCGCCGCCTCGCGCTGTACTGGGGCGTCGTCCCGCGGGTCCTCGAGCCGGTGAAGAACGCCGACCTCATGGCGGAGCTCGTCTCGGACGTGCTCCTCGGCGACGGCGTCGTGAAGCCGGGCGACCGGGTCGTCCTGGTCCACGGCTCGCCGCTCGGCATCCCGGGCCAGACGAACTCCATCCGCCTGCACGAGATCACCCACCCCTCGGAGCGCGGGCCCGCGCAGCGCTACCGCGTTCCCATCTGATGATGAGCCAGGACGCCCGATGACCTCCTCGAACGCCACGGCCCCCATCCCCGCGGCCGGCCTCCCCGCCCTGCAGCGCGCGCTCGCCGAGTCGGGGCTCGACGCCTGGCTGCTCTACGACTTCCACGGCCAGAACCCGACCGCGGTGAGCGCGGCCGGGCTCGAGGGCCACATGCTCACGCGGCGCTGGTTCTACCTCGTGCCCGCCCGTGGCGAGGCGGTCGCGCTCGTCCACGCCATCGAGCTCGGCTCCTTCCCGCCCGAGCTGCCCGGGCGCAGGGAGCGCTACGCCTCGTGGGCGTCGCTGCGCGAGGCGCTGGCGCGCCTCCTCGGGGCGCTCCCCGCCGGCGCGAAGGTGGCGATGGAGTACTTCCCGGAGGGCGCCATCCCGTACCTGTCGCGCGTCGACGCGGGCACGCTCGAGCTCGTCCGCTCCTTCGGCGTGGAGGTGGTCTCGTCCGCGGAGCTCGTCCAGCGCTTCCTCTGCCGCTGGGACGCGGCGCAGGTGGCGAGCCACGAGCGCGCGCTGCTCGCCATCGACGCGGCGAAGGACGCGGCGTTCGAGCGCATCGGGGACGCGCAGCGCCGGGGCGAGACGCTCCTCGAGACGGACGTGCAGCGCTTCCTCATGGAGCGCTTCGCCGAGGCGGACCTCGAGACCGATCACCCGCCCATCGTGGCCGTGAACGGCCACGCCGGCGATCCGCACTACGCGCCCTCCGAGCGGACGCCCACGCCCATCCGGCCGGGCGACATGGTGCTCATCGACCTGTGGGCGCGCGGGAGGGGGCCGCGCGACGTCTACGCGGACATCACCTGGGTCGCGTACTGCGGCGATCGTCCGCCGGAGCGGCTCGAGCAGATCTTCCGGGTGACCGTGGGCGGCCGCGACGCGGGGCTCTCCGCGCTCGAGCGGGCGCATCGCGAGGGCCGCACGCTGGAGGGGTGGCAGGTGGACCGGGTGGTGCGCGATCACATCGCCGCGGCGGGCCTCGGCGATCGCTTCGTCCACCGCACCGGCCACTCCATCGGCCGCTCCGTCCACGGCGACGGCGCGAACCTCGACGACCTCGAGACGCACGACACCCGCCGGCTCGTGCCGGGGCTGGCGTTCTCGATCGAGCCCGGCGTGTACCTGCCGGAGGAGGGGCTCGGGGTGCGCAGCGAGATCGACGTGTTCCTCGCCGACGACGGGCCGAAGGTGTTCTCCAAGATCCAGCGCGAGCTGGTCCGCATCCGCTGATCGTGCGCCCCGCCCTCGACGCCACCGCGGTCGTGCTGTACCGCGACGGTCCGCCGGGCCGCGAGGTGTTCCTCGTGCGGCGCGGGGTCGACCGGCGCTTCGCGGCCGGCTTCCACGCCTTCCCGGGCGGCCGGCTCGACCCCGAGGACGGCGAGCTCGAGGTGGCGGGGCTCGCCGGCGAGGCGGCCGCGCTCGCGGCCTGCGCCGCGCGCGAGCTGTTCGAGGAGACCGGCGTCCTCGTCGCCCGCGGGCCGCCACCCTCTTCGCCGGAGCGCGACGAGGGCCGGCGCGCGGTGCTCGAGGGGAGGCTCTCGTTCCGAGCCTTCCTCGCGCGCCAGGGGCTCGTCGTGGACGGCGCCCGGCTCGTGCCCGCCGGCCGCTGGGTGACGCCGGACCACCTCCCGCTCCGCTACGACGCCCGGCTGTTCCTCGTGCGGCTCGCCCCGGAGGACGCGCCGGAGGTCTGGCCGGGCGAGCTCGCCGGCGGCGCCCTCGTGCCGGTCGCGGACGCCCTGCGGCGCTGGTCCCGCGGCGAGCTCCTGCTCCACCCGCCGAACCTGCACGCGCTGAGGGTGCTCGCGCGCCCCGGCGCCCCGTCGCTCGAGTCCCTCCGGGCGCCGCCGGACTGCGAGGCGTTCGTCTCGCGGCGCATCGAGTTCCAGGAGGGCTTCTTCCTCGCCGCGCTGCGCACCCCCACGCTCCCGCCCGCGACGCACACGAACGCCTGGCTCGTCCCGGCGGACGGCGGCCTCGCCGTCGTGGATCCCGGCCCGACGGACGCGGGCGAGCAGGCGAAGCTCCTCGCCCTCCTCGAGGCGCTCGCCGCCGAGGGCCGTCCGCCCCGGGCCGTGTGGCTCACGCACGCCCACCCCGATCACGTGGGCGCCGTGGCGCTCGTGGCGGAGCGCTACCGCGTGCCGGTGCTGGGCCACGCGCTCGCCGCCGCGCGGCTCCCGCCCGGCCTCGACTTCCGCCCGCTGCGGGACGGCGAGCTCCTCGGCGCGCGCTTCCGGGTGCTCGCCACTCCCGGCCATGCCCGCGAGCACCTGGCCTTCCTGGACGAGGACAGCGGCGCGCTGCTGTGCGGGGACATGGTCTCGACGCTCTCGACGATCGTGGTCGATCCGCCCGAGGGCGACATGGCGGAGTACGAGCGGCAGCTCGAGCGGCTCCGCGCGCTCGCGCCTCGCACGCTCTACCCCGCGCACGGGCCGCCCGCGCCCGCCGCGCCGGAGCGGCTCGGGGCGTACCTCGCGCACCGGCACGCGCGGGAGGCGCTCGTCGTGGAGGCGCTCGGGAAGAGCGGGCGGACGCTCCCGGAGGTGACCGCGCTCGCGTACGCCGACACCCCGCCCGCGGCGCTGCCGTTCGCCGAGCGGAGCTGCCTCGCCGCCCTGCTGAAGCTCGCGGCCGAAGGGCGTGCCGCCCTTTCGGGCGAGGGCTGGCTCCGTCCCTGATCGCGGATTTCCGAAGCCGTGTCTCGGATTGCCACGCGGACCCGTGGCAAGAATTCCCCAAATCCCCGATTTTTCCCGGCAGCCGGGCGGGCATGCGCGTTGCAGCCCCGATATCCGCATGCCTCCCCGCGCGTGGAAAGTGGCCCGCGTCGGCCTCATCATCCTGTCCGCCTTCCTGGTCGGGGGGGCCTCGGCCGAGGTGGCGGTCCGCACGCACGGCGCGCTCGCCCGCGCGCGGGCCGAGCGCGAGGTCGGCGCCGCCGGCCAGCTCGTCGCGCTGGAGCTGCGCGACCAGAGCGGCGAGGTCGTGGCCCGGCCGCGCATCGTGGCCCCCGCCGGCAAGGCCGCCGAGGTGGTGCTGCACGAGCCCGGCTCGCAGGGTGCGATCCGGGTCGCGTTCCGGGTGGCCGCCGTGCGCGAGGCGACGGGCGACATCGCGCTCGCCTACGCGCTGTGGGTGCCGGGGCACGAGGTCCAGGCGAGCGGGACGGTGCAGCTCACCCCGGGCGTCGAGCAGCAGATCGCGCTCGGCGACGGCGCGCTCGTCGCCACCTGGCTCGCCGTGCCGGTGCCGTCGGCCGCGCTCGACGCGTTCCTCGAGAGCGAGGGCGCGCAGCGGCCGCGCCCGCGCCGGTCGACCTGAGAGAGAAGCTGCGGGCTACGGCAGCGGCTCGCGACGGACGGTGCTCCGCGCAAGCGGGCGCCGTCTTCCCCGAAGCGTGAAGCCTGGAGGGCGGAAGCCTTCCCCGAAGCCCCGAGCCTTCCTCCTACCGCTCTCCCTCGATCGCGTTCGCCTCGGCCTCGAGCCGCGCCGCCTCCGCGAGCACGGCGCGCTGCCGCTGGGCGAGGAGCTGGCGCTGCTCGACGAGGAGGCGGAGCCGCTGGTGGCGCTCGGGGGACGCCGGCGTGGCCATGGCGGCGCCGATCTGCGACATGCGCAGCTCGTTGCTCGCGGTGGTGATGCGGATGTCGAGCGCGTGGAGCGCCGCCGCGATGCGATCGGCCTCGTCGCGGGCGGCGTCGGCGCGCTCGCGCAGCTCCTCGGGAGAGGGGGGCAGCGCGAGCGGCAGGGCGCCGTCGTCGTGGAGCTCGCCCTCGATGACCATGGCGAGCTCCTGCGCCCGCACGAGCAGCCGCTCCAGCTCGCGCCGCACGTTCTCGCCGTGCAGCTGGCGCAGCTTGAGCTGCTGGATCTGACCGGCGATCACGTCGAGCTCCGCGCGGTGCGCGTCGAGCTCGGCGGTGGGAGCACAGAGGAGCAGTGCGAGCGCGATGCCTTCGAACATCCGGGTCCGGACAGAGCAACCCACGTGCCCGCGCGGTGCGCCGCGCGATCAAGCACTTACACGCGGTCCTCGGCCAGCGACGTACGCAAACCCGTCGAAAGCCTCGGAAATCCGTGACGCATGTGGCAGGCGGCCGCCCCGTCCCGTCCCGGGCGGCGCGCGGGGGGTTCACGGCGTGAGCGAGGGCTCGCCGTATTCGCCGCTGCCGACGAGCGCGCCGCGCTCGTCGTAGCTGCGCCAGGTGCCGCACTGGGCGCCGCCGCAGCGGCGGCCCTCGGTCTTCTTCCCGCCGCCGGGCCAGTAGGCGGTGAACCCACCGTGCGGGAGGCCGTCCTTGAACTCGGCCTCCTCCTCGCGCGTCCCGGAGGGTGACCAGATCGTCCAGCGTCCCGTCTTGGCGCCGCGCGCGTACTCGCCCTCGCGCGCCTTCCCGCCGCCGCGGTGGTACTCGACGAAGGGACCGTGGAGCTCGCCCGCCCGGAAGCGCTCCTCCACCCACAGCCCGCCGTCGTCGTAGTAGCGGCGGGCCGGCCCCTCGCGGCGCGCCCGGCCCGCGGGATCCTTCCCCTCGCACCACTCCTCGTAGCCCTCGGGCGGCGGCAGGCCGCGGCGCTCGGTGCCCGGCGGGCACTCGAGCGGCGCGGCGGCCAGCGCGAGGGCGAGGGCGGCGGCGATCAGGACGTCTCCTCCGCCTTCTCGCCCGCCTTCACGATCCCGTACTTCTCGAGCTTGTAGTAGAGCGCGGACGGCTTGATGCCGAGGAGGCGCGCCGTCTCCGCCTTCACCCCGCGCGCCTTCTCGTAGGCGGCGAGGATGAGCTGCCGCTCGAGGTCCTCCAGGATGTCGGTGAGGCTCCGGTCGCCGCTCGGCACCGGCAGCGACGGCGCGGGCGGCGCCTTGCGGACGCCCTCGGGCAGGTCGCGCGGCCGCACCAGCTCGCCCTCGGCGAACACCAGCGCCTGCTCGATCACGTTCTCGAGCTCGCGCACGTTGCCGGGCCAGCGGTGGCGGCGCAGCAGCTCGAGCGCCTCGGGGGCGAGGCCGGTGACCGCCCGGCTCATGCGCGGCGCCAGCCGCGCGACGAAGAACCGCGCGAGCTCCTCGACGTCGCCGGGGCGATCGCGCAGCGGGGGGAGCAGGATGGGGACCACGTTCAGGCGGTAGTAGAGGTCCTCCCGGAAGCGGCCCGACTCCACCATCTGCGCGAGGTTGCGGTTCGTGGCGGAGACCACCCGCACGTCCACCTCCACCGTCTCCTCGCCGCCGACCCGCTCGAACTGGCGCTCCTGCAGGACGCGCAGGAGCTTCACCTGCACCGCATGCGGGATCTCGCCGACCTCGTCGAGGAAGAGCGTGCCGCCGTTGGCCAGCTCGAACCGGCCGAGCTTGCGGCGGATGGCGCCGGTGAAGGCGCCCTTCTCGTGGCCGAACAGCTCCGACTCGAGCAGGCCCTCCGGGATGGCGGCGCAGGAGATGGAGACGAACGGCTGCTCGCGCCGCGGGCTCGCGTCGTGGATGGCGCGCGCCACGAGCTCCTTGCCGGTCCCGGACTCGCCGAGCACGAGCACGGTCGCGCCGGTGGAGGCCACCTTGCGCACCTGGTCGAGCACGCGCCGCATCGGCTCGGAGCTCCCCACGAGGCCGTGCGCGCGATCGCGCCCGAGGTCCTCCTCGAGCGCCTCGGCCCGGGCGCGGGCGGTGCGCGCCCCCTTCCGCTCGCGGGCGATCTCGATGGACTTCTCCACGCGCGCGCGGAGCACGTCGGGCGAGAACGGCTTCTCGATGAAGTCGATCGCCCCCTCGCGCATCGCCTCGACCGCGACCGCGATGGTGCCGTGGGCCGACACGACGAGCACCGTCGCGTCCGGGTCGAGCTCGCGCAGGCGCCTCACCACCTCGATCCCGTCCACCGGGACCATGCGCAGGTCGGTGACCACCACGTCCGCCGGCTTCTTGCGGTAGGCGGCGATCGCCTCGGCGCCGCCGCGGACGGCGAGGACGTCGTGGCCGAGGCGCGAGAGGGCGATCGCCATGCCCTCGCGGACCGCGTCGTGGTCGTCGGCGATGAGGATGCGGGCCATCGGGGGCGAGAGTCTAACCGACGCTCCCGCCGGGACGCTCGCCCGCCCGCTCTCGTTTTTTGGAAGGTGTGCCTGCGACATTTCGTATTTGTCAGTGGCCGGGCGGTGGTTACGGATCGGGGGACGCCGGGCACGGGCCCGGCGGGAGCCCTCGATGCCCCTCGACAAGAAGACCAAGGCGACCAGCTTCAACCTCGGCTACGTGCTGCTCGCCGCGCTCGGCGTGATGCTCCTGCAGAACTGGTGGTTCCAGTCGCAGGCGGTCCAGACCCTCCCCTACAGCGAGTTCCAGAAGCTCGTCCGCGAGGACAAGGTCGCGCGGGTGGTGGTCTCGCAGGACGAGGTCCAGGGGGAGCTCAAGGAGCCGCTCAACGGCAAGAAGCGCTTCGCCACGAACCGCGTCGACCCCGAGATGGCGAAGGAGCTGGATCAGCACGGGGTGGTCTACGCGGGCCGCTTCGAGAACGAGCTCCTCCCGCTCATCCTCTCCTGGGTGGTCCCCATCGCCCTGTTCTTCGGGATCTGGGTCTTCCTCGGCCGGCGCATGGCGAAGCAGCTCGGCGGACCCGGCGCGGGCGGCGGGCTCATGGCCATCGGCAAGTCCAAGGCCAAGGTGTACGTCGAGACCGACACCAAGGTGACCTTCGACGACGTGGCGGGCGTGGACGAGGCGAAGGCCGAGCTGAAGGAGGTCGTCGAGTTCCTGAAGGACCCGAAGCGCTACGGCCGGCTCGGCGCGCGCATGCCGAAGGGCGTGCTCCTCGTCGGCCCGCCGGGCACCGGCAAGACCCTCCTCGCGAAGGCGGTGGCGGGCGAGGCGGCGGTGCCGTTCTTCTCCATCTCCGGCTCCGAGTTCGTGGAGATGTTCGTGGGGGTGGGCGCGGCGCGCGTGCGCGATCTCTTCGAGCAGGCGCGGCTGAAGGCGCCCGCCATCATCTTCATCGACGAGCTCGACGCGCTCGGCCGCGCCCGGGCCTCGATGCCGGGCATGATGGGCGGCCACGACGAGAAGGAGCAGACCCTGAACCAGCTGCTCGTCGAGCTCGACGGCTTCGACCCCTCCGCCGGCATCGTGCTCGTCGGCGCGACCAACCGGCCGGAGATCCTCGACCCGGCGCTCCTGCGCGCCGGCCGCTTCGACCGGCAGGTGCTCGTCGACCGGCCCGACCGCATCGGGCGCGCCCAGATCCTGGCCGTGCACACGCGCAAGGTGACGCTCGGCCCGAGCGTGAAGCTCGACGAGGTGGCGGCGCTGACGCCGGGCTTCACCGGCGCGGACCTCGCGAACCTCGTGAACGAGGCGGCGCTCGTGGCGACCCGGCGCAGCGCGGACGAGATCACGATGGAGGACTTCAACGTCGCCATCGAGCGGATCGTCGCCGGGCTGGAGAAGAAGAACCGGCTGCTCAACCCGCGCGAGCGCGAGATCGTGGCCCACCACGAGCTGGGCCACGCGTTCGTCGCCCAGGCGCTGCCGGGCTGCGATCCCGTCCACAAGATCTCGATCATCCCGCGCGGCATCGGCGCGCTCGGCTACACCATCCAGCGGCCGACCGAGGACCGCTACCTCATGACGCGCGAGGAGCTCGAGTCCAAGATGGCGGTCCTCCTCGGCGGCCGCGCCGCCGAGCACGTCGTGTTCGGCCACACCTCCACCGGCGCGGCGGACGACCTCGCGAAGGCCACCGACATCGCGCGCAACATGATCACCCGCTACGGCATGGGCGAGGCGCTCGGGCCGGTCACCTACGAGTCCGAGCCCGACGGGTACCTCGGCCAGATGACGGGGACGCGGCGGCTCTACTCGGAGGCGACCGCCCGCGAGATCGACGTCGCCGTCCGCCAGGCGGTGGACGGCGCCTTCCAGCGCGCCCGCGCCATCCTGTCGGAGAACCGGCCGCTGCTCGAGGAGTCTGCGCGGGAGCTCCTGCGCCGCGAGACGCTCGCCGGCGGCGAGCTCGCCGCGGTGCTCGGCCGCGTTCACCGCGAGCCCTCGCCGCAGGTCGCGGCGGCCGTGCCGGTGTAGGCGAGGCGCGCCTCGCCCTGCCGCGCGCCCGGTCGAGCGGCGCGCCCGCGCACCGCCCGGTTCGGGGCGTTCACGGTGGGCGCAGCGTCCTCCCCGACCCGGCCGCTCGACCGCGGCCTCGAACTTTGCTTCCATCGTGGCACGTGCTCGCGGACCTCTGGAGCGTCGTCGTCGCGTCGGTCAGCCTCGCGATCTCGCTCTTCGCGAGCGGGCACGCCGTGCTGCACAAGCGCGACGTGCGCGCGACCCTGGGGTGGGTGGGGTTCATCTGGCTCGCGCCCGTGATCGGCGGCGTCGCGTACCTGCTCTTCGGGGTGAACCGGATCCGCCGGCGCGCGCACGCGCTGGGCCTGCCGGACCTCCGCGCGCGCGCCCACGACGAGCACGCCGCGCCGCCCCCGCCGCTGGCGCCCCAGGCGGCCCACCTCGAGGGGCTGCACGCCCTCTCCGACGCCGTCGTGCGCCGCCCGCTCGTCGCCGGCAACGCCCTCGAGCTGCTCCCCGGCGGCGCCGTGGCGTACCCGGCGATGATCGCCGCCATCGACGCGGCCCGCCGCTCCGTCACGTTCTGCACGTACATCTTCGACCCGGGGGCGGCGGGGGACGCCTTCGCCGACGCCCTCGCTCGCGCGCGGGAGCGCGGCGTCGCGGTGCGCGTGCTCGTGGACGCGGTCGGCGCGCGCTACCGCTGGCCCCCGGTGCACCGCCGCCTGCGGCGCCGCGGCATCCGCACGGAGCTGTTCCTGCAGCGGCTCACGCCGGCCTTCCTCCCCTTCGTGAACCTGCGCAACCACCGCAAGGTGCTGGTGGTGGACGGGCGCGTCGGCTTCACCGGCGGCATGAACGTGCGCGACGACTTCCTCCCCCGCGCCGGCGGCGGCCCGCCGTTCATGGACCTCCAGGTGAGGGTGGAGGGGCCGATCGTCTCGCACCTCCAGAGCACCTTCGCGGAGGACTGGCTCTTCACCACCGGCGAGGGGCTCGAGGGCGAGGCCTTCTTCCCGGCCCTCCGCGGCGCCGGACCGGTCGTGGCGCGCGGCATCGCCGACGGGCCCGACGAGGACTTCGAGACCATCCGCTGGGTGCTCCTCGGCGCCCTCGCCACCGCGCGCCGGCGCGTGCGCATCGTCACCCCCTACTTCCTGCCGGACGCCGCGCTCATCACCGCCCTCAGCGTCGCGTCGATGCGCGGCGTGGCGGTGGACGTCGTCCTGCCCGCGCGCGGGAACCTGCCGCTCGTGCAGTGGGCCCAGGCCGCCCAGCTCTGGCAGGTGCTCGACCGCGGCTGCCGCGTGTGGATGACGCCTCCCCCCTTCGATCACACGAAGCTCATGGTGGTGGACTCGGTCTGGACCCTCGTCGGCTCCGCCAACTGGGATCCGCGCAGCCTGCGCCTCAACTTCGAGCTCGACGTGGAGTGCTACGACCCGGAGCTCGCCGCGCGCGCGGAGGCGCTCGCCGAGGAGCGCATCGCGCGCGCGCGGGAGGTGACGCTCGCGGACGTGGACGCCCGGTCCCTGGCGGTGAAGCTCCGCGACGGGGCGGCGCGGCTGCTGTCGCCGTATCTCTGACGGGGCGCGGGCGGGCGAGCGCGACCTGCGCGCGAGCCAGGAAGTAGAGCCGATCCGGTTCACGACAGCGCGGGGCCCCGCCGGGCCGGCGGCGGCGCCCGCGCGCCGTCCCTATGCTCGGGCGGTATGGCCCGAGCGCGCGCGCTCGCCGCCTGCGCGGTCCTCTCCCTCGCCGCCTGCGCGCACGCGCCGCGGGCGCCGGAGCGGTTCGTGTGCCCGGCGCGGGGCGGGCCAGCGTGGAGCGAGCTGACGACGGACCACTTCGTCGTCGCGTCGGACCTCCGCCGCGCGGACGCCGCCACGATCGCGCGGGAGCTGGAGTCGGTCCGGGCGTGGGTCATCGCCGCGCTCTTCGAGGACGCGCCGGAGATCCCGGGGCGCGTGCGCGTGGTGGCGTTCCGCAGCGCCGCGGAGTTCGACGAGTTCGCGCCGCCCGGCCTGCGCGCCTACTTCACGAGGAGCGGGATCGCCGAACCGGTGATCGTGATGCCCGGCGCGCTCGGGCCGGAGCTGCGGCTCGTCCTCGCCCACGAGCTCACGCACCAGGTGGCCCGCCACGTCTACCCGCGCCAGCCGCGCTGGTTCGGCGAGGGGCTCGCCGGGCTCGCGGAGGCCGAGGCGGACGCGTCGGGGCGGCGAGCGTTCGGGGCGCTCCCGCCACACCGCGCGCGGGGGTTCCAGCAGGCGCACGTCACCGTGCGCGAGCTGCTCGCCTGGGACGGCCGCGCCATCGACGGCCGCTTCCACCACACCGCCACCGTCCTCGTCCACTACCTGCTCGCCCACGAGCGGGAGCGGTTCGCCCGGGTCCGCCAGCGGCTCGCCGGCGCCGAGGACCCCGCCGCGATCTGGCGCGAGGTGTTCCCGGAGTGGGACCCCGCGGGTGGCCGCCCCGAGGAGCTGGATCGGGCGCTCCACGCCCACGCCCGGGAGGCGCTCCTGCCGGGCGGCGAGCGGCACGTGGTGGAGCTCCGGGCGGTCGCGGACCCGCTCGCCCGCACCCTGTCGCCCGGCGAGGTCCACGCGACGCGGCTCGCGCTCACCCGCTTCGCGCGCGGCGACGCCGGCGCCGTCGCGGCGGAGCGCGCGGAGATGGAGGAGGCGCTCGCGGAGGATCCCGATCACGTCGTGGCACTTCAGGTGAAGGTCGCGCTCGACTCCCTCCAGCCGCTGCCGCTCGCACGGCGTGCCGTCCGCGCCCACCCCGACGACGCGCGGGCCTGGCTCTGGCTCGCCTCCGCCGCGCGGCGCAGCGGGCTCGAGGAGGAGCAGCGCGACGCGCTCGAGCACGCCGTCGCCATCGCCCCGGCGAACGCGATGGCGACGAACAACCTCGCCTGGTTCCTGCTCCTGCGCGGCGACGCCGAGGCGGCGCTGCCGCTGGCCGAGCGGGCCGCGGCGCTGGCCCCCGGCGACCCCGCCATCCTCGACACCCGCGCGGGCGTGCTCGAGGCGCTCGGCCGTTGCGGCGAGGCGCTCGAGACGGCGGAGCGCGCCCTCGAGCTCCTCCCGGAGCAGGCGCCCGAGGCCGCGCGCGCGCCGTGGCGGGAGCGCGCCGAGCGGCTCCGCGCGCACTGCAGCCCGGCGCTGGGCTCCAGGCGCGACGCCGGCGCGCGGCGCTGACGGCCGGCGCGCGCGACGTTGACGGATGGGCGCGCGCGAGCGCACACCCGGGGCCCCTCGCCGGTCGCGCCGGCCGCCCGACGTACCCCGCCGGTGATAGGCTCCTCCGGACAGGGGGTCCGCATGGAACGGGCATCACGGGGGTTCCGCGAAGGGCTGCGCCGCGAGCTACCCGCCTGGCGCGCCGAGGGGCTCGTCACCGACGAGGCGGCCCGCGCGCTCGCCGCGCGCTACGACCTCGCGGCGGCGGAGCCGGGCGGCCCGAGCTTCCTCGCCGTGTACGTGCTGGGCGCGCTCCTCGTGGGCGCGGGCGTGATCTCGCTCGTCGCCTGGCACTGGGAGTCCATGTCCGCCGCGGCGAAGCTCGTCACGCTGGGCGTGAGCATGGCGGCCGCGCACGGGGCCGGGTGGTGGCTGTGGAAGGGAGCCGGCCGCTCGCCGCGGCTCGGGCACGCCCTGACGGTGCTCGGCACCCTCGTGTTCGGCGCGAGCATCGGGCTCGTCGCCCAGATCTTCCACGTGTCCGGCGCCTGGTGGGGCGCGTTCGGCGCCTTCGCCGCCGGCGCGCTCGCCGCCGCGCTCCTGTACGAGAGCGGCCCGCACCTGCTGCTCGCCGCCGTCGCGGGGCTGTGGCTGTTCGGGCCGGGCTTCGCCGGCGATCACGCCCGCCCAGGCATCGCCCTCGCGTACGCGGGCGGCGCGGCCGTCGCGGCCCTCGCCTGGCGCACCCGGTCGCGGACGCTCCTCGCCGTGGGCGCGGTCGGCGTGGCGCTCACGCTCGCGAGCGGACACGACGCGCTCCGCGCCGACGAGGGCGTGCTGCCCATGATCGCGGCGCTCGGCGCGGCCCTCGCCGCGGGGGCGCTCGTGGTGCGCGATCCCTCTCGCCTCCCGCTCGCGGCGGCCTCGCGGCTCCTCGGCCGCCTCGCGTTCTACGGCGCCGCCTTTCTCCTCTCCTTCCACGACGTCGCGAACCACCTCCGCTTCGAGGACGGCATCACGCCCGCCATCGCGCTCGTGGTCCTCCCGCTCCTCGCCGCCGCGGTCGCGGCGCTCGCGGCGGGGCTCCGCCGCGACGACGTCGATCCGCTCGCCCGCGGCGAGGCGATGCTGCTCGCCGCGACGGTGCTCGCCCTCGGGGCCGGCCTCTCGCTCGAGGCGGGCCGCGGCGCCGCGGTGGTGGCGAACCTCTCGCTCGCCTTCCTCGCCATCGGCCGCATCGTGCGCGGGCTCTCCTGGCTCGCCCGCGGGCCGTTCTGGGAGGGCATGGCGGTCTCGGGGGTGCTGGTGGCGAGCCGCTTCCTCGAGATCGAGACGCACCTGTGGCTGAAGGGGGCCGCGTTCATCGCCTGCGGCGTGCTCGTCATCGTCGCCGGGGTGGCCTTCGAGCGGCGCCGCGCCGAGCGCGAGGAGGTGAACCATGCCCTCGCGTAGCCCCCTGCGCCTCGCCGCGGTGCTCGCCCTCCAGGTGGCGATCCTGGCGGCCATCCCGCTCCGCCAGGTCCGTGCCCGCCTCGAGGGGACCGTGGTGACGCTCGAGACCGTGCCGTTCGATCCTTACGACGTCCTCTCCGGCTACTACGCCACGCTGCGGTACGCCGCCGAGGTGCCGCCCGGCCTCGCCGAGGCCCGCCTCGACACCGGGGAGACGGCCTACATCCTCGTGGAGCTGGGCGAGCCGGCCTGGCGCGCGGTGGGCGTGGCGCGGGAGCGGCCGGCGACCACCGCCAGCGGCCGGGCCGCCCTGCGGGCGGTGATGACGCGACGCGGGCTGGAGATCGTGTCGGCGGGCCGCTTCTACGTGCCGGAGTCCCGCCGCGCGGCGGTGGACGAGGCGCTGCGCGCCCGGCGCGGGAAGGCCCTCGTGGACCTGCGGGTGGACGAGGACGGCAACGTCGCGCTCCTGCGCCTGCGCGACGGCGAGCGCGTGCTCGCCGAGTGACGGCGCGCCGCTCGCCGCGCCCCGCCGCGCCCTAGCTGCGCCTCGAACCGAGCCCGAGCGTCGCCACGCGGACGAGGGTGGCGTGCGGCCGCGCCGAGTCGGCGGGCAGGGCGAGGCGCGCGATCGTGCCGCCGCCGTCGCGCTGCTCGAGCGACAGCGTGCCGCCGTGAGCGTCGGCCACCTTCTTCGCGAGGGCGAGGCCGAGCCCGGTCCCCTTCTCCTTGGTGGTGAAGAACGGCCGGAACAGGCTCGCGCGCGCCTCCGCGGCGAGCCCCGGGCCGCGGTCGCGCACCTCGATGTGCGCCTCGCCGTCGGCCACGCGCGCGGCCACCTCGACCTCGCTCGCCGCAGGGGCGGCCTCGACGGCGTTGCGGACGAGGTTCAGCAAGGCCCGGCGGAGCTGCTCGCGATCGGCCTTCGCCTCGCCCTCGCCTTCCACGGCGATGGAGACCTGTCGCTGCGCCGCGAGGGGGGCGGCGAGATCGGCGACCTCGGCGAGCACGATGCGCAGATCCACCGGCTCGCGCAGCGGCGGCCGCGCGCGCGCGTAGTCGAGGAACTCCTCCACCACCTTGGACAGCGCCGCGAGCTCGCTCTGGATGCGCGCCACGTGCGGCGCCTGCGCCCGGCCCTGGAGCTCCTCGGCGAGCAGCCCCGCGAACAGGTCCAGCGCGCCGAGCGGGTTGCGCACCTCGTGCGCGATGCCGGCGAGCAGCGTCTCCCGCTCCTCGTCGCGCGCCCGGAGCGCCCGGCGCATCTCCTCGAGCGTGTCGCGCAGCGTGCCGATCTCGTCGCGGCGCGCCCGCCGCCAGAGCGGCGTCTCGAGGTCGCCGCGCGCGATGCGCCTGGCCGCCTCGGTGAGGCGCGTGAGCGGCCGGGTCACCGAGAGCGAGGCGAGCGCGGCCACCAGCGCCCCGAGCACCGCGCCGGCGATCGCCACCGTGCCGAGGAGGCGGCGGAAGCGGCGCAGCGTCGCGAACGACGCGGCGGTCCCGTCCGCCCCGACCACCGCGACCACCTTGCCCTGCGGGTCGGAGAGCGGGGCGTAGCCGGTCTTGTAGAGCCGGCCGTCCGAGCCCTCGAACAGCACCTGGCTCGCCATCGCCCGCCCGGCGGCGGCCTCGGCGATCTCGAAGCGGTCGCGCTCCAGCGCAGGCACCGGCTCGCCGATGGGCATCCGCCCCTCGGAGTCCACGAGCGCGGTGCGGTCGGGCTTGACCACGATGAGCCGCGTGCCCGTCGCGCGCGCCACCGGGAGGAGCCGGGCGCGGAGGTGGCCGTAGGTGCGGCTCCCCTCCTGCCCGGCCTCCAGCCGCACGACGCGCTCCGCGGGCAGGGCCGCGGCGGCGGCCTTGGCGGCCACGACGAGGCGCGCGGAGACCTCGTCGTCGAGGGCCCGCCGGGCGAGGCGGTCGGCGACGAGGGCCATCACCGCGAGCGAGAGCAGCGCGGGGAGCAGGGCGGCGAGGGCGAAGCGCAGGCGCACGACGCGATGCTACCCCGGCCCGGCCGCGCCGGACGAACCGCGCCCCGCGGCGTCGCGCTGCACGACGGGGCGCCCCTCGCTGTGCTCGAGGAGGAAGTCGCGGATCATCGGGAACACCACCTCCGGCGAGTTCCGGCCGACGAGCACGTCCCCGTGGCCGTAGTCCCGCCCGCAGCTCCAGTAGCGCTTCGGCCCGCCCCAGCCCCGGAACGCCGCCTCGACGACCGCGGGCGGCGCGAGCCCGTCCTTCTCGGCGGAGACGAAGAGCGCCGGCTGCCGGCAGCTCGCGAGGAGCGCGCGGTAGTCGTGCTGGCCGTCCATGGAGCGGAACGAGTCCTCCCGCACGAACGTCGCGAACTGCTCGAGGACCCCGCGGTGGAGGTTCTCGATCGCGTTCGACAGCATGCGCCGGTACACCGGCCGCTCGACGTTGCGCAGGTTGATGGCGAGCTCCGCCGGGGCCGGGTGCCAGTAGCCGGAGAAGGGGGCGACCAGGCGGGAGAGGAGCCGCACGAACCCGCCGACCGGCAGGTGGCGCAGCTTCACGAGCGCGCGGAGCCGCGCCTGGGCGTCGAAGTGAGCGGGCGGCGCGAGCGCGACGATGGCCCGGAGCCGTTCGGGGTGGAGCGCGCAGGCGGCCATGCCGAGGAGCGCGCCCTGGCTGTGGCCGACGTAGAGGACGGACGCCTCGCCGGTCGCGTCGCGGATGGCGTCGAGCGCGGCGGGGAGGTCCTCGCGCAGGTAGGTGTCGAGGTTCCAGCGGCGGGTCGGGCCCCGGCGCGAGCCGCCGTGGCCGCGCAGGTCGAGCGCGAAGCAGTCGAACCCTGCGCGAGCCAGGAAGGCGGAGACCGAGTAGCGCTCCACGCCGAAGTCGAAGGCCTGCCGGTTCATGGCGATGCCGTGCACGAGCAGCACCGGCGGGAGCCGCGCCGGCCCCCGCGGCCGCCGCCGCCCGAGGGCGAGCGTCCAGCCGTCGCCGGTGCGCGCGTGGAGGACCTCGTCCTCGCCCGTCGGCGCCGCGAGGACCCGCTGCCAGAACGCGTAGTGAAGACCGGTGAGGACCGCGAGCGCGAGGAGCGCGGCCGCGGCGAGGAGCGCGAGCGAGGTGACGGACATGGCAGGCTTCGAGCTGCGGGCCAGGGGAACGAGGCTACAGGCTACCGGCCACGGTCAAAAGCGCCGGTGCAGGGTTCCACGGGAGACCCGTCGTCCCGCGCACGCTCTCCTGAAGCCCCGAAGCCCGGAAACCCACCCGTGGCCTGACGGTTGCAGCCCTCCGCTTGTGCTCCGGGCTCCTGGCGGTCGATCCGTAGGCGCTCCGCCGGTCTGGCCGGGGTACGCGTCGTCATCGAGGCCGGCGAGCCGAGCGCTGTCCGGATATCGAGCAGCAGCGGGCCCGAAATCCAGGCAGCACGCCCCGGGGCAGCCGGCCGGGAGCGTTACGCCGGGTTCGTTGACCGGGGCAGGGCCCCGGCGTAGCGTGGAAAAACAGACACTTACCCACAGGGGTGCGCCGTGAAGAAGGTCGAGGCCATCATCAAGCCGTTCAAGCTGGACGAGGTGAAGCAGGCTCTGTCGGAGGTGGGCGTCGCCGGCCTGACCGCCACGGAGGTGAAGGGCTTCGGCCGCCAGAAGGGGCACACCGAGCTCTACCGCGGCGCCGAGTACGTGGTGGACTTCCTCCCGAAGGTGAAGGTCGAGGTGGTCGTCTCCGATCAGCTCGTGGGCCGCGTGGTGGAGGTCATCGAGCGCGCCGCCAAGACCGGCCGCATCGGGGATGGGAAGATCTTCGTCCTCCCGGTGGAGGAGGTCATCCGCATCCGCACCGGCGAGCGCGGCGACGAAGCGCTCTAGGCCGCGCGCTTGTCCCGGAACGGCAAGCCTCCTCCGCTCCCGGCGGCGCTGGCCCGGGCGGCCGTCGACTCCATCGCCGACGCGGTCCTGATCGTCGGCGCCGACGGCGGGGTCGTCCACCTGAACCCCGCCGCCGAGGAGCTCTTCGGCCGCAGCCGGGAGCGCGCGGTGGAGCTGCCGGTGCGCGCGCTGCCGGGCGGCGCGCAGCTCGCGGTCCTCTGCGAGCGCGTGCGCAGCTCGCAGGAGAGCCAGTCGATCCACTACCCGAGCCCGCAGGATCCCGGCATCCCGATCGCGGTGGAGGCGGGGCCGCTCCTCGACGGCTCCGCCTGCGTGGGCACCGTCGTCGTGCTGCGCATCCCGCGCGCGTCGGAGCGCGCGCTGGACTTCGAGGCGCTGGCCGCGGGCCTCGCGCACGAGATCCGCAACCCGCTCGCCGGCCTGCAGGGCTCGGCGGAGCTCCTCGCCCGCGAGGCCGAAGGGCCGGCGCGCGAGTACGCGGCGGTGATCGCGCGCGAGGCGAAGCGCGTGGACGGGCTCGTGCGCGAGCTCCTCGACCTCGCCCGCCCGGCGGCGCTCCAGACCGCGGCCATCGACCTGCACGAGATCGTGGGCGACGTGCTCGTCCTCGTGCGCGGCATCCCCGGCGCGGAGCGGGTCACGTTCGTGGAGCGCTACGATCCGTCGCTCCCCAAGCTGCACCTCGACGCCGAGAAGCTCACCCAGGTGCTCCTGAACCTCGTGCGGAACGCCCTCGACGCGGTGGCCGGGCGGCAGGGGGCGCAGATCGCGCTCGAGACCGGCGTCTCGTCGCTCCGGCTCCGCTCCGCGAGCGGCCGCACCCGGCCCCTCGTGCGGCTCTCGGTGCAGGACAACGGCTCGGGGATCGCGGAGCCCATGCTGCATCGGCTGTTCACCCCCTTCGCGACCTCCAAGGCTCACGGCACCGGCCTCGGCCTGGCGGTGTCCCGCCGCATCGTGGAGGCGCACGGCGGGCGCATCGAGGTGAAGAACCGCGCCGGCGGCGGGGCGGAGGCGAACGTCTACCTTCCGCTCGACGCCTGATCCGGCACCGGGCGAGACGGGCCCCGGCCGGCGGTAGCGAGCTGGCCCCGTCCTTGCTTACGGCAGGACGAGCGCAAGCGGAACGGAGGCGTGGTGCGGAAGGTCCTCATCGTCGACGACGAGCCGTCGGTCAGGTTCGTGCTCGGGCGCACCTGCGAGCGCGCGGGCGTGCCCTTCGAGGAAGCCGGCAGCGCCGAGGAGGCGCGCGACAAGCTCCGCGCCCTCGGCGGCGGCCGCAACGGCGTCGGCCTCGTGCTGCTCGACGTGCGGCTGCCCGGGGACGACGGCTTCAAGCTGCTCGGCGAGATCGGCGGGCGCTCCGACTCGCCCTTCATCGTGGTGATGACCGCCGAGGACACCATGCGCTCGGCCGTGGAGGCCATGAAGCGCGGCGCCGCCGACTACCTCGGCAAGCCCTTCGATCTCGCCCGCGTCGAGAAGCTCGTGCGCGACCTCGCCGCGGCCGAGCCGGAGGGCGCGAACGGCCACGAGCTGCCCGAGCCCGGCGGCATCGAGCGCGAGATCGAGCCGCACGCGGAGCCGCGCCGCTTCAGCGAGATCGCGCTCCCCGAGACCCTCATCGGCCGCTCGGCGGCGATGATCGAGGTCTACAAGGAGATCGGCCGCGTGGCGCGGACGGAGATGACCGTCCTGCTCATGGGCGAGTCGGGCACCGGCAAGGAGCTCGTGGCCCGCGCGGTCCACGCGAACTCCACCCGCGCCCGCGGCCCCTTCGTCACGGTCAACATGGCCGCGATCCCGAAGGATCTCATCGAGAGCGAGCTGTACGGCCACGAGAAGGGCTCCTTCACCGGCGCGGTGGAGCGGCGCCCCGGCAAGTTCGAGCTCGCGAGCGGCGGGACCCTGTTCCTCGACGAGATCGGCGAGATGCCGATCGAGCTGCAGGCGAAGCTGCTGCGCGTGCTGCAGGAGCGCGAGGTGGATCGCGTCGGCGGCACGCGGCCGCTCCCGGTGGACGTCCGCATCGTCGCGGCCACGAACGCGGACCTCGCGCGCTCGGTGGAGGAAGGCCGCTTCCGGCGCGACCTCTACTACCGGCTGGCGGTGGTGCCCATCCGGCTGCCGCCCCTGCGCGAGCGCGAGGGCGACGTCGTCCTCCTCGCGCGCCACTTCGTCGCGAAGTACGGGGAGCAGCTCAAGGGGCGGCCCGTCGCGATCGCGCGCGACGCCGAGCCCCTGCTGCTCTCCCACCCCTGGCCCGGCAACGTCCGCGAGCTGCAGAACGTCGTGCAGCGCGCGCTCCTCAAGCTGGCCGGCCCGCGCGTCACGGCGAAGGACCTCTCCGGCCTGCTGCCCGCGGCCACCGGGCAGGAGCGCGGCCTCAACGGGCTGGTGGAGTCGATCCTCGATGCGCCCGCCCCGGAGGGCGGCCGCTACCACGCCGCGCTGGCGACGCTCGAGGCGCCGCTCCTCGCCGCGGCCCTCGCTCGCACGAACGGCAACCAGCTGCGCGCCGCGGAGCTGCTCGGGATGAACCGGAACACGCTGCGGGAGCGGATGCGCGCGCTGGGGATGAAGTCGCGCTGAGGAGGCTCAGGTTACGGGCTGCTGGGTTCGGGAGAGCGAGCCGTGGCGTCCCGTGCCCGTATCCCCGGAGCCCGGAGCCAGCCTCCCCGCCGCTCGCCTGCCGGGCACCCGCCTGCCTGCATATCGAGCGACTGCGGCCCGCCGCGGTGTCCCGTGGGCGGCGCCCGCCCGCCGGGCCGCCGTGGCGTCGGGAGGGGCACTCCGGGCAGACTGCGCCGCGGGAAGCGTCCGCTGCTCGGGATCCGGGCAGCGCGCTGCCCGGGTGCCACGCAGCGGCGTGCCGAACCCGCCTGGATCGCCCGGTGCGTAGCCGTCCGGGCGTGGCATGCAGCGTGCTAAACACCCGCCCGACCACCCCGACTTTCTCGGAGAGAAGACCGAATGCCGAAGATGACGCCGAAGCAGGCCATTGACCTCGCCAAGGAGAGGAAGGCCACCTACGTCGACCTGAAGTTCATGGACTTCGTCGGCATCTGGCAGCACTTCTCCATCCCGCTCTACGAGCTCACCGAGGAGGTCTTCGAGGCCGGCCTCGGCTTCGACGGCTCCTCGATCCGCGGCTGGCAGGCGATCCACGCCTCCGACATGCTCGTCATGCCGGACGCCGAGACCGCGGCCATCGATCCGTTCATGGCGGAGCCCACGCTCTCGCTCATCTGCAACGTGGTCGACCCGATCACGAAGGAGCCGTACTCGCGCGACCCGCGCAACATCGCCCTCAAGGCGGAGCGCTACCTCAAGTCGACCGGCATCGGCGACACCGCGTTCTTCGGGCCGGAGCCGGAGTTCTTCGTCTTCGACGAGGTCCGCTACGACCACGGCGTGAACCACGCCTTCTACAAGATCGACTCGGTGGAGGGGCAGTGGAACACCGGCCGTGAGGAGGCGGGCGGCAACCTCGGCTACAAGCCCCGCTACAAGGAGGGCTACTTCCCGGTCGCCCCGACCGACTCGCAGCAGGACCTGCGCACCGAGATGTGCAAGGTGATGGAGTCGGTCGGCATCCACGTCGAGCGCCAGCACCACGAGGTCGCCACCGCCGGCCAGGCGGAGATCGACATCCGCTTCGAGTCGCTGGTGAAGTGCGCCGACAACCTCCAGTGGTTCAAGTACATCATCAAGAACGTCGCCCGCCGGCACGGCAAGACCGTGACCTTCATGCCGAAGCCGCTCTACGGCGACAACGGCTCCGGCATGCACGTGCACCAGTCGATCTGGAAGGCCGGCAAGCCGCTCTTCGCGGGCGACGGCTACGCGGGGCTGTCCGACCTCGCCATGTGGTACATCGGCGGCATCCTGAAGCACGGCCCGGCGCTCGCCGCGCTCTGCAACCCCGGCACGAACTCCTACAAGCGGCTCGTCCCCGGCTTCGAGGCGCCGGTGAACCTCGCCTACTCGGCGCGCAACCGCTCCGCCTCCATCCGCATCCCGATGTACTCGCCGTCGCCCAAGGCGAAGCGCATCGAGTTCCGCTCGCCGGATCCGTCCTGCAACGGCTACATCGCCTTCGCCGCCATGCTCATGGCCGGCCTCGACGGCATCGAGAACAAGATCAACCCCGGCCAGCCGCTCGACAAGGACATCTACGGCATGTCGCCGGAGGAGCTGAAGGACATCCCGAAGATGCCGGGCTCGCTCGAGGACGCGCTCGAGTGCCTCCGCAAGGACCACAAGTTCCTGCTCAAGGGCGACGTCTTCACCGAGGACGTGATCGAGACCTGGATCCAGTACAAGTACGACAAGGAGGTCACGCCGGTCCGGATGCGGCCTTCGCCGATGGAGTTCGCGCTGTACTTCGACATTTAGTCGCGAGCGCAGCAGCGCTGAACCGAGAGACGGCCGCCCGCGAGGGCGGCCGTTCTCGTCTGGAGGGCCCGCGGCACCGATCGATCCGCTCGCCCTGAGCCCGTCGAAGGGCGAGCGGGCCGTGGGCGACCTCTGGTAAAGCTCGCCCGGCTTGCGCCCGCTCCGCGAGACGTTCTCCGCCGCCGTCGGCGGCCTCCCCCCGACGTTCTGGACGCTGTTCGCCGGGATGCTCGTGAACCGGCTCGCGACCTTCGTCCCCATCTTCCTCGGCCTCTACCTCGTCGGCGAGCGCGGGCTCGCGCCGGACGCGGCGGGGCGGATCGTGTCGCTCTTCGGGGTGGGCGTCCTCGTCGCCGGTCCCCTCGGCGGCACCCTCGCCGACGCCATCGGCCGGCGGGCCACGATGCTCCTCTCGCTCGGGCTGGGGGCGGTCGTGGTCGGCACGATCGCGTTCCTGCGCGCGCCGTGGCTCCTCGGCCTGTTCGCGTTCCTCGCCGCGCTCACGAGCGAGCTCTACCGGCCGGCCATGAACGCGGCGATCGCGGACCTCGTGCCCCCCGCCGACCGCGTGCGCGCCTACGGCCTCGTGTACTGGGCGGTGAACCTCGGGTGGAGCATCAGCCTCTCGGTGGCGGGGCTCGTCGCCGAGCGGGGCTTCGCGCTGCTGTTCCTGGCCGACGCCGCGACCTGCGCGATCTTCGCGCTCATCGTCTTCCTGCGCGTGCCGGAGACCAGGCCCCCCGGGACCCAGGCCCACTCGCCGCTCGCGGGGATGTCCCTCGCCCTCCGCGACGGCCCGCTCGTCGTGTTCCTGCTCTTGCACCTCGCCGGCCTCGTGGTGTTCCTCCAGTTCCAGCTCGCCGCGCCGCTCGACATGGGCGCCCACGGGCTCGGCCCCAGGGTCTTCTCGACGCTGATGGCGCTGAACGGGCTCGGCGTGGTCGTGCTCCAGCCGCTCCTCGGCCCCGCGCTGCAGCGGCGCGACGGCGCGCACCTGCTCGCGCTCTGCGCGCTCCTGTTCGGGCTCGGCTTCGGCGTGAACGCGGCGGTGGACGCGCCGCTCGGCGCCGCGCTCGGCCCGCTCACCGTGTACGCGGCGGGCATGCTGCTCTGGACCGTCGGCGAGGTGGTCGGCTTCCCCGCGGCGAACGCGGTCGTGGCCAACCTCGCGCCGGTGGCGCTGCGCGGGCGGTACCAGGGGGCGTTCTCCATGGCGTGGGGCCTCGCCTTCGCGACGGCGCCGCTCCTCGGCGGCGAGGTGCTCACCCGGCTCGGCGCGCGGTCCCTGTGGCTGCTCTGCCTCGCGCTCGGGAGCGCGGTGGCGCTCGGCCACCTCGCCGTCGCCCCCGCGCGCCGCCGCCGCCTCGCGACCGTCCAGGCGCCCGCCCCACCACCGCCCTGACGAACCCTCGGGACCTCTCCCGCGCGCTGCCCTCCTCCGGGGAGGCGGCAGGCGACGACCGTCCGCAGCATGGGTGTCGGGGAGGCGCGGATGACCGAGCCACGGAGCGGGGTCGACGGGCTGTTCGAGGAGCTCGCGCTGCAGCGCGCGCGGCTCGCCACCCGCTCACCGCCGTACGAGCGCGCTCTGGCGCTCCTCCCGCAGGTGCTCCGCGGGGCGCCCGGGCGCTTCCTCGACGCGGCGTGGGCGCGGCGCATCTTCCACGCGCCGTGGGACCGGCCGCTGCTGCTGCTCGCCGCGCTCCGCTACGAGGCGATGCGCGAGGGCGAGGCGCACCCGCTGTTCCACGGCTTCGCCGCCCGCCCGCCGCGCGCCGAGGCGGTCACCGCCGGCGCCCTGCGCGCCGCGCTCGACGGCAAGCGCGAGGCGCTCTTCGACGCGCTCGCGCAGCGGAGCCTGCAGACCAACGACACGTCGCGCGCGGTCGCCTGGCTGTGGCCCGCGGCGCTCGCCGGCCTCTCCCACGGCGCTCGCCCGGTCGCGCTCGTCGACGTCGGCGCGAGCGCGGGGCTGAACCTGATCGCGGACCTCCTGCCCGCCACCTGGACCGACGAGCGGGGCGAGCCCCTCGAGGTGGCGAGGGGGATCGGAGCCGTGACTCGGCTCGGGCTCGATCCCGCGCCCCTCGACGCGTCCGAGCAGGAGGACGCGGACTGGATCCGCGCGTGCGTATGGCCGGAGGACGTCGAGCGGCTGGAGCGACTCGAGCTGGCCCTCGCGACCTACCGGCAGGCGCAGACGCGCCCGGACGCGCCGGTGCTCTCCCCGGTGGCCGCGGCCGCGGTGCCGGCGCGCCTGGACGTGCTCTCCGCCGCCGAGCGCGGCGCGGTGGTGCTCGTCTACCAGACGGTGGTGCGCGACTACCTGCCGCCCGTCGAGCGGACGGAGTACGAGGCCGGGATGCGCAACTGGCTCGCGACGCAGCCGCCGGGGCAGGCGCTCTGGGTGGAGCTGGAGTCGGCCGGCGAGGAGGCGCGGCTCGAGGACGGCGCCGCCATCGTCGCGCACGCGCGCGCGCCGGGCGGCGCCGTGAGGGACCTCGAGCTGGCGCGCTGCGGCTTCCACCCGACCCGGATCGCGCGGCGGCCGGAGGCGGTCGCCGCGCTCGCGTCGCTGATGGCGCGCGAGCGCACCGCGGCGCACCCGTGACCGACCGCCGCCTGGTCGCCGGCCCACCGCGGTGGTGAGCGGCTCCGTCCCGGGGGACCATTGACGCGTGCAGGGCGGCGTGCCTAGCATCGGCGTCGATGTCACGACCCGACAGCTCGCAGACCCTCGGCGCGGCGGAGTACGCGCCCTGCATGTGTCGCCTGCCGGGCGCGTTCGCCCGCGGCTAGCTGCGCCCGGCCACGCGGGGAGGCTCTCCTCTCCGCTGCTCCTCCCCCGAAACCCTACGACCCGGCGGACGGCCTGCGCCGTCCCGGTGCCGTGCCGCGGCGGCGCTCTCAGCATTGGAGCTGCGCGATGACCCGCCTTCCCGAACCTCATGCAGGTGTGCTGGTCGATCTTCACGTCCACGCCGATCGCGCCGCGGAGCTGCGCGATCGAGCCGCTCGCCTCCCGCGGATCTCGCTGGACGCGCGCGAAGCCGCGGACCTCGACCTCCTCGCCTCCGGCGCCGCGAGCCCGCTGTCCGGGTTCATGGGGGTGCACGACTACCGGAGCGTCCTCGACCGGCTTCGGCTGGCGAACGGCACGCCGTGGCCCATCCCGGTCACGCTCGCCGTGACCATCGAGCAGATGGCGGGGGCCCTGCGCCACGGGGCTGCGGCGCTGGGGGATGCGCGCGGCCGGCTGCGCGCCGTGCTCGACGTCACGGACGCGTTCGTGCGCGATCCGCGCGAGGAGGCGCGCGCGCTGTACGGCACGGACGATCCCGACCACGTGGGCGTCGCGAAGCTGCTGTCGCGGCCCACCGGGACCCTCGGCGGAAGGATCACCGCCCTCCGCCCGAGCGCGCCGCTCGGAGGCGCCGCGCTCGGGCCGCGCGACGTGCGGTCGCTCGCACGCCGGGAGCGGTGGACGGCGATCGCCGCGCTGGCGACCGTGGACGGGGCGTCGTGCCTCGAACCGAGCGGCGGCGCGGCTCCGGCGCTGCTGCCCATCCTCCCCGTGGCCGTCCGGCACGCGGCCGGGCGCGACGCGTTCCTGCTGGCGATCGTGCTGAAGAACTACGGCGCGCGGGAGGTCCTGTTCGAGCACGACCGAGCGGACTGGCTCGAGGTCTCTCCGGAGCTCTTGCCCCAGGATCTCGGGATCACTCCGACCTGGGTGCGCTGCCCTGCTCCTCGAGCGGTGCAGCACCGGCGCACGACGGCGTCGCGGCGGGACTCGGCGGAGCCCCATCCTCCCGAGGCGTGACGTGCGCGTACGGGGTGGGGCGGCCCCGCCCGCGCGGGAGGGAGCCCCATCGCCTCACATCGAGAGGCCCCCGTCCACGTCCACGCAGCGCCCGTCGAAGTAGTCGCACTCGACGATGAAGCGGAGCGCCCTCCACACGTCCTCCGGCACGCCGATGCGGCCGACCGGGATCATCGCCACGAGCGCGTCGCGCGCCTTCTGGTTCATGCCCTGCGTCATGGGCGTCTCGATCATGCCTGGGGCGATGGCGGCCACGCGGATCCCGAAGGGCGCGAGCTCGCGCGCCCAGGTGACCGTGTTCGCCGCGAGCGCCGCCTTGGCGGCGACGTAGTTCGACTGGCCGCGGTTCCCGTGGCGCGCGATGGAGGACATGTTGACGATGACGCCCGGCCTCGTGCCGGCGCGGGCCATCGCCGCCGCCACCTCGCGCACCATGAGCGTCGCGCCGGTGAGGTTCACTCCGATGACCGCGTCCCAGTCGGCGCGCGGCAGCGTGCTGATCTCGCCGGTGGCGCGGTCGCGCCTCACGAGCAGGCCGTCGCGGATGATGCCGGCGTTGTTCACGAGCCCGTTGAGCCCGCCCATCGCCTGCGCCGCCCAGGCGACGAACGCCTGCACGTCGCGCTCGTCGGAGACGTCGAGGCGGCGACGGTGGACGCCCGCCGGCAGCTCCGCGAGCCCCGGCTCGTCCACGTCGCCCGCCGCCACCGCGGCGCCCGTCTCGGCGAGCCGGCGCGCGAAGTGGGCGCCCATCCCGCGGGCGGCGCCGGTGACGATCACCTTCAGGTCACTGAGTTCCATGGATCCTCCTTCATCGCTGACGACGATGACGTCGTGGTCGAGTGGCGGTCGAGGTCGAGGTCGAGGTCGGGGTCGGGGTCGAGGTCGGGGTCGAGGTCGGGGTCGAGGTCGGGGTCGAGGTCGGGGTCGGGGTCGGGGTCGAGGGCGAGGTCGGGGTCGAGGTCGGGGTCGGGGTCGGGGTCGTAGTCGCCGTCGCGGTCGCCCGTCCGCGTGCCGCTGCCCTCGTTTGACGCCGCCCCGCCCGGCCGGTTATGCGCGTGCCCGACATGGACCCGACGACAGGCTGTCAGCGCGCCGCCGCCGGAGGCCAGGGCACATGAGGGTCCCTCCGGACCGCGTCGCCTGGTGGCGCGAGCCGACGCGGCCGCAGTGGAACTCGTTCCTCGCCGCCTGGCTCGGCTGGGTGCTCGACGGCTTCGACTTCACCATCTTCCTGCTCGCGATGCGCGACATCGCGAAGGAGTTCGGCGTCACCTACGTCGCGACCGCGGGGAGCATCACCCTCACGCTCCTCACGCGCCTCGCGGGCGGCCTCGCCGCCGGCGCGCTCGCCGATCGCGTGGGGCGCAAGCTCCCGCTCATGATCTCCATCGTCTGGTTCGCCGCCTGCGACGGCGCGGTGGCGTTCGCGCCGTCGTTCGGGTGGGTGCTCGTGCTGCGCACGCTGTTCGGCTTCGGCATGGGCGCGGAGTGGACCGCCGGCGCGACGCTCGCGATGGAGAGCTGGCCCGCGCGCAGCCGCGGCATCGCCTCCGGCGTGCTCCAGGGGAGCTGGGGGCTCGGCTACATCCTCGCCGGCGTCGCGTACGCGTGGGTGGTGCCCGCGTTCGGCTGGCGGCCGCTGTTCCTCCTCGCGGCGCTCCCCGCGCTGCTCGTCATTCCCATTCGCCTGTTCGTCCCGGAGAGCGCCGAGTGGCGCGCCGCGCGGGAGCGCCCACGTCCGACCCTCGCGGAGCTCCGGCGCGAGAGGGTGCTCGCGCGGATCGGCTGGGCGAGCGCGCTGTGGGGGATGACCTTCTCGATCTACTACGGCCTGACGGGCCTCTGGCCTTCGCTGCTCCAGGGGGAGCTGGGACGCACGCCCGGCGAGGTGGCCGGGCTCGTCACGCTCTTCAACGTGGGGATGATGGCCGGCGCGATCGCCTGCGGGTGGCTCGCGGGCCGCGCCGGCGTGGTGCCCGCCCTCGCCGTGCCGAGCGTGCTGCTCCTGCCGATCTTGCCGCTCTACGTGGGCGCGGCGCCGCCGCTGCTGTGGGCCGGCGCCCTCCTCGCCGGCGTGCTCGGCGCGGGCACCTCCGGCGTCACCCCGATGCTCTTCACGCTGCTCTTCCCCGCCCACGTGCGCGGCCGCGCGATGGGGGTCGTCTACCACGTGGGCGCGCTCATCGCCGCTGCCACCCCGACGCTCGTGGCGGCGCTGCACGAGCATGCGGGCCTGCCGCTCTCGCGCGCCATTGCCGGCGTCGTCGCCACCGCCGTCGCGCTCACGCTCGCGGTGCTCTTCCTGCGGCCGCGCGGGGTGCTGCCCGACGCCGCGCGGCTCCGGTCCGGCGCGAAGCCGAGCTCAGCGCTCGGGTCGGACGGGCTCGGAGACGGCGGCGGTCGGAAGTGAGCGGATCTCGCGAGCGCCTCTGGACCGTCACCTCCTGTGATGTGGGACCCGCGCAGGCGTCGACAGGTCTCCGGTTTCACCTCGCGAGGGCCGCGACGCGTTCGAGCATGGGTCGTGCCTCCGGATTCGTGTCAATGCGCTCGGGCGGAACTCGATTCAGTAGCTCGCGGATGATGCATGAGCCCTGGCACGGACGCACCTACCGCGCCGACGGCGAAGTCCAGTCCGGCTCGCGACCACGAGAACGATTCGCCTTTGGCATTCGAGGCAACCGCTCCAATAACCGCACTCGTAAGACCGCCAACGATCATCGCTGCGGGAATCACCAACGGCGCGGCAGCTCCGGCGACCGGGATAAGCATCGCCACCACTACATCCAGACCCACACTTACCGCGAACTGTGCGGCCCCCTCGGCGAGTGAGATCTTCGTGATCGGATCTTCCAGCAGGGACGAAATACCAAACTGCCCGACTCCCGGCAGCATCCCGATTCCTATGTCGGTCAGAACACTTCCAAGTCCCCGCGCTAACAATCCCACACAAGTGGACTCGGCAAGCCGAGGTGTGATCTACGGCTTGGATGAGCAAGCGTCCGTCGAGGCGCCGGGTCGTGTTCCCCGGCGAGGCGGACCGAGCTGGGCTCGGGAACGTGGCGAGAAGAGCAAGGGCTTCTTCGCGCATGTGACGCTCGCGGTATCCGCGGACGGCAAGCGGATGCCACTCGGAGTGCTTGGGTGTGAGCTGTGGACGCGCAAGGGCGAGAGGAGCGCGACGGGGCGCGAGTCACTTCGCTGGGGCCGCGGGGTCGAAGCGGCGAGCGTCCAGGTTGGCGGGCCGGGCAAGCTCATCCACGTCGCCGACCGCGAGGCGGATGTCTACGCACTCCTCGATCGGATGAGCCCATCGACACCGGAGCGGAGATCGCGCGAATCATCGAGGGCTATCGGTCATGACGAACAGGAAGCTACCCCCGAGGGCGACCGCGCGAGACGTGCTCGACGCGATCGCCACCCTCGGCGTCCATCTCAAGAGTAACAGTGACCCCGGCTGGAGAGGCCTCAGCCGAGGCTGGAAGCGGCTCCTGGACTTCGAAGCCGCTTACCAGGCCATGAAGGGAGCCGGACTTGTGATCAATCGTTAGGGGCGAGCGCGGGGGAGAGGGAGGACCGGGCGTGGCCGGCCGCCCTCGCCCCGCTGAACGCCAGGGGAGGGAAAGCTCACCGCTTCGCGGGTGCGAAGGGGCGCGGATCGAAGTAAACCTGCATCTCGGCGATGAGCCCGTCCCGGAACGTGATGAGCGCCGCGGCGTGCTGCACGCCGATGGGCTCCGGGGCCTCGACGTCGTACGCCAGCATCACCTGCTCTCCGGCCGCGAATTTCGCGCGAACGGTGAGGCCGTTCAGCGTGGCCGAGAAGCGGCTCGCCGCCTCGGCGAGCGCCGCCTTGCCGGTCATCTGCGCGACCGGCGTGCTGTAGCGCACCTCCGGGTGGAGGTAACGCGCGATTTCGTCCGGATCTTTCCGGTCGTAGCCGCGGAGGTACGCGACCGCAGCGGCCAGGTTCTGCTCGGGTGTGGTGATCATCTCTCTCTCCTGAGGGTTGTGGGCCGCCGCTGGGGGGGAGTCACATTCCCCGTCGCGTCGGCGCCTCTGTCCGTCTCCGGCATGACGGAGCTCGATGCGGAGACGTGACCGGCGGGCGCGTCAGGCCTCCGGACGGGCTATCCTCGTCACATCGAGTCGCGCTCGTCCGTCACCCAGCCACAAGAGGAGCGATGATGGACGCGAGCGACGCGCTGGCCGGACGGTTCGAGGAGAGCCGCAGCCGCCTGCGGGCGGTGGCTTACAGGATGCTCGGTTCGCTGAGCGAGGCGGACGACGCCGTGCAGGAGGCCTGGGTCCGACTCAAGCCGCTCCGGCCCGGGAGGGATCGACAACCTCGAGGGATGGCTCACCACCGTGGTGGCGCGCGTCTGCCTGGACATGCTGCGCTCGCGGGCGTCACGGCGGGAGGAGCCGGTGGGCGTGCGCGTGCCCGAGCCGATCGTGAGCGGCGAAGGTGGTCTCGACCCGGAGCAGGAAGCTCTCCTGGCCGGCTCGGTCGGGCTCGCCTTGCTCGTGGTGCTGGATACGCTGGCCCCCGCCGAGCGGCTCGCGTTCGTGCTGCACGACATGTTCGCCATGCCTTTCGAGGAGATCGCTCCGATCGTGGGGCGCTCGCCGGCCGCCGCGAGGCAGCTCGCGAGCCGCGCCCGCCGCCGGGTCCAGGGCGCACCGACAGCTCCGGACACGGACCTCTCCCGACAGCGGGAGTTGGTCGATGCCTTCTTGTCCGCCGCCCGCGGAGGCGACTTCGAGGCGCTCCTGGCGGTGCTCGATCCCGATGTAGTCCTCCGGGTCGAGCTCGGAGCCGCAGGTGCCGGTGGGTCGAGGGAGTTCCGCGGCCCGAGGGCCGCGGCCACGGAGGCTATACAGGGCGCGGCGAGGGCCGCGCGCATCCAGCGCGCACTCGTCAACGGCGCGGCTGGGCTCGTCTCCTTCGACGCGGCCGGCCGGCCCTTCGCCGTGCTGGGCTTCACCATCGCCCGCGGCCGGATCGTCGAGATCGACGTGCTCGCGGACCCGGTGCGGGTGGCGAGGATCGATCTCGGAGCGTTCCGCGACTGATCACGGAGACGTCGGCGGCGGTCCCTCGGTTCGTCCGACGCGATGAACGCCAACGGGGGGAGAGAGGGCGTCGGCTCCCGCCGAACGTCTGCTGAAGACGACGCTACTTATGGCCCTCCCTGCGGCCCCGCGTCCGGACCTCGCCCGGACTCGGTACCAGCCGCCCTAACGCGGCCCTTCAGCGCAGCGCCCCCGGCCACCACCGCCACGTGCACGCGCCGGGCTCTCCGGCCGCCTCGTGCACGATGGTGCCGTCCGGACCGATCCAGGGCGAGCGTGGCGCGCGCCAGGGGAAGGGCGTGCACACCGCGGCGCCGGGGAGCTGGATGGTCCCGCAGGCGCTGCCGTCCGCCGCGACGAGCTCGAGCGATTGGGAGCAGGTGCCGTCGGCGGCGGGCTCGCTGCGGGCGAGCGCGTAGGCGCGGCCGCCGAGCACGCGGTGGAGCGCGGCCCCGTCGCGCGCCGCGAGCCACGCCGGGACCGGACCGCCGGCGAGCGCGCCCGCCTCGAAGCGGCGCACCCACGCGCCCGCGCCGTCCTGAAGGGCGAGGCTCCCGTCGAGGAGCGGGACGAGCGTGCCGGGCTCGGCGACGCCGGCGTCGAACGGCGGCCCCAGGGGCGCCCCGTCGGCGTCGAACCAGCGCGCGGCCACCGCGCCGGGCGCGCACGGCGTCACGCCCGACCAGAGCACGAGGACGCGACCCGCGCCGTCGGCGCCGATGGCGAGGCCGGCGGAGGAGCGGAGCACCGCCGCGTCCGCCTCGCGACGGGAGGACTCCACCGTCCAGAAGGCGCGCAGCGCACCGCTCGCGTCGAAGCGCGCCGCCCAGATCCCGCTCTCGCCCGCGGCGTCCCCGGGGCCGGACGAGACCACCAGCGCGCCGCCGCCGCCGTCGGGCGCGACCGCGTACGGCCCCTGGTAGCCGGCGCGCTGCTGGAGGAGCGCGAACCCGTCGGGCCAGGGATCGGCGGAGACCGGGGTCGTGCGGCCGTCGGCCGTGAACGTCGCGGCGCCGGAGGCGTGGCGATAGGCGAGGAACCCTGCCGACCCGCCGACCACTGCGCCCCCGCCGTAGAGCTTCGCCGGCTCCGCCGCGTACCAGGCCTGCGTGCCGTCCGCGTTCCAGACCGCGAAGGAGCCGGTGGCGTAGCTCGGTCCGTAGAGGAGCCCGGCCGCGACCGCGCCCGTGCCGTCCGCCGCGGCGACGGTGCAGGCTGCCCCCGCGCCGAACGCAGGCAGGCTGGCGGTGACCGCGGGCGGGAGCGCCGGGAGCGCGAGGTCCGCGCACGAGCCGCTCGCCGGAGACGGCGGTGGGAGCTCGGGACGCGTGGCGCAGGAGAGCCGCGTCACGTCCGTCTCCGCGACCTCGCCGAAGTCGCCGCCCGGGGCGTCCTTCGCGCCCGGGTTCCCGCACGCCATGAGCGCGGCCCCGACCACCAGCACGAGCACCCTCATCCGTCCTCCGGCGCGTAACCTACGTGCGGTGGGTCGGCCAGGCGACGCCCGTCCGGCGCCTCCCTCGGGAGGCTGGACGCCCCGCGCGGCACCCACCCGCGCGCCCGTCTCGCTCCCGAACCGCCGTCCGCTTGACCGGACGATCCGCCGTTATCTAGGATGTCCGTTATAACGGATGCTCGGCCGCTTGGGCCGGCAGGAGAGGACACGTCATGAAGGCAAGCCGGTGGAAGGTCCTTGGGCTCGCGGCGCTGGTGGCCGTCGCATTCGCGGGCGGCGGCGAGACGGCGCGGGCGGTGGAGGGAGGCGAGGCGAAGCTGCTCAACGTGTCGTACGACCCCACGCGCGAGCTCTACGACGACGTCAACCAGGCGTTCGCGGCGCGCTGGAAGGCGAAGACCGGTCAGGCCGTCACCGTGCGGCAGTCCCACGGGGGCTCCGGCAAGCAGGCGCGGGCGGTGATCGACGGGCTCGAGGCGGACGTGGTCACGCTCGCCCTCGCCTACGACGTGGACGCGATCGCCGCGCGCGGGCTGCTCCCCGCCGACTGGCAGAAGCGGCTGCCGGAGCGCGCGGCGCCGTACACCTCGACCATCGTGTTCCTCGTGCGCAAGGGGAACCCCAAGGGCCTGCGCGACTGGGACGACCTCGTGAAACCCGGGGTCCAGGTCATCACCCCCAACCCGAAGACGTCCGGCGGCGCGCGCTGGAACTACCTCGCGGCCTGGGCGCACGCCCTCGAGAAGGGCGGCGGCGACGAGGCCAAGGCGCGCGAGTTCGTGACGGCCCTGTTCCGGAACGTCCCGGTGCTCGACTCCGGCGCTCGGGGCTCCACGACCACCTTCGTCGAGCGCGGCCTCGGCGACGTCCTGCTCGCCTGGGAGAACGAGGCGTTCCTGGCGATCGAGCAGCTCGGCAAGGGTCGGTTCGAGATCGTCGCGCCGCGCACCAGCATCCTCGCGGAGCCGCCCGTGGCGGTGGTCGAGAAGAACGCGGACCGGCACGGCACGCGCGCCCTCGCCCAGGCGTACCTCGAGTTCCTCTACACGCCGGAGGGCCAGGAGCTCGTCGCGAAGCACTTCTACCGCCCGCGCGACCGCGCCGTCGCGGCCCGCCACGCCGGCCGCTTCCCCGCCATGCGCCTCGTGACGATCGACGCGTTCGGCGGCTGGCAGAAGGCGCAGGCCGCCCACTTCGCGGACGGCGGCGTCTTCGACCAGATCTACGCGCCCGGCCGCTGAGCGCGCTCGCTTCTCCAGGAGACGATCATGACCCTTCGCCCCTCGATCGCCGTTCTCGCCGCCCTGCTCGCCGCCGCCCCCGCGGCGGCCCAGGATCGCCCGACCGTCGCGGTTCCCCAGGATCCCCCCGCACCGTCGGTGGTCCAGGCTCCAACCGGCGCCGCCGCGGCGCAGGACCGCCACCTCCCCACGTTCTACGGGGTCCTCAACGTCCAGGCCTCCCGCCTCGACGCCCCGGCCGCCGGCGCGAACACCTCCACCGTCGAGCTCCGGCGCGCCCGCTTCGGCGTGCGCGGAGAGGTGACCTCGCACGTCGGCTACTCGCTGCTCTTCGAGGCCGCCGACGTGGCCGTGAAGGACGCTTACGTCGCGCTGAAGAAGCTCCCTTGGCTCCCCGGCGTCGAGCTGCGCGCCGGGCAGTGGAAGACGCCCTTCGGCTACGAGCAGCCGGAGAGCGACACGAAGCTGCTGTGGGTGACGAGCTCGTACGTCGTCGCCTCGCTGGCGCGCTCGACCACCACCTCGAGCCTCACCGCCAGCGGCGACGCGCGAGACCTCGGGCTCGGCGTCAACGGTAAGTGGAGGGTCGCTGGCGGGGTCGGCGCGGAGCTCGCCGCGACCGTGGCGAACGGCGCGGGGCCGAGCCGGCGCGACGACCTCGACCAGAAGAACCTCTGGGCGCGCTCCGGCCTGTCGCTCGAGCTCGGCCGGACGACCGCGCGGGCCGGCGGCTCGTACGGCTACGGGCGCCAGCTCGCGGGCCTCGGCGCGAACGGGCGGTTCGACGGCCAGGACTCCGTCGACGACACCTCGTTCCGCTTCACGACGTACGGCGGCGACGTCACGCTCGACACCCCCTTCTTCTTCGCGGCGGCGGAGCTCATCCAGTCGGAGCGCGACGTCTTCGACGCCGCCACGGGCGCGCGCTCGGACGTGCTCGCGCGCGGCTGGTACGCCGGCCTGTACGGCAAGACGCCCTGGAACGTCGGCCCGGTGCTGCGCGCCGAGCGGTTCGATCGCAACCGCGCCACCGCGGGCGACGGGAACGAGCGCTACACGGTCGGCGCGTACGTGGACGTCCTGCCCATCAACGCCCGACTCATCGCGAACTTCGAGCGGGACGCGTCACAGGCGAACGTGCGGACCGGCGATCGGGCGATCCTCTTCGGCCAGGTGATCTTCTGATCGTGGGGCGGGGGTGGACCCGGGCCCCGGCGCGCTCGCGCCGGGGCCTACTCGCCCAGGTACGCCCGCCGCACCTCGGGCGAGGCGAGCAGCTCCTTGCCGGTGCCGGTCATGGCGATCGCGCCGGTCTCGAGGACGTAGGCGCGGTGGGCGAGCTGGAGCGCCTTGTGGGCGTTCTGCTCGACGAGCAGGAGCGCCACGCCGCTCTCGTTCACCTCGCGCAGCACGGCGAAGATCTTCTCCACCACCTGCGGGGCGAGGCCGAGGGACGGCTCGTCGAGGAGCAGGAGCTTCGGGCGGCTCATGATCGCGCGGGCCACGGCCAGCATCTGCTGCTCGCCGCCGGAGAGCGTGCCCGCCACCTGCCCGCGCCGCTCGAGGAGGATGGGGAAGAGCGAGAAGGCGCGCTCCGCGTCCTTGGCGATGCCGTCGCGGTCGCGGCGCAGGTAGGCGCCGAGCTCCAGGTTCTCGCCCACCGTGAGGTTCAGGAAGATGCCGCGCCCCTCCGGCGCGTGGGCCATGCCGCGGGCGACGAGCTGGTGCGAGGCGAGCCGCGTCACGTCCTCGCCCAGGAAGCGCACCGCGCCGCGGGCCGGGCGCAGCATGCGCGAGATGGCGCGCAGGGTGGTGGTCTTGCCCGCGCCGTTCGCGCCGATGAGGGCGACCACCGCGCCCTCCGGCACCTCCAGCGAGACGCCGCGCAAGGCCTCGATGCCGCCGTAGCTCACGGCGAGGTCCCGCACCTCCAGGATCGCCCCGCTCACGGCTTCGCCTCCGCGGGCACCGCGATGTGCTTCTCCTCGAGGTACGCGTCGCCGAGGTACGCCTCGATGACCTTCGGGTTCCGGCGGATCTGCTCGGGTGGGCCCTCCGCGATGGTGACGCCGTGGTCGAGGACGAGGACCCGCTCCGAGACCCCCATCACGAGCCGCATGTCGTGCTCGATGACGAGCACCGCGATGCCGAAGCGATCGCGGATGGAGCGGATGAGCTGCATGAGGCCGGTCTTCTCCGCGGCGTTCATCCCGGCCGCGGGCTCGTCGAGGCAGAGCACCTTCGGGCCGGTGGCCAGCGCGCGGGCGATCTCGAGCCGGCGCTGCTCGCCGTAGGGCAGGTTGCGCGCCACCTCGTCGCGCCGGTGCGCGAGCCCCATCACCGCGAGGTACTCCTCCGCCCGCGCGAGGATGCGGCCCTCCTCCAGGCGGTGCGAGCCGGTGAGGAACAGCGCGTCGAAGAAGCCGGCCTGGGCGGTGGCGTGGCAGGCGACGCGCACGTTGTCGAGGGCGGTGAGCTCCCGGAAGAGCCGGATGTTCTGGAAGGTGCGGGCGACGCCCAGGGCGCAGATCGCGTGCGGGCGCTTCCCGTTCACGCGCACGCCGCCGACGCGCACCTCCCCCTCGCTCGGCGCGTACACGCCGGTGATGGCGTTGAAGGCGGTGGTCTTGCCCGCGCCGTTCGGCCCGATGAGCCCGACGAGCTCGCCCGGGGCCATGGCCAGGTTGAAGTCGGAGAGCGCCTTGAGCCCCCCGAAGCGCATGGTGACCCTCACCGCCTCGAGCGGGTTCGCGGCGGTCACGCGGTGCCTCCTGGCTCGCCGCGATCGTCGCGCGTCTCGGTCGGCGCGGCCCCTTGCGTGCCCGCGAGGGCCCCGCGGAACGGCTTCGGCCGCGGCAGGCGCCGGAAGAGCGGCAGGTCCCACAGCTCGCGCGTGCCGAAGATGCCCTGCGGGCGGAGCAGCATGAGCACGATGAGGAGGAGCGCGTAGCCCACCATGCGGTACTGCTGGATGTCGCGCAGCCGCTCGAGGAGCCAGGTGAGCACCGCCGCCGAGAGGATGGAGCCGGTCACCGAGCCGAGCCCCCCGAGCACCACGAAGGCGACCACCTCGATCGAGCGGATGAAGGTGAAGCTCCGCGGCGTGGCGAGCTGGAGCACGTGCACGATGAGGCCGCCCGCGAGCCCCGCGTAGGCGGCGGCGATGACGAAGGCCCGCACCTTGTAGCCGGTGGTGTCGACGCCCATGGCCTCGGCCGCGACCTCGTCCTCGCGGATGGCGAAGAGCGCCCGGCCCTGCGAGGAGAGCGCGAGGCGGCGCGCCATCACCACCGTCGCGATGACGCCCGCGCCCACCCAGGTGAGGTTGGTGAGCCGGGGCAGGCCGGAGAGGCCGGTGGCCTGACCGAGGAACCGCATGTTCTCGATGACGGAGCGGATGATCTCGCCGAACCCCAGCGTCACGATGGCGAGGTAGTCGCCGCGCAGGCGCAGCGACGGCATCCCGACGAGGACGCCCGCGATCGCGGCGGTGAGCATCCCCGCCGAGAGCGCGAGGGCGAAGAAGACCTGGTCGGAGAGCCAGCCGGGCAGGAACGCCAGCTGCACGTCCGAGAGCGCGAGGGTGATCTTCGCGGCGGTGTACGCCCCCACGGCCATGAAGCCGGCGTGGCCCAGCGAGAACTGGCCGGTGAAGCCGTTCACGACGTTGAGCGAGACCGCCAGGATCACGTTCACGCCGATGGAGATGAGGAGGAAGCTCAGGTCGTCGCGCCCCTGGGCGGCGAGGAACGCCTGGAGCGCGAACACGATGGGCAGCCCGACGAGGAACGGGGCCACCGAGCGCAGGAAGGCGCGCAGCCGGGGGATGCCCGCCATCAGACCTTCTCCACGCGCGCCCGTCCGAAGATCCCCTCGGGCCGGAGGAGCAGCACGAGGATGAGGACCGCGAAGGCGATGGCGTCGCGGTACGAGGACGAGGTGTAGCCGGAGACGAACTCCTCGGCGAGGCCGAGGACGAGCCCGCCGACCATCGCCCCGGGCACGCTGCCGATCCCGCCCAGCACCGCCGCCACGAAGGCCTTGAGCCCGGGCATGAGGCCGAAGAGCGGATCGATGCGCGGCCGCGGCACCGCGTTCAGGATCCCCGCCGCCGCGGCGAGCGCGCTGCCGAGCGCGAACGTCCAGGCGATGACCCGGTTCACCGGGATGCCCATGAGCCCGGCCACCTGCGGGTCGAACGAGACGGCGCGCATGGCCGTGCCGAACCGCGTCCGGTACACGATGAACTGCAGGGCGAGCATGAGCCCCACCGCCACGAGGAGCCCGATGACGTCGTAGTTGGAGATCGCCACCCCGGCGAGCTCGATCTCGCTCCGCTCCACGAGCGCCGGGAAGAAGCGCGGCGTCGGCCCGGGCGGGAACTCGATGGGCAGGAACCCGAAGGGCTGCAGCTGGAAGCCGTACTCGAGGAGGAAGGAGACGCCGATGGCGGTGATGAGCGAGGTGAGCCGCGCGCGGTGCCGCAGCGGCCGGTAGGCGAGCCGCTCGATGACCACGCCGAGCAGCGCGCAGATCGCCATCGCGCCCAGGGTCACGAACACCGCCTTCATGAGCGTCGGCTCGTCGCCGACGTCGAGGGCGTTGCCGAGGTAGTAGCCGGCGAAGGCGCCCACCATGTAGACGTCGCCGTGGGCGAAGTTGATGAGCTTCAGCACCCCGTACACCATCGTGTAGCCCAGCGCGATGAGGGCGTAGATGGTTCCGAGCGAGAGGCCGTTGACGAGGTGCTGGAGGAGCTCGGTCACGCGGAGCTCGGGCGGCGCTACTTCGCCGCCTGCTTCTCGTCGGGCGCGATGGTCGCCACGTAGTGGCCGGCGCCGTTCTCGATCTTGAGCACCACCGCCGGCTTCACCGCGTTGTGGTCGGCGTCGATGCTGATGATCCCGGTGACGCCCGGGTAGTCCCTCGTCGCCTCGAGCGCCAGGCGGATGGCGTCGCCGGAGAGGTCCTTCGCGCGGCCCATGGCGTCCGCGGCGATGCGCGCGGCGTCGTACCCCTGCGCCGCGAGGCCGTCGGGCACCTGCCCGTAGCGCTCCTTGTAGCTCTTGACGAACTCCTGGATGCGCGGCGACGGGTCCTCGTGCGAGTAGTGGTTCGAGAAGTAGGAGCCCTCGAGGGCCTTGCCGCCGATCTCGTAGAGCTTCGCCGAGTCCCACCCGTCGCCGCCCATGAGCGGCGCCTTGATGCCGAGCTCGCGCGCCTGGCGCGCGATGAGCGCCACGTCGGTGTAGTAGCCGGGGACGTAGATCGCCTGCGGGGCGCGGGCCTTGAGGGCGGTGAGCTGGGCCTTGAAGTCCTGGTCGCCCGCCTTGTAGCTCTCGTCGTCCACGATCTTCCCGCCGAGCTCCTCGAACTTGGCGAGGAAGTAGTCGGCGAGCCCCACCGAGTAGTCGTTCCCCACGTCGCGCAGCACGGCCACCCGGTCGAGCTTGAGCTGCTCGCGCGCGAACTTGGCCATCACCGTCCCCTGGAACGGGTCGATGAAGCAGACGCGGAAGACGTACTTGCGGGTGCGCGCGCCGTCCTTCGTGACCTTGGGGTTCGTGGAGGAGGGCGAGATCATGGGCGTGCCGTTCGCGTCGGCGATGGGCGCCATCGCGAGCGAGCGCGTCGAGGCCACCTCGCCCAGCAGCACGGTGACGCGATCCTGCACCACGAGGCGGGTCGCGGCCTGCGCGGACTCCTCGGGCTTGCCCTGGTTGTCGTACGTCTTCACCTCGATCTTCTTGCCCTGCACGCCGCCCTTGGCGTTCACCTCGTCCACCGCGAGGCGAATGCCCTTGTCGGTCGAGTCGCCGAAGGTGGCCTCGGAGCCGGTGAGCGAGGCGACGTGGCCGAAGACGATCCGCTCGGCGGCCGCGGCGCCGCCCCGGCCGGCCTGCGCGGCGGGCTCGGCGGTCTGCTTCTTCTCGCACGCGACGAGCGGCGCGAGGGCGACGGCGAGGACGAGGAGCGCACGGGGGGAGCGCATCGGGGCCTCCGGGATCGCGGGGTCGAGGTTTCGATTGAGTTAACACGCTGGTAGGGCCTGCGGCCACAAATGCGCACGCGTTGATCGCACGCCCCCCCGCCGGTATCGTGCCCGGACCGTGCGGCCGAAGATTCTCCTCGTCGACGACAACGCCGAGCTGCTGTCCCTGCTGGCCCGCCTCATGGAAGCGGAGGGGTGGACCCCCGTCTCCGCCGGCAAGGGCCACACGGCCATCCGCAAGATCGCGGAGGAGAAGCCCGCCGCGGCCGTGGTCGACATCCTCCTGCCCGACATGATGGGCTACGACGTCGCGCACGCGCTGCGGAACGCGAAGGTGCCCTTCGTGTTCATGACCGGCGTGTTCAAGGGCGGCCGCGCGTCCACGGACGCCCGCTCGCAGCACGGCGCCGCGGCCTACTTCGAGAAGCCGTTCGAGGCCCGGCTGCTGGTCCAGGCGCTCCGCACGCTCGTGCCGGCCTCGACCCCGGCCCCGGCGCGCGCGCCGCCTCCGCCGCCGCCCTCGCAGGCGAGCGACTTCGACGTGGAGGTCGCGGTCGAGGCCGACGAGCCCCTCGAGCCGATGGAGCTCACCGGCAAGGTGGTCCTCACCGAGGACGGCAAGGTCTCGGCGGTGCTGCGCGGCGAGAAGGTCACCGCCGCGCCGGTCGGCGCCCCCGGGCGAACGCCGCCCCGCCCGCCGCCCGTGCCCGCGCGGCGGGCCGAGCCCCGCCCCCCACCCGACCTGTCGCGCACCGAGGGGAAGCTCGCGGACAACCTCCCCGACCTCATCACCGCGTTCCACCTCGCGCAGCAGACCGGCGAGCTGACCGTGCAGAAGGGCAAGGTCAAGAAGACCCTCTACTTCGAGAAGGGGCGTCCCTGCTTCGCCATCTCGAACCTGGTCACGGACCGGTTCGGGCCGTTCCTCGTGCGCGTCGGCAAGATCACCACCGCGCAGCTCGAGGAGTGCCAGGCCGAGGCGGACCGCACCGGACGTCGCGCGGGCGACATCCTCGTCGAGCTGAAGCTGCTCAAGGACACCGAGAAGCTCTACTACGTCGCCCAGCAGGTGAAGGCGATCGTCTACTCGGCGTTCGGCTGGGAGGAGGGCGAGTACCGGATGCACTTCGCCGATCGCGCGGCGCAGGAGGCGATCAAGATCGATCTCCATCCGGCGAACCTCATCGTGCGCGGCGTGAAGAAGCTCTACAAGCCGGAGCGGCTCTACCGGCTGCTCTCGCCCGAGGAACGGCTCATCCCGAGCCCGCAGCCGGCGTACGGGCTGCACGAGGTGGAGCTCGAGCGCTGGGAGGCGGAGATCCTCCCCAAGGTCGACGGCACCCGCACCGTCGCCGAGCTCGTCCACCTCTCGCAGCGGCCCGAGCACGTGGTGTACGGGTTCTTGTACGCGATGGTGGCGCTGAAGCTCCTCGACCGGACCGCCTGACGGCCGCCTCGCCCGGACGCCCGCTCGCCAGCCGGGTCTCCCACGATTACAGCCACCGCGACCCAGCGCCCGCTCCGCCGCCCGAGGGGGCGCGCCTCGTGGCGCTGCTGCCTATCGTTTTTGCGGAGCGCGGCGAATGCACTTCTTGGATCTCTTCATCGGCGTCGCCATCCGCGGTCAGCGCTTCTTCGAGGACGGCTGGGGCGATCGCGCGATCTGCGACGCCACGGATCCCGAGGCGCTCCTGCGGCGACGGGCGAGGCCCATCGAGGTCCGTCTCGGTCCGGGCCGGCGGGCCCACTGCGGCGTGCTCCACGACGGCATCTTCGAGAGCCCCGAGGAGCGCCTGCCCGCCTGCGCGCGCAGGGCGCGCATCCAGCTGCTCCTGCCGAAGGGACCGGTGCGCGGCGTGTACGTCCACCTCGCCGCCTCGGGCGACCAGGGGTTCGGGCTGCGGCTGCGGTTCGCGGAGCCGCTGCTCGCGAGCGGGGTCGGCGCCGTGGTGCTCGAGAACGCCTACTACGGCGGGCGGCGCCCGGAGCGACAGCGCGCGCACGCGCTCCGCTCGGTGTCGGACATGCACCTCATGGCGGCCGCCACCCTGCTCGAGGGCCGCGCCCTGCTGCGCTGGCTCCGGGACGAGCTCGGCGTCGGGCTCGTCGGAGTCACCGGCTACAGCATGGGCGGCCAGCTCGCGGCGATGGTCGGCGCGGCGATGTCGTTCCCGGTCGCGGTGGTGCCGATCGCGCCCGCGTGCTCGCCGGACTCGGTCCTGCGCCAGGGGGTGCTCCGTCACGTCCCGTCCTGGCCGAAGCTCGCGGCGGAGGGCGAGGACGAGGCGGCCGTGCGCGAGGTGCTCCTCGGCCGCGCCTCCCGGTTCTCCGTGACCTGCCTGCCCGCGCCGGTCTATCCGGAGGCGGCCATCGTGGTGGGCACCGAGCGCGACGGCTTCGTGCCCCCCTCGGACATGCGGCGCATCGCGGAGTACTGGGGCGCCGAGCTGCGCTGGCTGCCGGCGGGCCACGTGAGCGCGCTGCTCCGCCACCGCGAGGCGATGCGGCAGGCCATGCTGGACGCGCTCGAGCGGCTCGAGGCCGCGCCGCTCCCGCGCCGCCGCGCTCGGCGCGAGCCGGGCGACTCCGCGAGGGAGACCCCCCCGGCCGTCCTCGGACGGCGCGAGCGGCCGCGCGGCGCGGCCATGCGGCACCGCCGGGCCGTGGCCCGGCGCCCCACGCGGCGCTGAGCGCCTCCAGCCCCGCTCGTGCTGAGCCTGTCGAAGCACGTGCGGGAATTGGACCGTCGCTACGCGACCGTCGGATCGTTCCCCGTGGTGATCCGCGGGATGCGCGCGGCGGTGGCGAGGTGCGCGCGCGAGCGGAGCCGGGCGCGGAGCTCGCGCGGATCGGGGGCGGGCCCGGCGTAGGAGAGGAGCCGCGCGACGCGCGCCCGGGCCTCCTCCAGCCGCGCGCGCGGGATGCGGCCGTCCTCGACCGCCGCGCGCACCAGGTCGATGGCGCGGTGCTGCAGGGCGGTGGTGTGGCAGACGAGGATGGCGTCCACGCCGGCCGTGACCGCGCCGGGCGCGGCCTCCTCCAGCGGGAAGTGCTCGGCGACGGCCTTCATCTCGAGGTCGTCGGAGATCGCGCAGCCCTGGAAGCCCACGCGCTCGCGCAGGAGCCGCATCACCTCGGGTGAGAGCGTCGCCGGCCGGCGCGGGTCGAGCGCCTCGAACACCACGTGCGCGGTCATCATCGAGGCCACGCCCGCGCGCGCGAGCGCCCGGAACGGCAGCAGCTCCACCTCCTCGAGCCGCGCGAGCGGGTGGGGCAGGCGCGGCAGGTCCTTGTGCGAGTCCTGGCTCGTGTCGCCGTGGCCGGGGAAGTGCTTCGCGCAGGCGGCGACGCCCTCGGACTGCAGCCCCGCCGCGAGCGCGGCGCCGAGGCGCGCCACGGTCTCGGGGTCGCGCGAGAAGGCGCGATCGCCGATGACCGGATTCGCCGGGTTCGTGTCCACGTCCACGATGGGCGCGTAGTCCTGGTCCACGCCGACCGCGCGCAGCTCGCGGCCCAGCAGCGCGCCCACCTCGCGCGCGAGCCCCTCGTCCCCCGCGTCCCCCACCGCCCGCATCGGCGGCAGCTCGGTGAACCCCTGCGGCTCGCGCAGGCGGGCCACCCGGCCGCCCTCCTGATCGATGGAGACGAGGAGGGGGCGGCCCGCCGCGCCCTTCAGGGCGGCGACGAGCTCCGCCACCTGCTCCGCGCTCTCCACGTTGCGCCCGAACAGGATGACGCCGTACACGCCGCGCCGGATCAGCTCCAGCACCTCCGGGGACGGGGTCTTGCCGTGGAAGCCGACGCAGAACAGGCCGGCGACGTCGCGATCGAGCGTGGAGACGGGCACCGCGCCATCCTAGCCACGGCGGGGCCGCGGGCAAGATGCCCCGGCACGGGCCCCCTCACCTGCCGCTGATGAGCAGCCCCTCCAGGAAGAACGCGCCGAGGGCGAGGGCGAGGAGGATGGACCAGAGCGGGATGGCCCGGCCCCCGCCGGCGGCCTGCGCGTCCCCCTCCACCTTCGCGTGCTTGGCGCCGCCGAAGTACGCGGTCAGCTCGGCCGGCTCGACGCGCCGGGTGTCGGACTCGCGCGGATCCGGTGAGACCGAGAACGCGAGGCGCGGCTCGACGCGCGGCTCGCCTCTGCCCTGCGCCTGCACCTTCACCTGCCACAGGCCAGGCTCGCCCGGCGTGAGCACGAGCCCCCCGCGCTCGCCCTCGCGCAGCCCCATCCGCTCGAGCTCCGCCTCGCCGCGCTCGCGGCCGTCCGGACCCACGAGCGCGACGAGCCGCTCGCCGGGCTCCGGCCGGATCGTCCGCTGCGCTCCGACCGCGAGCGCCGGCTCGCGCCGCTCCTCCAGCCCGCCCGCCAGGAAGCCGGCGAACCGCTGCATCGCGGGGAGGAAGCTCGTGCGGATCGGCCAGTCGGTCCAGTCGCGGTCGGCGCTGGAGGTGAAGAGCAGGACCCGCCCCCGGCCGCGCCGTCCCTCCACCAGCGCGGGCGAGCCGTCGTCGAAGCTCGCGAGCACGCGCGGCGGCGCGCCCTTCGGCCCCGGCTTCGCGAGCACGTAGCGGAAGGTGCGCGTGCCGAGGAGGCCCTCGCGCGCCTCGCCCTGGAAGACCGACAGCGCCGGGTGATCCCAGGCCACGTCCGCGAAGCGCGCCGCCCTCGACGCCCCCTCGGCGGGCTGGGCGGCGGTCTTCACGACGTGGAGCGGCATCGGGAGGAGCTTCGCCAGCTCGCGGTCGTAGGCCTCGGGATCGACCTGGTCGCCGAGCGCGACGAAGAGGCCGCCGCCGTTCTCCACGAAGCGCTCGAGCTCCGCCGCCTTCGGGCCGACGCCCCGCACGTTGAGGAGGAACACCACGTCGTACTTCGAGAGGTCCTCGGCGGGGAACGCGTCGGCGTCCACGAGCTTCGGCCGGACCGGCGACGCGGGCGAGGCGAGCGCCGACTCCACGAAGTAGGCCTCGTCGCGGTAGCGCACCGGCGAGGGCGCGCCGTCCACCACGAGCGCCCGCACCTCGCGCGGCACGACGAGCGTCACGGCGCGCGCGTCGTCGAGGGGGAGCGGATCCTCGGGCAGCGCGACCTGGAGCACCGCCGGCCCCCCCTGCGGGAAGGCGTGGGAGAGCCCCTTGCGGACGGTGCCGCCGGCGGGGAGATCGACGAAGGCGCGGATGGCGACCTTGGCGGCCGGCCCGGCGCCGGCCGAGAGCTGGAGCGGCACGTCCTTCCGCGCCGCGCCCTCCGCGCTCGACACCACCGCGGTGACCCGGTAGCCGCGCGGGCCGGCGGCGGGATCCGGCTCCGCGTCGAGGCCGACCACCGCCAGGTTCGGCAGCGCCGCGCCGCGCGCGGCGTCCTGGACCGTCACCTCGGGGAGGACGCGCCCCTCCGGCCCCTCGAGGGCGGGCGGCGGCGCGTCGAGCCTCCAGGCGCTGGCCGCGAGGTCGGTCGCCACCACCACGTGCTTGCCCAGCCCGGCCTGCGCCTCGGCGCTCGCCAGGGCGCGCACCGCCGCCCCCACGCAGGCGCTGAGGTCGGAGTGGCCCGCCCAGGCCTCGGCGCGCTCGAGCGCGGTGCGCACCGCGGCGCGGTCGAACCCGGGCGGCTCCGCGACGGGGGTGCCGCCGCCGCAGACGATCGCGGTGGCGGGCTCGTCGGGCCCGAGCGCCGCGAGGGCGCCGAGCGCGTCGGCGCGGGCGCGCTCGAACAGCGCGCGGCCGTCGAGCCGGTAGCGCATGGAGCCCGAGGCGTCGAGCACGATCGCGGTCGCCTTCGGCCCCTCGGCCACCGCGGCGATCGCCTCGCCGGGCCGCTCGGCGCGCGGCCGCGCGATGGCGAGGGCGGCGGCGGCGAGCAGCAGCGTACGCGCGGTGAAGAGGAGCACCTTGCGGATGCGCAGGCGGCGCTGCGTCTCGCGGCGCGCGCGGAGGATGAAGTCGATGGCCGGGAACGGCGTCGGCCGCGGGCGGCGGCGGAAGAACAGGTGGATCGCGAGCGGGATGGCCGCCGCGAGCAGCCCCCAGAGCAGCGCGGGGTTCAGGAAGCCGAAGCTCATGCGGCGCTGCGCTCGCGGCGGGCGAGGAACGGGAGCAGCACCTCGTCGAGGGGACGGTCGGTGCGGCAGAGGACGTAGTCCACGTCGGCCTCCGCGGCGGTCCGGCGCGTCTCCTCGAGCCAGCGCTGCATCACCTCGAGGTAGCCCTTGCGCACGTCGCGGCCGTGCGCCTCGACCTGGCGCTCGTCCTCCATGGAGAGGAACAGCGTCGGGTCGTCGAAGGGGAACTCCAGCTCGGCGGGATCGAGCACGTGGAAGATGGTCACCTCGTGCTTGCGCCGCCCGAGCTGGGCGAGCTTCTTCACGATCCGGTCGTCGCGGTCGAAGAGGTCCGAGAAGACGATCACCGACGAGCGGCGCGGCGCGTGCTCGATGACCCAGTCCACCCCGGCGCCGAGCCGCGTCTCCCCCTCCGGCCGCGCCGCCTCGAGCGCCTCCACCACCGGCCCGAGGTGGCTCGCCGAGGCCCGCGGCGGGATGGCGCCCGCGACGTGCCCCTGGACGACCACCAGCCCGGCCGCGTCCTGCTGGCGCACGAGCAGGTACCCGAGCGACGCCGCGAGCGCGCTCGCGTACTCGAGCTTGCTGAGCCGCTCCGGCGCGCCGCGGTAGCCCATCGAGCCGGAGGCGTCCACCACCAGGTAGGCGCGGAGGTTCGTCTCCTGCTCGAAGCGCTTCACGTAGTACTTGTCGAATTTCCCGTACGCCTTCCAGTCGATGTGCCGGATCTCGTCACCCGGCGTGTACTCCTTGTGCTCGGCGAACTCCACCGACTGCCCGTGGTGCGGCGACTTGTGGAGCCCGGTCAGGATCCCCTCCGTCACCGCGCGCACGCGCAGCTTCAGCGTGCCGAGCTTGGCGAGGACCGCGGGGTCGAGGAGGGGGCGCTTGGGGTCAGGCATCGGTGTCGTTTCCGCCTCGCTCACTCTTCCCCCGAGCTCGTCGAGGGGTCAGGGTGAGCGGATTCTCGCCGGTGCTCGTCGTCCGGCTCGCGATGTCGTGGCAGGACTCGCTTTCCCCGCTCGTGCTGAGCCTGTCGAAGCACGAGCGGAACTCGGGCCCCCTCACCCCTTCACCCTCTCCACCAACCTCCCGACGATCTCCCCGCTCGTCACGCCCTCGCTCTCGGCGCGGAAGTTCGTGATCACGCGGTGCACGAGGACGTTCCTCGCGAGGGCGCGGACGTCCTCGACGCTGGCGGCCATGCGGCCGTCGAGGATGGCGCGGCTCTTCGCGCCGAGGACGAGGTACTGGCTCGCGCGCGGGCCGGCGCCCCAGGAGACGTTCTCCTTCACGAAGTCCTGCGCGCCGGGCTCGCCCGGGCGCGTGGCGCGGACGAGGTCCACCGCGTACTTGATGACGTGGTCGGCGGCCGGGACGCGCAGCACGAGGTCCTGCAGCTCGCGGATCTTGTGGGGCGAGAGGATGCGGCGGAGCGGCGGGCGCTGCGCGATCGTGGTGGAGCGCACGATCTCGAGCTCCTCCTGCGCGGTCGGGTAGGTCACCGAGACGTAGAACATGAACCGATCGAGCTGCGCCTCCGGCAAGGGGTAGGTGCCCTCCTGCTCGATGGGGTTCTGCGTGGCGAACACCAGGAACGGCAGGTCGAGCGGGTAGGTCTCGCCGCCGGCGGTGACGCGGTACTCCTGCATGGCCTGGAGGAGCGCCGCCTGTGTCTTGGGCGGCGTGCGGTTGATCTCGTCGGCGAGGAGCAGGTTCGCGAAGATCGGCCCGCGCACGAAGCGGAAGGTGCGCCGCCCGGTGGTGTGGTCCTCCTCCAGCACGTCCGTGCCCGTGATGTCGGAGGGCATGAGATCCGGCGTGAACTGGATCCGGTTGAAGGAGAGGTCGAGGACGTCGGCGACCGTCGAGATGAGCAGCGTCTTCGCGAGGCCGGGCACGCCCACGAACAGGCAGTGCCCGCGCGCGAAGAGCGCGACGAGCAGCGAGTCCACGACCTCCTTCTGGCCGACGATGCGCTTCTCGATCTCGCCGAGCAGCAGCCGCCGGGCGTCGTGCAGCTCGCGGACGGCCTGGAGGTCGGACTCGGGGGTGGGCGGTGCGTCGGTGTCGGTGATCATGTCCCCATCCAGAATCGTGCTTCGACAGGCTCAGCACGAGCGGTCAACGACCGCGCGGATCCGCTCACCCTGAGCCTGGCGAAGGGTGAGCCTCTCGGACCCGAGCGGTTCACGGCGTCTCCCCCGCGAGTATCCGCGCAAACCGCTCCTCCCGCGACGCGCCGCCCGGGTCGCCGGTCGCGGCGAGCGCCTTGGCGAGCCCGGCGTGGATCTCGGGGTCGAAGGGATCCTGGCGGTTCGCGACGAGCAGGTGCTCGCGCGCGCCCGCGAAGTCTTCGCGGCCGAGGAGGATGCGGGCGAGCCGCACGTGGAGGGCGGCGTAGTCGGGGCTCCAGCCGATCGCCTCCCTCAGGACGCGCTCGGCCTCGGCGTTCGCGCCGGACATCATCGCCGCGAGCGCGTACTGGTTCGAGAGGATCGGGATCCGCGCCCCGACCCGCTGCACCGCCTTGCCGTACTCGATCCGCGCCGCCGTCCACTTGCCGCGCGTGCGCATGATCTCGCCGAGCCGCGCGAACCCGCGGGCGCGCTCGTCCGGGATCTCCGCCCACTCCGCCCACTGGCCCGCCTGCCTGGGGTCGTCGCGGAAGCGGAGCTTCGCGAGCGCGTGATCGCCGCCGCGTGGCAGCGGGCGGGCCGACATGTGGCGCCGCCACTCCGCCAGAAAGCGCGGGAAGGGGGCGCCGAGCGCGCGCGCCACGGCGGCCTCGGTCTCCGCCCCCTCGCCGAGGAGGTCGAGGACGCGCGGCACCACCGCCGCGCCCTTCCGCTGCACCAGGTACTCGATGGCGAGCGCCACCTGCGCGTAGGCGAGGGCGGCGCGCTCCTGCGAGGGCAGCTTGGCCAGCGACGGGTGCATCTCCTCGAAGGTGACGAGCGTGTTCGTCTGCACGGCGTCGCGCACGAGCGCCGCGGCGACCGGCGAGATGGGCTCGCCCCCGCCGCGCCAGTCGTCCTCGAACCACTTGGCGAGCCCCTCCTGCAGCCAGATGGGCGCGCGGTTCCGCGACTTCAGCGTGAGGACGTGGTGCGTGTACTCGTGCGCCGCGGTGTCGAGCCAGTCGTAGCCCTTGAGCAGCGCCTTGGGCGACAGGAGCATGAGCTTGTTGAACTTGCAGACCGCCACCGTGCCCGAGGTGCGGATCTCCTCCTCGGTCAGGGTGGAGACCTTCGCGAGCTCCTTCACGTCGCTCACGATCTCGACGGAGAGCCGGTCCTCCGGCGTGAAGGCGAGGCTCCGCGCGAGGGTCGCCCGCTGCTTCTCGAGCGCGTCCACGAGGTACGGCACGAGCACCTCGTCCTTGCCCTTCGGATGCGAGACGACGAAGTGCTCGGCCTCGAAGCGCGCGTCGTCCTTCGTGACCTCGAGCGCCGCCTTCGCGAGCGCGAGGTAGCCGGCGGGATCCCCGAGGCCGGAGGACTCGATGAGCGGCACCGCCTCGCCGTAGCGCTGCTCGTAGAAGCGCAGGATCCCGGCGGCGAGCCGGACCGCCGGCTCCTCGGGGTCGTCGGCGAGGAGCGGCTCGAGGATGGCGCGCGCGCCCCGCACGTCCTCGTCGGCGAGCGTGCGGAGGGCGGCGGAGATCTGGTCGGGCAGCTCGCCCTTCGGCCGCGGCACGCGCGTGGGCGGGGCGTGCGGGGTGACGTTCTGGCGGGTACCCCCGGCCCGCTCGCCCTGAGCCTGTCGAAGGGCGAGCGGCTCGCGCGGAGCCGTCTCGGCGGAGGCGGGCACCGCGAGCACCAGCGCGAGCGCGAGCGCCACCCGGATCACTTGACCAGCTCCTCGTAGTAGCGCTGCACCTCGCCCCGGTAGCGCTCCGGCGCGCCCTGCCTCATCGCGTCGAGCAGGTCCTTGCGGAACTCCTCCGGCACCTTGTAGGCCTCCGCGCCCGGGATCTTCACCTTCTCGCGCGACGCCTCGCGGCCGTCCCCCATCTCCTCGCCGCCGCCCTGCTCGCCGAACGGGAACGGGAAGCCCATGCCGCTCCCGCCGCCCTTGCCCTGGTTCTTCGCCGCCTCCTCGAGCCCCTTCTGGAAGCGCGAGAGGGCGTCCAGCGCGAGCTGCTGCTCGCCGTGGCCGCGCTGCGGGTTGCGGTTGCCGAGCTCCGTCGCCGCCTCGCCCATGTGGCCGCGCGACTCGCCGAGCTGGCCCTGCGCGTCCGGCGGGAAGATGGGCGCCTGCTGCATGAGCTCGGCGAGCTTCTGCTGGAGCCCCTGCGCCTGCTTCTCGAGCGCGCCCTGCTTCTCCGACAGCTCGCCGAGCCGCTGCTGCGCCTCGGGCGGCAGCACCGTGCGCGGGTCGGGGAACAGCTTCGACAGGGCGTCGCGGATCTCCCGCGCCTTCGGCACCGCCTCCTCCACCGCCCGGTGCGCGTCGGCGACCCGCCCCGGGTCGCGCTTCATCATCGAGGGGGTCTGCTGCGAGAGCGCCGCGTCCTCCTCCAGGTAGCGCGAGAGCCGCTCCACCGACGGCGCCGCCCGCTGCGAGGTCTCCCAGGCGGCCCCCATCTCCTTCATCCCGAGGGCGCGCTCGAGGTCGGCGAGCGCCTCGCGCGACTGCTCGTACTCCACCTCGGAGCGGTAGGAGATGCCGGGCTGCGCCCGGTCCACGTCGCGGCGCGCCTCGCCGGCGAGCTTCTCGAGCCGCTCCACCTCCTGCTCGGAGGCCTTGGTCCGGTCCTGCAGCCGCTTGCGATACTCCTGGCGCACCTGCTCCGTCTCGGTGGCCGTGCGCTCCTGCTCGGCCTTCACCTTCTCGAGCTGATCCTTGAAGGCGAGCATCTCCTTCATGAGCGCCTGCGCCTTCTCGTCGGGCAGGCCGGCGGTGCGCTGCAGGCCGGCGAGCATCTGGTCCATGGACGAGGCCATCTCGTCGAGCGCCTTCATGGCCGCCTCGACGTCGCCCTTGGCGAGCAGCTCCTCGACCCGATCGAGCCCGCCCATGAGGTCCTTCGAGCGCTGCATCTCGGCGAGGGCCTCGGCGTTCATGTGCTCGTCGTTGAAGCCCTTCGAGAGCTCCGCCATCTGCGAGAGCAGGTCGCGCACGCGCTCCTTCATGCGGCCGATCTCCGCGAGGAGCTCCTGCTTCGCCGCGTCGCTCGGGGAGGCGCGGTACTTCTCGAGGAGCGAGGCGAGCTCGCGGCGGCGGCTGGCGAGGTCCTTGGCGAGCCGCACGAGGTCCTCGGCGCGCCGCTTGTCGAGGAGCTGCTCGAGGTAGAGGACGCCCTTCTCCAGCTCCTGGTCGAGGTTCGCGTCGAGCGCGGCCATCCCGCGGAGCAGCCCGGCGTCGGGCCGGATGCGCACGCGGATCGCCTGCGCCACCGAGGCGCGCGGGCCGGCGAGGCGCCCCTCGGCGCCGCGGATGGCGCCGGCCACGTTCTGGAGCGCGGCGGCGATCTCCTTCGGGCCGGCGCGGTCGCGCCGGATCTCGCGCGCCGCCTCCCGCATCCGCTCGTGCAGGTGGCGGGTGCGGACGTCGAGCTGCTGCACCGCCGCGAGCCGCTCGGCCGTGGTGATCGCGCCCGCCGAGAAGGTCTCCAGCCGGTCCCCGAGGACGCCGACCAGCTCCTCGAACACCTGGCGCGCCTTCTCGAGCACCTGCCGGCGGTGCTCCGCCTCGGAGTAGACCTTCAGCGTGTGCGCCTCGGTCCGGGTCTTCTTCGGGCCGGAGACGGTGTCCGTGTCGAGCACCTCGACCCAGTAGGTGAGCCGGTCGCCCTCGCGGAGCTTCTCCGCGGCGACGTCGAGCTCGTGGACGCCGCCGTCGCGGCGGAGCCCCTGCGGCCTGCGGAGCACGCGGCGCTGCTCCTCGCCCCCCGCGCGCTTCACGACCAGCGCGGCCTCGGACAGGCCGAAGTCGTCCTCCGCCTGCCACTCGATCCCGACGCGCGCGTCCGCGTCCGCCTCGAGCTCGCGCTCGGGGGCGGTGATGCGCACCTCCGGGAAGGCGTCGGCCTCGACCACGATCGGGATGGGCGGGCCCTCGGCCACCTCCTTCTTGCCGTCGAGGTAGCGGAAGCGGTAGCTGCCGCCGTCGGTGACGAGCAGGCGGCCGCGCAGGTCGCGCTGGCCGCTCACCGAGAGCGCGTAGCGCTTCACGGGGCTGCCGCGCTCCCTCGACTCGGCGCCGCCGCTGGCGGCGCTACGCTCGGGATGAGCGGGCGGGGTGGGTCCGGCCTCCTCTCGTCGATTCCCTTCGTCCCGAGCGTAGGGCCCGGTCCCGCCCTGCTCGCCCCGCGCGTCCGGGACCGGAGTCGAGGGATGAGCCTGGGTCACCGCCGGATCGACCTCGAGCTCGACCACGAGCTCCGCCTGCTTCACGTCGCGGTCCGCGCGCGTCTCCAGGGTCACCTCGGTGCCCTTGGGCGCGCGGATCTCGCCGCCGGTCCCCGAGAGCGTGCGCGGCTCCCGCTTCATGTACGCCGGGTACTGGAAGGTGAGCTGGATGTCGCCGGTGATCGGGTCTGCGGCGGGCGCGGGCGTGCCGGGCGGATCGCCGAGCAGCACGCGTCCGTAAGCGCGGACGAGCGGGGCTCCGGCGAGCAGGAAGGCGGCGGCGTGGACGGCGAGCACGGCGAGGAGGGCGAGCACCCCGCGGCGCGCCCAGCGATCGGGGACGGCGGCGGCGAGGTCCAGCTCGCGCGCCCGCGCGGCGGTCCGCGCGAGGTGCTCGTCCACGAGGGCCACCGAGTAACGCCCGCTCGCCTGGATGGCGTCTCGCTCGCGAGCGAGCTCGACCGAGGAGACGAGATCGGAGCGGAGCGCGGGCGCGTCGTGCGCGACCGTGCGCGCCGCCGCCTCCGGCGACCACGCGCTGCGGAGGAGCGCGCGCACCGCCAGCACGGCGGCGGAGACGACGGCGGTGCACGCCGCGGCGAGCACCACCGGGCGCAGCCCGGCGCGCACGCCCAGGAACGCCGCCGCCAGCGCGCCCGCGAGCACCACGCCGAGGCCCGCCGCGAGCCCGAAGCCGAGCGCGGCGAGCAGCACCACCCGGATCCGCCTGCGCCGCGCCCCGTCGAGGACGCGCGCGATCTCACCGTAAGCGACCGTCATCGGCCCTTTCGACCGTTCCCGCCCGACCCCAGCGGCTCATGGAGGATAACGCGGGGAGGTCCGAGGTGCCCCGACGGCGTCATCGGAGGGGTCGCGCCCACACGCGTCCGTTTGCGGGGCGTGCCGCGCCGGGTGTGCTACTTTCCGCCGTCCCAGTTGAATTTCCTTCAAGGAGCAGCCGTCCGACCGATGGTAGCCGACGACCTCGCGCTGGTCTCCAAGGCCCAGGCCGGCGACCCCGACGCGTTCCGCGCGCTGGTCGTCCGCTACCAGAGGAAGGTGTACGCCTTGGCGCTCGGCATCGTGAAAGACGGGGATCTCGCCTGGGACGTCGCCCAGGAGGCGTTCGTGCGGGTCCACGGGCACCTGGGCTCTTTCGAGGGCAAGTCGTCGTTCTCGACCTGGGTCTTCCGCATCGCCACCCACCTGTCGATCGACGCGGTCCGGCGCGAGCGGAGCGCGCAGAAGGACGACGTGGACGAGGTGCGCGAGGTCGATCTGTCCGAGGCCGGCGAGGGGATCCTCGCCACCTCGCTCGGCAACGACCCCGCCGAGAACGCGCTCCGCCGCGAGATGGCGGAGAAGATCCACGCCGCGCTCGCGACCTTGCCGGAGAAGCACCGCACCATCCTCGTGCTGCGCGAGGTGGAGGGGCTCTCCTACGAGGAGCTCGCCGAGCGGCTCGGGATCCACAAGGGGACGGTGATGAGCCGCCTCTTCCACGCGCGAAAGAAGATGCAGGCCGCCCTGCGCGACTACGCGGAGCGCCCGGAAGTGGAAGCCGAGGACGAGGAGTCCGCGCCATGAAGGACTGCGTCCGCTACGCCCCGATGCTCGGCGCCCGCGAGGGCGATCTCTCCCCCGAGGAGCAGCGCGCGCTCGACGCGCACCTCCAGGCCTGCCCCGCCTGCCGCGCCCTCGCCGCCGACCTGGCCGCGCTCGACGGGCTCGTGGGCGAGTCGCTCATGGCGCGCGCGAACGCCCGCGACTTCGCGCCCTTCGTGGACGGGGTGATGGCGCGCGTGGGCGTGCAGGGATCCGCGCCCGCACGCCGGCACGGGTTCCTGGGGTGGTTCCGCGCGCACCCGCGCGCCGCGCTCGCCTCGCTGGTGCCGGTTCTGGCGGCGGTCGCTCTCGTCGTGTACGTTCGCATCGAAGGCGACGACGGCCAGATCGCGCTCTTCGAGATGGCGACCGAGGGCGAGGTGACCATGGTGCTGCAGACGTCCGACGGCCCCGTGGTGCTGCTCGGCGAGGAGCATTCGTGAGCCGCCGCCCAGGAGGCCTGGTGACCCGCACGTTCTTCGCCGCGACGCTCTGCCTTCTCGCCGCGCTCGCGTCCGTGTTGCCGGCCGCCGCCCGCGCCGAGGTCCCGGTCGCGGTCCGCGTCATCAAGGGCTCGCGCCAGGGCCCGCCCAAGATCGATCCGCGCCTCGACGACCTGCGCCGGCAGCTCTCGCCGCTCGCGTACGTCCGCTGGGAGCAGGTGAGCGAGAAGCGCCTCGACCTCGACCGCGGCCGCACCGAGTTCGTCGAGCTGCCCGACGGCGACACCGCCGCGCTCACGCTGCAGGAGCGGCACGGCGACACCGTCACCTTCGAGGTGGCGCTCACCTCGCGGAACACGCAGTCGCGGCTGACCGTGCAGAAGGGCCAGCGCATCGTGCACCAGGTGACCGGGGAGAAGAAGGGCTCGGCCCTCTTCCTCACCGTGAACGCGTGGCCGTAGCGGAAGCTCCGGCCTACCCGTACCGATACTGGTAGTGATACCCGTTCCGCCGCCCCAGGCCGCGGTCGAGGTGCACGCCGTTCAGCACGAGGCCGTGCACGCGCACCCCGCCGCGGGCGAACGCGCGGAGGGAGGCCGCGATCTCGCGGAGCGGGTGCTCGCCGGCGCGCAGCACGAGCAGGTTCACGCTGGCGTGACGCCCGATGACGGCGGCGTCGGTCACCGCCAGGATGGGCGGCGTGTCGAGGAGCACGAGCTCGAAGCGGCCGGCCAGCTCCTGGAGGAGGCGCGCGAAGCGCTCGCTGGAGAGGAGCTCGGCGGGGTTCGGCGGGATGGTGCCGGTCGGCAGGAAGCGCACGTTGTTCGACGAGGTCGGGCGGATCGCCTCGTCCAGGGAGACGTGGCCGCCGATGACGTCGGAGAGGCCGCGCGCGCGGTCGGTGCCGTAGTACTCGTGCAGGTGGCCGCGGCGGAGGTCGGCGTCCACCACCACCACCTGCTTGCCGGCCTCGCCGAGCAGGTGGGCGAGGTTCGCCGAGACGAACGACTTGCCCACCCCCGGCGCCGGGCCGGAGAGCGAGACGATCCCGCTCGAGGCCTCGAAGAGCGCGAACTGCAGGCTGGTGCGCAGGCTGCGCAGGCTCTCGACGGCGAGGTCCTTGGGATCGACGTCGGCGAGGATCGGGACGGGGACGCGCTCGCGGCGCGCGCGCCGGTCGGCCTCCACCTGCCGCTCGCTGAACGGGACGCTGGCGTGCACGCCGATGCCGGTGGCGCGCTCGAGCGCCTCCGGATCCTCCACGCCCTGATCGAAGGCGCGGCGCGCGAAGGCGAGCCCCACGCCGCCCGCGAGCCCGAGGAAGAGGGCCAGGGCGAGCACCCGGGCGCGCTTCGGCGCGACCGGCTCCACCGGGACGATGGCGGCGTCGAGGATGCGGACGTTGCCGATCGTCCCCTCCTTCACGACCTTCAGCTCCTGGGCCTTGTTGAGGAGCATGAGGTACAGCTCGTTCGCGACCTTCACGTCGCGCATGCGCCGCGCCGACTCCATCTCGGCCTCGGGCAGCTTCTTGAGCCGCTCGTCCAGCGTGGCGCGCTCGGACTCGAGGCGGCGGACCTTCTGGCCGAGGGCGACCAGGGCCGGGTGCGTCTCGGTGAACTTCAGCCGCAGGGCGGCGTACTCGACCTGGACCTCGGAGAGCGCCTTCTCGATCTCCACCGCGCGCGTGACCGCCGCCTGCGTCTCGAGCGAGACGTCCACGCCTCCCTTGCGGGAGCGGTAGCTCTCGTACTCGGTCTCCGCCGCGTCGAGGTTGCCGCGCAGCTCGGGGAGCTGCCCCTCGAGGAAGGCGAGCGTCTTCTCGGCCTCGGCGCTCCTCCGCTCCACGTTGCGGCGCACGTACGCGCGGGAGAGCGAGTCCAGGATCGCGGCCACCTGCACCGGATCGTCCCCCTCCAGCGCGAGCTGGAGGATGCCCGTCTTCTTGCCCTTCTCCGAGATGCGCAGCTGCTCCTGCAGGTCGGCGATCGCCGCGTCGCGGCGCAGCCGGGCGACGCCGAACTCCGTGCCCGGCCGGGCGACGAGCGCGGCGACGAAGGCGCCGGCGCCGTTCCCCGAGGCGGCCTTCCCGACCTCGCCCTCGAGGAGCGTCTCGCCGTCCGGACCGCGGAGCGCGTAGCGGCCGCCCTCGCCGGCGACGAGGGTGAGCGGCTCGCCGTAGAGCCGCTCCGGCAGGTCGAGCCGGTCGAGCTTCAGCTGCTCGCCGCCCCAGCCGAACGACGACAGCCCGAGGAACGCCCCCGCGACGCCGTCCTCCGCGTCGTGGCGGCGGGCGAGGAAGCCGCCGAGGAGCGGGAAGCGGCTGGGCCGCGCGACGAGGTCGAGCCTCAGGCCGTCCACGGCGTCGCCCAGGATCGCGCGGGAGCGGAGGATCTCGATCTCGGCCTCGGCGGGCGTCGAGTCGCCGAACGCCGCGGTGAGATCGCCGAGGAGCCCCGTCCCCGCCTTCTGATCCTCGACCTGCACGAGCACGTCGGAGCGGAAGACGGGCGTGGCGAGGAGCGCGTAGGCGCCGCCGAGCGCCGCCGCGGCGACGACCGCCGCCGCGATGAGCTTGCGGGCCCCGACGAGCACGTCGAGGTACTCGCTCAGCGACGGCTCGTCGTCTCCCGGCTCCGGCGCCGAGAAGAGCTCGTCTGGAGCGCGCGTCTTCGGGGATGCGCCCGGGAGGACCTCGAGCGCCACGTCTCCTCGCTTCGACATTCGACTAGTTCCCTATGACCACGTCTCTGCTGCGGTCGAAGGCGTCCACGCCGTACCAGAGGGTCTGGAGCGTGGGCAGGACCTGCGTGATGATGCGGTTCCAGTTGGTGAGGCCGTACGGCGCCACGTAGACGACGTCCTGCGGCTCGAGCTGGAAGTGCGTCGCGAGCAGCATCGCGTCCGCGCTCGACGCGTCGAGGCGGTAGACCCGCGGCGTCTCGTAGCGTCCGCGGAACACGAAGATGTCGCTCGGGTTCGAGGTGGTCGGGTCGAAGCCCTCCGAGTCCCCGATGGCCTCAGCGAGGCTCATCCGCCCGCGGGCCATGACCTTGGACGACGGCCGCTGGACCTCGCCGAGCACGAAGACCTTGTTCTCCTCGCGCGACGGGACGTGCACCACGTCGCCGTCCTGGAGGAGCCAGTTCTGCGAGCGATCCCCCTCGTCGTAGAAGGCCTGCAGGTCGAGGCGATAGGTGCGGCCCGCGCGAGTGAGGACCACGCCGCGCGTCCACGCGTTCGGGGTGAGCCCCTCCGCGGCGCCGATCGCGTCCTGCACGCGGAGCGGCACGTCGGTGATGGGGAGGGTCGAGGGCCGCATCACCTCGCCCGTCACCTCGATGCGCTGCCCGCGGAACGCCGCGATGCGCACGTCGAGCTGCGGGTTCTCGATCACCCGGCGCAGCCGGTCGGCGATGAGGGTGCGGACCTCGGGGAGCGTCTTGCCCGCGACCTCGATCACGCCCACGTGCGGGTAGAACATGGTCCCGTCCGCCTGCACCGCGTTGCCGAAGGTCTCGGCGGCGCGGAACTCGCCGGCGGGGATGGTGAGCTCGGGGTGATCCCAGACGATGACCGACAGCACGTCGTAGGGGGCGATGCGGTACTGCCAGCTCGCGGCCTGCTCGGCGAGGGGATCCTTCGGCCGCGCCGTCGCCGCCTTGCTCCGCGCCTCCGCCTCGTCCAGCAGGACCTTCGACGTGATCTGCACGATCGCGATGGGCTGCTCGGCCGTGCCGCGCGCCTCGAGCTGCCGCTGCTTGAACTGCAGGCCCGGGGCGACGGACGAGCAGGCGGTGAGGAGCCCGGCGAGCGCGAGGACACCCGCGTTGACGTGGGTCGGCGCGCTCACGACGCCCTCCAGAACGCCCGGTCGAAATCCTCGAGCCCTCGGTCGATGAGGGCGAGCGCCTGCTCGAAGGCGGCGCGGGGCTGGCGATAGGGATCCGGCACGTCGAACCCTCCGAACTTGCCGATGCGGTGGACACGCCCGCGCGACGAGGGCGCGAGCGCCTCTATCTGCTTCTGGTGACCGGACTCCATCACGAGGACGAGGTCCGCCGCAGCGAGGATCTCGGGGGTGAGCTGGCGGGCCCGGTGTCCCGAAAGGTCCAGCCCGCGCTCCTTCATGAGGTCGACCGCGATGGGATCCGCGCCCCGCCCCACCAGCGCACCGAGCCCCGCCGACTCCACGTTGCCCCGCCCGCGCGCCGCGAACCTCGCGCGCAGGAGCGCCTCCGCCATGGGGCTCCGGCAGATGTTGCCCACGCACACGATGAGGACCCGGTCGAGCATCTCTTCACTTGGCGGCAAGGCGGGCGTCGTTTCCGCGCGAGCCGTGCTCGCGGGCAGCGTATCTCCGCTCGTCCTGAGCCTGTCGAAGGACGAGCGGGACCGCTGCGGCCGCCCGTCTACCCGTCCGGTACCCCCCGGACTGGACGTGCAGGGTACCGGCCCCGCGCCCCGCCGTCTACCCCGCCCGGAGCTGCCGCTCCACGAGCCGCTGGTAGAGCCCGCCCCGCGCCACCAGCTCGCGGTGCGGCCCCGATTCCACGATGATTCCGCCCTCGATGACCACCACGCGATCGGCGCTCGCGACGGTCGAGAGCCGGTGGGCGATGATCACGGTCGTCCGCCCGGTCATCAGGCGGGCGAGCGCATCCTTCACCAGCGCCTCGGACTCGGAGTCGAGCGCGCTCGTGGCCTCGTCGAGGAGCAGGATGCGGGGGTCCTTGAGGACCGCGCGCGCGATGGCGAGCCGCTGGCGCTGCCCACCGGAGAGCTGCTGTCCGCGCTCGCCCACGCGCGTCGCGTAGCCCTCCGGGAACCCCCGCACGAAGATGTCGGCGTGAGCCGCGCGGCAGGCCGCGACCACCTCCTCGTGCGTCGCGTCCGGCCGGCCGTAGCGCACGTTCTCCTCGACGGAGGCGGAGAAGAGCGTCGGCTCCTGCGGGACGACGCCGATCTGCGCCCGCAGCCAGGTGGGATCGAGGGTGCGGAGGTCGTGGCCGTCGAGCGTGATGCGGCCGGCGACGGGGTCGTAGAGCCGGCCGAGGAGCGCCGCCATGGTGGACTTGCCCGAGCCGGAGGGACCGACGAGCGCGACCACCTCGCCCGGCGCGATGTGCAGGTCGATCCCGCCCAGCACCTCGACGTCGGGGCGCGCCGGGTAGGAGAAGCGCACGCGGTCGAAGGCGATCCGCCCCTCGCAGCGCGCCGGCCGCAGCCCGCCCGCGACCGGCATCGCCGGCACGCGGTCCATGAGCGCGAACACCCGCTCCGCCGCGCCGATCCCCTTCATCGCCTCCGCCCAGAGGTCGGCGAGGCTGCCCAGGCTCATGGCGATGAGGAGGGTGTAGACGAGGAACGCGGTGAGCGCGCCGGCGGTGAGGTCTCCGCGCGCCACGAGCTTGCCGCCGTAGCCGAGCACCGCGGCGATGGCGAGGTACACGCCCGCCGAGGCGCCGCCCATGAACAGCGAGCCCGCCCGCGCCCGGCGCCGGGCCGCGTCGTAGGAGGCGGCGATGGCGGCGTCGTAGCGGCCGCGCTCGGCCGGCTCGGCGTTGAAGGCGCGCACCGTGCGCATCGAGGAGAGCGACTCCTCGGCGACGTGCGAGGCGTCGGCGAGCGCGTCCTGGTAGCGGCGCGCGAGCGCTCGGACCTTGCGGCCGTAGATCACCGACCCCACCGCGATGGGCGGGACGACGAGCAGCATCACCACCGTGAGGCGCGGGGAGGTGACGAAGAGGAGCGCGATGCCGCCGAGCGCGGTGATGACGTGGCGGAACACCATCGACACGTTCGCCGCGACGAGGCTCTGGATGGTCGCGGAGTCGGTGCCGAGCCGGGAGATGAGCTCGCCCGTGCGCGACGAGTCGAAGAAGCCGATCTCCTGGTCGAGGAGGCTCCGGTAGAGCCGCTCCCGCACTCGCCGCACCCCGCGCTCGCCCGCGAGCGAGAAGAGGAGGTGCCGCCCCGCCACCGCGAGCCCCTGCACGATGGCGATGACCGCCAGCACCCCCGCCGCGCGCGTGACCGCCCGCGGGTCCTCGCCGGCGATGGCCCCGTCCACGATGAGCCGGATGCCCTGCGGGTACACGAGAGACAGCGCCGCGCCCGCGACGAGCAAGACGGTTCCGACGGAGAGCGCCGGCAGCTCCTCCTTGAGGAGCCCGCCCAGGCGGCGGACGACTGAGGTGCGGGGCTGGTCGGGCATCGGGTCCGGGAGTCTTAACTCGTCCGCTCGCCCGAAGCCTGTCGAAGGGCGGGCGGACCGACGGGCACACTCCCGTTCGTCCTGAACGTCGGCCGCGCGCAGCGCGGCCAGAGTCGAAGGACGAACGGCTCAGCTCGCGCACTCCCCCTGGCTCGTCTCCGGCCGAAACGCGGCGTCCTCTCCCAGATCCACCGTGTCCTCCGCCCGGAGCGTGGCTGCGTCGAGCTCGGCGAGGTCCGCGAGCGCCGCGCGCGCCCGGGCCGGCTCGACCCGCGCGAAGAACGCGGGCGCGTCCTCGCCCTCCGCGCGCTCCGCCCGATAGAGCGCCGCCAGCCGCTCGAGCGCCTCGGGCACGCGCCGGGCCGGGATCTTCGCGGCGAGCCGACCGAACCGCGCGCCGCCGGAGGACACGCCGCCGCCGAGGAGCACGAAGTACTGGGGCACCGCCCTGCCGTCCACCTTGCGCGCGCTCCCCTGGAAGCCGATCGTCGCGACGTGGTGCTGACCGCAGCCGTTGGGGCACCCGCTGACCTTCAGCTCCGCCCCCGGCAGCGCCGCGGCGAGCTCGGGCCGCTCGCGCAGGTGCGCCTCGAGCAGCCGCCCCAGCCCGCGCGACTGGGTCACCGCGAGCTTGCAGCTCTCCGCGCCCGGGCAGCTCGTCACGTGGTCGGCGGTCCCCGCGCCGGCGCGCCCGAGACCGGCCGCCGCGAGCCGCGCGTGCAGCGCCGGCACGTCACCCTCGCGCACCCAGCGCAGCACCGCGTCCTGCTCGCGCGTGAGCCGGACCGCCCCGTCGCCGTACGCGAGGGCCAGGGCGCCGAGGACGCGGAGCTGCGCGGCGGTCGCGTCACCGAGCGGCAGGACGACCTCGACCGCCACGAACCCGGGCTGTCGCTGCCGCCGCACGTTCGTGCGCGTGAACGCGGCGAGCGCCGCCGGTGCGGGAGCGAGGTCGGGCGCGACGGCCGGCACGATGCCCGGGCCGCGAGGCACCTGCGCCCGCACCCGCGCCGCGATCTCCTCGGGCGACGGCGCCGTCGGGCGGTCGTGCCCGGGTGCGCCCTCCACGGGCGGCCGCTCCGGATCGAACGGCAGGCGCGGCGCGCCCTCCGCCTCGACGCGCGCCCGCTCCGCCTCGACCTCCGCGCGGAAGCCCTCGAAGCCGAGCTTCCGCACGAGGAACTTCATGCGGTTCGCGTGGCGATGGACGCGATCGCCGAGCCGGTGGAACACGCGGAGGATCGCCTCCGCGAGCGCGAGCACGTCGCCCGCCGGGAGGTGCTCCACCAGCACCTCCGCCGAGACCGGGACGGTCGAGGTCCCACCGCCCGCGCGGACGAGGAAGCCCTTCTGCCCGTCCGACCCGAGCCGCGCGTACAGGCCGATGTCGTGGATCGCGCCCGCGGCGTGATCCTCGGCGCAGCCCTCGAAGGCGATCTTGAACTTGCGCGGCAGCGAGGACGAGAGCGGATGGCGCAGCAGGTGGCGCGTGAGCGCCTCGGCGTAGGGGGACACGTCGAACGGCTCGTCGGCGGCGACCCCGGCGAGCGGGCACGCGGTCACGTTCCGCACGGAGTTCCCGCACGCCTCCCGGGTCGTGAGCCCCGCCTCCGCCAGCCGGCGCAGCGCGGCCTCCGCGCCGTGCGCGGTGACGAAGTGGAGCTGGACGTTCTGGCGGGTCGTCACGTGGCCGAAGCCGCGGCTGTGGTGCTCGGCGACCTCGGCGAGCGCCTCGAGCTGGGCGGCGGAGAGGAGGCCCTGCGGGATCTTCACCCGCTGCATGTGCACGCCGTCCTGACGCTGGCCGTAGGTGCCGTGCAGGAGGCGAAGCTGGCGCCACCCCTCCGCGGAGAGCTCGCCCCGCTCGAAGCGCCCGAGGGCCTCGAGGTAGGCGTCGAGATCGCCCTGCTCGGCGAACGAGCGGTGGCGGGTGGACGTGGCGGCGTCGCTCATCGGCTCTCCTCGGCCGGCGCGCCCCTCGCGCGCGGATGGTCGTCCGTCATAACGGACGGCCCCGCGCGCGCCCTGGAAAATGTCGATGGATCGGGCTGACGTGCTGGGTGCCGTGTCAGCCAAACGGCTCCGCTCGCCCTGAGCCTGTCGAAGGGCGAGCGAGCAGGCTCAGCGCCGCAGCCCCACCACCCGCCGGAGCCCCTCGACCGGCGTCAACCTCGCCGGCCTGTCGATCCGCTCCAGCGCGTCCGCCACGTGCTCGCAGAGGAGCTCGACGGCGATCTCGGTGTCCCGGTCGATGAAGGCCCGCCCGTCGTCCCAGCCCAGCTCGAGGTGCGTGTCGCCCGGCCGCTCCGGCAGGAGCCCGTACCGCGCGCGGAACAGGTCGAGCCCCGCGTCGTCGAAGCCCGCCGAGTACGCGTCAGCGTTCGCCGCGTCGCCCGGGAGGTGCAGCGCGATGGCCCGCGCCTCGAGCACGGTCGCGGCGAGCCGCAGCGAGTCCCACACCTCCCCGAGCCCGCTCGCCTCGCGCAGCCGCGCGCCCAGGCGGCGAATCGACGCGCGCACCTCGAGGTTCCTGCGCCGGTCCTCCAGCATCCGCTGCGTGTCCGAGAGGTTCACCTGGACGAAGCCCAGCCGCCGCAGCGCCAGGTAGGCGACCGCCGCGAGCGCGAGGAGGAACAGGATGGCCTGCGACGCCGTGCTGTACGCGACGGAGATGGCCACCGCGCCGAGCACGGCGCAGGCCCCGTAGATGACGAGCACCGTCTGCTTGTGGCTGAGGCCGAGGTCGAGCAGCCGGTGGTGGATGTGCCCGCGGTCGGCCGAGAAGAGCGGCGCCCCGCGCGCGGCCCGGCGGGCCATGGCGAGGAGCGTGTCGGCGATGGGGACGCCGAGGGCGATGATGGGGACGAGGAGCGCGACGGCGCTCGAGGACTCGCGGTTCGTCTGGATGGCGGTGGTGGCGAGGACGAAGCCGAGGAACATCGACCCCGTGTCGCCCATGAAGATGGTCGCCGGGTTGAAGTTGTAGAAGAGGAACCCCAGCACCGCGCCCGCCAGCGCCGCGGTGAAGAGCACCATGAGCGGCTCGCCGCCCCGGAGCGCGACCACGCAGGTGGTGGTGACGGCGATGAGCGCAACTCCGCCCGCGAGCCCGTCGAGGCCGTCGATGAGGTTGAGCGCGTTGATGACGCCGGCGATCCAGAGGAGCGTGAACGGGAGCCCGAGCATGCCGAGCTGGATGTCCGGGCCGAACGGGTTCGCGATGACGTCGATGCGGTAACCGAGCCAGTACATGAGCCCGGCGACGCCGAACTGGACCGCGAACTTGGTCTTGGCGTTCGCGCCCTTGAGGTCGTCCAGGACACCGAGCGCCGCGATGGCGAGCCCGCCCGCGAAGAGCCCGAAGGCGCGCCGGGGCATGGCGTAGAACTGGCCACCCACGCCGCTGTTCACGAAGAGCAGCGCGACGAGCGGCGCGAAGAAGGCGAGGACGATGGCGATCCCGCCGAGGCGGGGGATGGGCTTGCCGTGGACCTTGCGCGAGGTGAGGGCGTGATCGAGCGCACCCATCCGGTGGGCGAGGGTGCGGACGAACGGCGTGAGGACCGCGCCGGTGACGGTCGCGGCGACGAAGGCGACGGCGGCCGTCGTCATGCGTGCCTCGAACGTTCGCCGGTGCGCGCGGACGCGCAGCCCGCGCGGCGTTGACTGTCGTCAATCATCTCGTGTTGGCCCCCCGGCCACTTCGTGATCGCCGGCCGGTGCGACTGCACCGGCGGTGCGAGGGGTCTTCTAGCACGGGGTCGGACACGCGGCCAGACTGGGGTCCGGGGGACTCCGTAGGGAAGCGAGCCGCGGTGAACGCGGCGAGTTCCGTTCAGCCGCGAGATCGCGAGGGTTCTGGGGCGAGATCGAAACGCGTGGCGAGCGAGGGCGTCATGCGGATGCGGGACAGAGATCTCGCAGGCCGGGTCCTGACCGCGCCCTCTAGGCGATCGCAGCCCCCACGACATCCGGCTCCGCGCACAGCTCGTCGAGGAGGCCCTTGAAGCGAGCCGTGGCGACGCGGCGCGTGTAATGCGTCTCGAGCGCCGCGCGGGCCCGCGCGCCCGACGCCGCCCGCGCGCCCGACGCCGCCCGCGCGTCGGGCGCGTCCGCCAGCTCGCGGACCGCGCCGGCGAGCCCGTCGGCATCCCCGTTCCGCAGGACGCGTCCGCAATCGTGCCGGACGATGGTCCGGGCGACCTCGCTTCGCTCCGGCCCGACGAACAGCGCCGGCCGCCCCACGGCCATGACCCCGTAAAGCTTCGAGGGTTCGATGAGCCCCTCGATCTCGGGTGAGAGGCCGATGAGGTGGATATCGCCCGCGGACAGCGACTCCGACAGGCGCTCGCGAGGCTGATACGGCGCGAGCCGCACGTTGGGCAGCTCCCGCGCGGCGGCCTCGACCTCCGCTTTCTTCGCGCCGTCGCCGATGAAGACGAAGGCCACGTCGGCTCGGTCCCGCAGCAGGCGCGCCGCGTCCAGCAGCGTCCCGATGTCGTGCGCCCGGCCCATGTTGCCGGAGTACATCACGACCGTCCGCGCCCCCCTCGCCAGCTCCTCCCGAAGTCCGTTGTTCGCGTGCTCCACCGGACGGACGGCTTCACCGTCGGCCCAGTTCGGGATCACGGTGACGCGCTCCGGGTCGGCGCCAGCGGCGACGCAGCGCTCGCCCATGACCTCGCCCAGCGCCACCACGCGGTCCGACCGCCGCATGACCGCGCGGGAGGTCGCGGCCATCATGCGGGTCATCGGCGAGCGCGGCCCGAGCGCACCGAACGCGACGGCCACCTCCGGATATAGGTCCTGGACCCAGTAGAGGAGCCGGCTCCGCTTCGGCCCCTTGAGCGCCGCGGCGGCCGCTGCGATGAGCGGCGGGGTGGTCATCGCGATGACGACGTCGTGCCGCGGCAGCCGCGCCAGCGCCGCGCCCGCCGTGGCGTAGAAGCTCGCGTAGTCGATGCCCCGGTGCAGCAGCGTGCGCTTCCCGAGCGAGGTCGCGGAGGCGCGGACGATCTGGACGCCGCGGTGCTCGTCGCGAGCCGAGAGCTGCTGGCCGCCGAGGTAGCTCCCGCGGCCTGCGAGCGCGGTGACCTCGATGCCGGAGGAGACCAGGTCCTCGGCGAGGTCGGTGGCGATCTGCGAGGTGGCGGAGTGGTCTGGGTGGAAAAACTGGTTGAGGAGCAGCACGCGCACCGGCGCAACTATCCACAAACGTCGGACACCCGCAACCCGCGGGCAGGTGGTCTTGAGCGGACCGACCGCGGGCCGATATGCTGCGCGCCCTCACCAGCGGTCCGAGGCCCGATGCCTTCCCAGATCACGACAGCCACGCCGCTCGACACGGCGTCGGACTCACATTGCGACGTTCGGCCACCGCGACGCGGGCACGTGTTGGCCGTCGGTGCGCTGCCGCCGCCGGTCACGGGGCTCTCGACAGCTTTTCAGCTGTTCTGCGAAGGGATGCCGTCGCGAGGATGGCAGCTTTCGACCCTGGACATCTCCGATAGATCCGGCGATCGAAGGAACGCGTCCTTCACCTGGCGGCGGGCGCTCGACGTACTCCGCATCATCGCGCAAGCCTGGTGGCGGGTTCGCCGCGCTGATGTGCTGTACATCACGATCACGCACTCCACGGTGGGATTTCTGCGCGATGCGCTCCTGATCCTCGGCGCGCGCCTGTTCCGCGTGCCCGTCGTGGTGCACCACCATGGTGGTGCCTTTCACCAGTTCTACGAGACCGCACCGCGCTGGCTACGCCCCGTCATCCGGCTGGCGCTGAACCACACCCGGTTCATCATCGCGCTGGGCGAGTCGCTGCGGCACGAGTTCTCGATGGTGAGCGACGCCGAAGCCCGCGTGCGTGTCGTGCCGAACACCTGCACGACGCCCGCGATCGCGCCGCGGCCGCCGCCCGCAGGGACTCTTCGCGTGCTGTACCTGTCGAACCTGATGGTCGAGAAGGGCTACCTCGACGTTCTCGATGCCGCAGCCCTCGTCGGACAGCGACTTCCTGGCTGGAACGTGGAGTTCCACTTCGCGGGCAAGTTCCATCTCGGCGGGGATGCATTTCGAACGACGGAGGAGATGGAAGACAACTTCCGACATCGCGCGTCCCAGATTGGTGGGGCCACGAAGGTTGTGCTCCACGGCGTCGTTGGTGGGGAGGAAAAGGCGGAGCTACTTCGTCGAGCCGATGTCTTTGTCCTGCCAACGTACTATCGGGACGAAGGCCAGCCGATCTCGATCATTGAAGCGCTGACCTCGGCGCTGCCAGTCGTCGTGACCGCGCACCGCGGAATTCCAGAGCTTCTCCCGGACGACATGGGCCTGCTGGTGGTCCCGTCTCACGATGGCGCGGCGATCGCCGACCGCCTCGCAACGCTCGCGTCGCAGCCACGATTCTACACCCACATGTCGCGTGCGGCGTCGCGTCGCTCGCGAGACTTCTCGCTCGACTCCCACCTTGGTGCGCTCGACCGGCTGCATGCGGAAGCTGCGCGGCGCTGAAGTGCGTCAACGCGCACGCGCCGCGAGTGCGAGCTCTGCAGCCTTCAGGAAATCTGCGGCGTACCGCCGGGTGTCCAAGCGAGAGACGAGCTCACGGCCATTCGCCCCATACCGTGCTCTCAGCGCGGGGTCGCCAAGCATCTTTCTCAGCTGAGCCGCGAGATCATCGACGCTGTTTGCGTCGAACGCGAGGCCTGTGTCCTTCCCGATGACGAGGTCGGCCGTTGCGCCCGCCTGGCGGCTCGCGATCACCGGAAGACCTGAGGCCATTGCCTCGTTCAGGACCAAGCCCCACACCTCGACGAGAGAGGGCATCACGAACACATCCGCCGCGGCGTAGATGCCCGGCAGCTCAGCGTACTTTCGATGGCCGAAGAACCGAGTCCTTCCTGGGAGGACCTCGCTCGCGAGCCTTTCGTACTTTTCGCGGTCGGGTCCGTTCCCGACGACCCAGAGGTGCGCGCTGGAGGACGCGCGGCCCAAAGCGCGGATGAGGACCTCAAGCCCCTTCCGTTCGATGAGCTGACCGGAGAACAGAACAATCTGCTCGTCGCCGATACGGTGTTCGTTTCGCGCGGTATCCCGTGCGGTGCCGTTGGCGAACACCGAGCTCTCCACCGCATTCGAACCGACCACAATCCGGCCTCTCAATGCCCCGAGCTCGACGAGGTACTCCGCTGCCATTGACCCGTACGACAGGTAGGCGTCTGCCGCGCGGACGAATCGCTCCTTCAACCAGCGGACGGGGCCACGCTGTGTGCGCCCGCTCAGACCATGGCTCCCCGACCAGAGAACGACCGGTAGGCGCATGAGCTTCGCTGCTGCGAGCGCCAGCCAGTAGCTCGGATTGTCGTAACCGGCAACCGCGACCACAGTTGCACGGTGGTTACGGATCGCTTTCGCCATTCCCACGTTGACGTGAAGTGCCCAATCACGGCGAGCCAGGAACAGGTGCTTGCCGGGCAGGATGCAACACGCAACGTCCGCTCGCGCTACGTCCCAGGAACGATTAGCCTCTGATGATGCAAGAAACGCGATCTTAAAGTCATCCCCGAGCAGGCGATGAACCTCCTGATACACCGGCATTCGGTACGGCGTAGGAATATTTGTGACAAGAAGTACTCGGGGTCCGGACTTCATGCGTGCCACCCACGCGTCTCCCATATCGGAGGACCGCGTCGCGCGGGACACCTCGCCGTGCTCATCGCAACCAGGGCCAGCAAGAACAAGAGGCTTCCGGTGTTTCCCATGCTGAACATCATGATCTCTGCGCCCGACTCGACTATTCCGGCAGCCACAAGTGGCAGATGCCGCATTGCGCTCCGGCGTCTCCTGGCCAGTGCGAGCGCCAGCATCCCCATCAACGGCACGGTACCCAATAGGCCCACCTCGGCCAAGTTGGCGAGCATACCATTATGCGCACTTGTCACTCCTGTAGCGGCTTCGATCAGCGCCCCGTGGCGACCCGGACCAACACCGAGAAGAGGATTCGGTAACCAGAGCTCGTTAACGACATACGACCACGTTTCGTAGCGGTACGTCCCCGACTGCACGGAGCGGTGCTCATCGTCGAGCATGTACAACTGCGTGACACTTTGACGGACTCGGTCGCCAGCGGGAGCGCACACCAGCACGAGCGATAGGACAACCACCGCCGCGGCAAGTGACGTCCCCAGACGCCTTGCCCTTCTTGCGTGGAGCCACACATGAACACAGAGTCCTGCTAGAAACGAAAGCGAAGCCGTTCTCGACTTAGTCGCGAAGATTACGACAAGGCACGCAACGAGCAGCGCCGCCACAAGAGAGCACACTCGCAGTCGCCGCGGGTCGAGATACGCCAATAAGCCGACCGCGGTCACGGCAGCAATGAAACCGACTCCGTTCGTGTTCAGAAACAAAGAGATACGGTACGAGGGATCGAACACAGCGCTCGGGTCAACCTGCGCCGCGTGCACGAAGACGAATAGTACGCCTGACGCGATTAGGCCGGCCTGGAGCTTCATCGCTCCACCTCGCCTCACGGCAGCGGCAAGCACCGAAAAGGCTGGCAGCAGCAGCACGTATCTGGCAATGGCCGCCATCGACGAGCCCGACCAGACGCCTGATGCAACGGCCGCAGCAGCGTGACAGGCAAGGAGCCTACCGGACCATGAGGCGGCCCACTGGGTAACAGCGCTTGCGGATCGCTGAACGAGAGCGACCCCGAGCACCGCAAGCGCAAGTCCCGTCGCCTGATAGGCGGGAGCGCCCTCCTTTCCGGCAAGAAGTGAAAAGCTCGATAGCCCGCCCCACGCCATCCCGATGACGAGATAGGCCCAGCCACGACGGCGGGCCCCTTGCGAAAGCGCCGCCTCCTCGAGTGGGTGCGTCCCTTGGGCACGGCCGGTGCTGCTGGGGAACACGGCGTGCTTGGCGCAATACCGAGTTCGGTTCACCTCAAGCCGCTCCGTTTACTGCCCCGTCGCCCGACCGCGTAGACTTGCCTGTGAGTGACCGCCATTCTTCGCGGGCGGCAAAGAGGAATCCATACGACAGTGGAACGAAGTTCCAACACCTCATCTGTAGCGAGGGCGCGATTCGGAAACTGGCCCACGCAAGCGCTATTCCACGACCCAACAGAAGAGCGCTCGCCAGCCCTACTATTCCAAACGCTGACGTCAGCGGAATGGCCGCGGCGGCCATCGCTGCACTCGCCAACACTTCGGATTCGATCGTTTCGCGAGTGCGGCGTGCTGCTCGACCAGCAACTTGCAGCACGAGTGTACCCGCGCTTGCTATGGTTCCTAGTGCCGCAATGATCGAGGGCCACACCGCGGCCGCAAACTCCTCGCCGTACAGAGCGGGGACGAGAACGGGCGTGAACAACATCGTCAGCCCCGCGACGCCCGCGGTGACTACCACAGCCCGCACGTACGCGGCATAAACTGCGGGGGACGAGCCACTCTCGTGCTTAGCCACGTTCGCGAGAAGCTTTTGCGAGACCGCCTGTGAGACAAACGGCATCACGCTCACAAGCGCAGCGACGACTTGCCAGTGGCCGATACTCGTCTGAGTTAGCGTCCAGTTCGCGAGAACTCGATCCTGGGATGACGAAAGGACGAATGCCGTGCGTGCTCCCTGAATCGAACCAGCTTCGCGGACATGGCCCGCGATCTCGTCCCTGCCGGGCCACGCCTTGGTCACTCTCAGTTTGGGTGCAGCACAGGCGATCAATGGGATTAGCCGTGCCGCCACGGTAAGCCACATGACAGCAGTGACGGTGGCGACGTCCAGCACGAGCAGAGTCGCGAGTGATGCTCCGTACAGCAATACATTGCCCACTCTAATCAGTGCCACCGCGCGATATCTTTGTCGCCCCAGCAAGAAGCCCAGCGGGACAGATGACAGCAGCGAGCATGGCACGAACAGCAACGCCACACGCGCAAGCGTGAGGAGCCCCTGCTGCGACTCCCTCAGAAGCAGCGGCATAACAATCCAGCCAATGGCGCCGGCCACGATCGATCCAGCGATCGCGACAAATAGCCCGCTGCCCGCTGAGAGTGCTCCTCGGTCCGGGTCCCGAGCCGTGCGAATCGCAACGGATTCCATGATGGGAGCATCCAGGAGGCTAGTCAGAGCCGAAGGCCAGAACAGTACAACCGCAAGATCCCCTCGGCCTGATGGCCCAAGAGCCCTGGCAGTAATCACGCCTGTAATGAACCCCAGGGCGACAGTCGCCAGATTCGCCAACATCAATGCGGCGGTGTCGCTGCGCCAGATGTTTGGGAGGCTCGCTCTCAGCGCGTGTGCGCGCACCATCGTTCCTACGCTGATCTCAACAGAGGGAACGTAGACTCGGACGCGATAAGGGAAGCTAACGCGTTCCTGTCCAAGAAGAACACTTTTTCGTGCTCATAGCCGAAGTGGAGCATGTGGCAGTTCTGCAACGTTCCGAGGATCGCCGCGCTCTCGCGACTGCGGCGCCATCGGACGGTCTTCCTGCACTTTCGCGCGAGGCGTCCCCAAACAGTCCGGATCGGCTTCTCAAGCCCTACTCGGTGTCTCTCATACATCCATACGACATGCCACGGCCCCGGGAGAAGGAAACACCGACCCGCTTGAACCTCGTACACATTCAAGCGGTTTTCTTCATTAAGGTCAGTGTCGAGCGTTATTAACGCAGACCATCGTTCCGCGACGTCTCGCGGCCGAAACAACAGCACCCCCGAACTCACGTGCAGCTTTGGGTTAGGTACCGATCGATTGAAACCTCGCGCGACAAGATCGTCGTAGTAGTACTCGGCCCAGAGCGGGAACAGTCGACGCCGCTCCTCGTGCCCCACGGTTTGCACTGCCGCGAATCCTCCGGCCGGAATCTGCGACTCGTACGCACTGAGGCACGGAGCAGCTGGATTGATGGCGATGTCGCTGTCGACATATGCGACCAGGTCATAGTCGCTGAAAGCTTCGGGCAACTGAAGCTTGTACAAGTAGCAGCACCACCCGAGGCCGGGCTTGTCTGAACGCGAATGCGCCCTGACGAATGGTTCCGGAATCGATCGAACGACATGCAGATCCCACCCATGGCGACGCGCCCACGCCTCCCTCAGCGGGAGGAGGTGCTCGTACTCCCGCTCGAAGCGCGCTCCGATTGCCATCGTCACTAGAGCTTTGCGCATCACAAATCGGACCTCTTGAATTCCGCTTTCGCGTTTACCGTTCGTGCCCGCGAGTGGCCGCACTCTCGCATGCGGGTGCGCGTCGTGGAAGTGCGGGAGTTCGTTCGACCTGGCCAGCGGGGGGCTGGCCTGGCGTGGTACTTCTACCCGAGCCTCAGTTGTCGCCCGCCCGCCCGGTGGAGTTCAGACCACATACCGATTCCCCCCCAAGGACGGCGAGTGTAGAAGGATGCAGATACCGGAGTCGAGAGGCCCACGACGCGTCGCTGGGCTCCGCATTGACCTTGTGCGCCTCGCGCGCGTAACTTCGGCCGCCCCATGCACTGGTCGAATGAAAACGTCCTCGTCACCGGCGGCGCCGGCTTCCTCGGCAGCTTCGTGGTCGAGGAGCTCCGCCGCCGCGGCGCCCAGGATATCTTCGTCCCCCGTTCGCGGGACTACGACCTCGTGCGGATGGAGGATGTTCGCCGGCTGTACGAGGACGCGAAGCCGACGCTGGTCATCCACCTCGCCGCGCGGGTGGGCGGCATCGGGGCGAACCGGGACAACCCGGGGAAGTTCTTCTACGACAACCTCATGATGGGCGTTCAGCTCATCGAGGTGGGCCGGCAGGTCGGCCTGAAGAAGCTCGTGGCCCTCGGCACCATCTGCGCCTACCCCAAGTTCTGCCCGGTGCCGTTCCGGGAAGAGGACATCTGGAACGGCTACCCGGAGGAGACGAACGCGCCCTACGGCCTCGCCAAGAAGATGCTGCTCGTGCAGAGCCAGGCCTACCGGCAGCAGTACGGCTTCAACTCCTCGGTCCTGTTCCCGGTCAACCTCTACGGCCCGCGGGACAACTTCGACCTGCACACCTCGCACGTGATCCCGGCGCTCATCCGCAAGTGCGTCGAGGCGCGGGAGCGGGGGGACGAGAAGATCGAGGTGTGGGGGACCGGCGCGGCCTCGCGCGAGTTCCTCCACGTGCGCGACGCCGCCGAGGGCATCGTCGCGGCGGCCGAGAAGTACGACAAGTCTGACCCGGTGAACCTGGGGGCGGGGTTCGAGATCAAGATCCGCGACCTCGTGCCCTTGGTCGCTCGGCTGTGCCGCTTCGAGGGACAGCTCGTGTGGGATGCCTCCAAGCCCGACGGGCAGCCGCGGCGCATGCTAGACACCTCCCGCGCGGAGCGCGAGTTCGGGTGGAAGGCCCGCATTCCGTTCGAGGACGGGCTGCGCGAGACGGTGGAGTGGTTCGAGCAGAACCGGGAGAAGGCTCAGTGAAGAAGGCGCTCATCACCGGCATCACCGGCCAGGACGGCAGCTATCTCGCGGAGCTGCTCCTCGAGAAGGGCTACGAGGTCCACGGCATCATCCGCCGCTCGTCCTCCTTCAACACCACGCGCATCGATCACATCTACGAGGACCCGCAGGAACCGAATCGTCGCCTGTTCCTGCACTACGGCGACCTCAACGACTCCTCGTCGCTGAACCTGCTCCTCAAGCAGCTCCGCCCCGACGAGATCTACAACCTCGGCGCGCAGAGCCACGTGAAGGTCTCGTTCGACATCCCCGAGTACACGGGCGAGGTGACCGGGCTCGGCGCCTGCCGGCTCCTCGAAGCGGTGCGCGAGCTGGGGATCACCGAGACGCGCATCTACCAGGCGTCGTCCTCGGAGATGTTCGGCGCCTCGCCGCCGCCGCAGAACGAGAAGACCCCGTTCTACCCGCGCAGCCCCTACGGCTGCGCCAAGGTCTACGCCTACTGGATCGGCGTGAACTACCGCGAGGCGTACAAGCTCCACGTCTCGAACGGCATCCTCTTCAACCACGAGTCCGAGCGCCGCGGCGAGACGTTCGTCACCCGCAAGGTCACGCGCGCCGCCTCGCGCATCAAGCTCGGCCTGCAGAAGAAGCTCTACCTCGGCAACCTCGAGGCCCGCCGCGACTGGGGCTACGCGAAGGACTACGTCGAGGCCATGTGGCTCATGCTCCAGCACTCGGAGGGCGACGACTTCGTCATCGGCACGGGCGAGTCGCACTCCGTGCGCGAGCTGTGCGAGGCGGCCTTCGGCCACGTCGGCCTCGACTACCGCGAGTTCGTCGAGATCGACCCGCGCTACCACCGGCCCACCGAGGTGGACTTCCTCCTCGCCGATCCGTCCAAGGCCGAGAAGAAGCTGGGCTGGAAGCCGCGCACCACGTTCAAGGAGCTCATCCGGCTCATGATGGTGTCGGACCTCGACCTCGCTGCCCGCGAGCAGCGCGCGGGGGCGGGGCCGGCGGTGTCGCGGCACGGGTGAACCGGCTGAAGTGATCGTCCACGGCGCCAGGCCCTCTGGCCTCGTCCCGCACATCCGTTCAGTGTCAGGGTCGCGTGCTACGCCTGGTCCGTGGACACGCGCGCCTTCGGCATCCAGCTCTCCCCCCCGGCGAGGCCCTCCGCGGCCGCGCTGGAGGACCTCGGGCGCGAGGCGTGGGTCCTCGAGCCGCCGATGCCGCACGAACGGAAGGGCATCCTCCGCGACGAGGCGGCGCTCCTCCTCGACCGGCTCCTCACCAGCGTCGCGCGCGGGCACGGCGCGCTCGACGTCTCGATCGGCCGAGGACTGGCAGCGCTGGAGGTGGGCGACCGCGCGCTCCGGCTCGGCTACTCGGGCACCGGCGACTACGCCCGCGAGCGGCTGGGCATCGCGGCGAGCACCGCGCAGAAGCTGGCCCGGCTCGCGCGGCAGCTGCGAGACCGGCCGCTCCTCGCCCAGGCGGTCCGTCTCGGCGAGGTGAGCGCGCGCAAGGCGGAGACCATCGCACCGGTGGCGCGCGGCGACGTCGAGGCGGCGTGGGTCGAACGGGCCAGGAAGGAGACGGTCCGGACGCTCGCGGCCGCGGTGCGGGCGGAGCGCGACCCGGGACCCGCGCTTGGACAGGCTCAGGGCGAGCGGACTGCGGAACCTCTCCTCTCCGACGACGAGCCCTGGGAGCGCGTGTGTGTCGACATGACGCCGGAGGGCCGCGCCCGGCTCGACGAGGCGATGGCGCTCGCAGGGGAGACCCTCGGCGCGACGTCGCCGAGGTGGGAGCGGCTCGAGGCCATCTGTGCGGAGTTCCTCGGCGCGCATCCGGTCGAGGGACCGTCCGACGCGAGCGACGACGCCGGCGTCTTGCGCGGTCCGGTGGCCGACCGGGTCGAGGCGATCCGTGCCTGGCTCGAGCAGGAGTTCGCTCCGTGGACGTTCCTCGCGACGATTCCGCTCTGCGAGGCGGAGGTGAGTCCGGAGCTGGAGGAGGACGCGCCGGACCTGGAGCGGCTCGACGCCGAGCTTCGCCGCCTCGCGGCGATGCGCGACCGCTGGGACGAGCTCCTCGGCCACCTCGGCCTGCTCGTCAGCACGCTCGCGCTGTGGAGGGACATGAAGTTCCAGTCCTTCGCGCACTACTGCCAGGAGCGGCTGGGCATGGGCGCCCGGACCGTGCAGCAACGCGTCGCCCTGGAGCGAAGGCTGTACGAGCTGCCGCCGCTCCGCGAGGCGATGCGCGCGGGGCGCGTCTCCTACGAGAAGGCGCGGATCGTCGCCGAGCAGGCCGACGACAAGACCGTCGAGGAGTGGCTCCGCCGGGCGGAGGGAACCACCTGCATCGCGCTGCGGCGCGAGAGCGAGACGGAGCGTGAAGTGCAGATGTGCGCGCGGGGAGAGCTGGACCTGCGCATGCCCCGCCGGGTCGCCTCGCTGCTGGAGGCGGCCGTCCGCGCCGCGCGCGCGGCGTCCGACCGCTGGCTCAAGGCGGGAGAGTGCCTCGAGCGGGTGGCGGAGCACTTCCTCGAGACCTGGAAGGATGCGCCCGCGGAGCGAAGCACGCCGCAGAGACGCGCGATGGCGCGCGACGGCGAGCTCTGCCAGGTGCCGGGCTGCAGCAGGGCGGCGGTCCACGCGCATCACGTCGTCTATCGCTCGCGCGGCGGCAGCGACGACCCCGCGAACCTCACCTCCCTCTGCGCGGTCCATCACCTCCGCGGCGTGCACCGCGGGTACCTGCGTGTTCGGGGCCAGGCGCCGGACCGGCTGAGCTGGACCGTCAGCGTGCTCCGCTCGCGCTGAGCCCGTCGAAGGGGCGAGCGGGAGGAAACCCGGTCAGCGGGCCCGCCCCCTCGCCACTCACGCGACGCGCACTAGCCGGCTCCGTACTGCTTCTCGTAGTACGCGAGGTACTCGCCGGAGATGATCCGCTCCCACCACGGCCGGCGCTCCACGTACCAGCGCACCGTCGCCGCGAGCGCCTCCTCGAACCGGTGGCGCGGCGCCCAGCCGAGCACCGTCCGCGCCTTGGTCGAGTCGATGGCGTAGCGACGGTCGTGCCCCGGCCGGTCGGCCACGTGCTGGATGAGCGACTCGGGCTTCCCGACGAGCCGCAGCACCTGCTTCACGACGTCGAGGTTGTGCCGCTCGCTCGACGCGCCCAGGTTGTAGACCTGCCCGCTCTCGCCCTTCTCCAGCGCGGCGAGGAGCCCGCGGCAGTGATCCTCCACGTGGATCCAGTCGCGCACGTGCAGGCCGTCGCCGTACACCGGCAGCGGCAGGTCCCGCAGCGCGTTGGCGATCGCGAGCGGGATGAGCTTCTCCGGGAACTGGTAGGGGCCGTAGTTGTTCGAGCAGCGCGTGACCACCACCGGCAGCTCGAACGTGCGCGCGTAGGCGAGCGCGAGCAGGTCGCTCGAGGCCTTCGAGGCGGAGTACGGCGAGGAGGGGTCGAGCGGCGTCTCCTCCGTGAACAGGCCGCTCGGGCCGAGGGAGCCGTACACCTCGTCGGTGGAGACGTGGACGAAGCGCCTCACCCCGAGCTCGCGCGCCGCCTCGAGCAGCACCTGCGTGCCGCGCACGTTCGTCTCGATGAACACGGGCGGCGACAGGATCGAGCGATCGACGTGGCTCTCGGCGGCGAGGTGCAGCACCGCGTCGATCCTCTCCGTCTCGAGCACGTCGGCGACGAGCTCGCCGTTGCAGATGTCCCCCCGCACGAAGCGGTAGCGCGCGTGCCCGTCGAGCTCCGCCAGGTTCTCGGCGTTCCCGGCGTAGGTGAGGGCGTCGAGGTTGACGACGCGCCACCCCGGCCGCTCGACGAGCAGGAGGCGGACGAGGTTCGCGCCGATGAACCCGGAGCCGCCGGTGACGAGGACGTTCACTTCGATGCTCCAGTCAGGCCGTCTCGCCGTGTGGACGTGGCGTGTCGGCGCGGACCATACCTCTCGGCAGATCTCCCAGCCAGGCACGCTCGCCCGGCCGGTCTCGCGGCAGCGCCCCGGGCCGCCCGCTCGCTCGTTCCGGGGCCAGGCTGGGTCTGGTACAACCGGGCTCCGCCATGACGTCCCTATCGGTCCTCGTCCCCGTCTACAACGAGCAGCACCTCGTCGCGGCCTCCCTCGAGCGGCTCCGGGTCCTCGAGACCTCGCCGCACCTCGAGCGCGTGCAGGTGGTCGTCGTGAACGACTGCTCCAAGGACGGCACCAGCGGCGTGCTGCGGGCGTTCGCGGCGGAGCGGGGGATCGCGTGGCAGGAGGACGGCCCGCTCGCCGACGGCGTGCGGCTCCGCGGCCACGGGCGGACCGGCAAGATCGAGTGGGCCTTCCTCGAGCACGTCGTGAACGGCGGGAAGGGCGCCGCGATCCGCACGGCCCTCGCCGAGGCCGACGGCGAGATCTCGGTCATCCACGACGCCGACCTCGAGTACCACCCGAAGGACCTCGTCCGCATCGTGAAGGTCTTCGTGGAGGAGCAGGCCGACGCGGTGTTCGGCTCGCGCTTCGCGGGCGGCGAGGCGCGGCGCGCGCTCCTCTTCCGGCACGAGCTCGGCAACCGGCTCCTCACGTTCCTCACCAACTGGGTGACGAACGTGAACCTGACGGACATGGAGACCTGCTACAAGGCCGTCCGCACCGACCTGCTCAAGTCGATCCCGCTGCGCTCCAACGACTTCCGCATGGAGCCCGAGCTCACCATCAAGCTCGCGAAGCGCGAGGCGCGCATCTTCGAGGTGCCCATCAGCTACTCGGGGCGCACCTACCAGGAAGGCAAGAAGATCAACTGGCGCGACGGCCTCAAGGCGCTCTGGGCCATCCTGCGCTTCTGGCTCTCCGACGAGATCTACGCGAAGGACGCGTTCGGCTCGCAGATCCTGGGGCGGCTGGCGCGCGCGCCGCGCTTCAACGCCTGGATGGCGGACGTCATCCGGCCGTACTGCGGCCAGAAGGTGCTCGAGATCGGGAGCGGCACCGGGAACCTCACGCGGCGGCTCATCCCGCGCGGCCACTACGTCGCCTCGGACGTCAACCCGCTCTACCTCCAGACGCTGCGCAGCCTCACCGCCGACCGGCCCTACCTCGACGTCACCCTCACGGACGTCACCGAGGGCCGCTCCTTCCCGCGCGTCGAGGGCGGGTTCGACACCGTCGTGTGCCTCAACGTGATCGAGCACGTGGACGACGACCGGGGCTCGCTCGAGAACATCCGCGCGGTGCTCGCCGAGCGGGGCCGCGCCATCGTCCTCGTGCCGCAGGGTCCGGAGCTGCTCGGCACCCTCGACGAGATCCTCGGCCATCGGCGGCGCTACACCGAGGCCTCGCTGCGCGTGCTGGCCGTGGAGAGCGGGTTCGAGGTGAAGGAGCTCCTCCACTTCAACCGCGTCGGCAGCTTCGCCTGGTGGCTGAACGGCAAGATCCTGCGGCGCCGGTCGTTCGGGCTCCTCCAGATCAAGGCGCTGAACCTGCTCACGCCCGTCTTCCGGCTGGTGGACCGCGTCCTGCCGTTCCCGGCGCTGTCGCTCATCGCGGTCCTCGAGCCCGCCCGCGCCGGCGGCGCCGCCCAGCCCGAGTTCCCGCAGGAGGCGCTCGAGCCGGTGCCGCCCTCGCTCGAGGTGGGGTGACGCGGTCGCGTCCGCTCCTAGGAGGGGCAGCGTAAAGAATCCCCGCTCGTGCTGAGCCTGTCGAGCACGAGCGGGGACTCGGACGTCTACCGGTTCGCCCCCGGCGCCGTCGGATAGGGCGGGCTCGCCCCCCGCAGCCCGTTCTGCGACGTCTGCCGCAGGAACGCGCCGATGCCCCGGTAGCTGTGGAGCTTGTTCGCGTGCGCGACCACCTCCACGTCCGCGCCCTCGAGGAGCGCGCGCGCCACCATGGCCTCGCCGAGGTCACCCACCGCGTGCAGGTCGCCGCCGCAGTACGGGCAGGACTCGGCGGACTCGACGTTCGACCCGATGGCCCGGCAGTTGTCACAGGTCCAGCCGGTCCCCTCGAAGCACTCCTCGATGACGAGCTTGTGGACCCGCCCCTGGTTCAGCGCCTCGACCACGTCGTTGGGACCGAGCACGCCGAGGCCGCCGCGCAGCGCGTGGCCGACCACCTGCTCGATGGCGTGGTGCTCGTCCTGCTTCTCGCGCTCGGCGATGGCCTGGGCGGCCCCCTTCACCACCCCGTCGCGCCGCGCGCCGTCGCCCGACTCCCACTCGCGCGGCCGCGGCAGGCGCGCCACCACCCGCTCCCGCACCCGCTCCGGCAGCTCGCGCTCGAAGGCGGCCGCGGTGCCGTTCGTGCCCACCAGCACGAGGAAGCAGTGCGGGTTCTGGTCGAAGAACGCGGTCACCTCGCCGGCGGCGGCGCGGCGGTTCTTCTGGATGAAGCCCTCCTGGCGCCGGTCGTTCTTGTCCTGCCGCTCGTAGTAGCGCCCGGAGTGGCCGGCGGTGCCGGCGTTGAAGTTGTCCTTGTCACGGCGCGGGACGAAGCCGCGCAGGTTCGCCTCGATGGCCAGCTCGCCGAGCGAGACGTGGTAGATGTCCGCGCCCTCCTGGCTGGGCGCGACGACGATGGCCGGGGCGAAGTCGTCCTTCAGCCGCGCGAGCTGGAGGAGGTGGGGGATGGCGTCGGTGGTGAGCTCGTTCTGGAACGACCTCCGGAAGAAGAACGGGCGCCACAGCCCGAGCGCCTCGTTCGCGAACAGCGCGAGCCCGTTCATGTCGGCCTCGTACTCCTGGCTGAGCAGCCCCGCCACGTGCTCGTGGATCCGCTTCAGCGTCCTCTCGAGTCCCTCGCGTCCGGGCGTGCCCGGCGGATAGTGGGCCAGCGTCTGGCGTACGCGCTCCTGCACGAACAGCCGCACGCGATCGCGCTGCTGCTCGTCCCCCCAGCGGATGTCGAGATACAGGCTGACGATGGGCTCGCTGCCGCTGCGTAGGCGGGCGAGCTCGGAGAGCGTTCCGTCGAGCTCGATCATTCGGCTCCTCCTTGTGACTACAACGTGGACATGGCCGCGCCCGCGGCGCGCGTCGAGGCACGCTCGGGCCTCCGTTGCTCCCCGGCGCCGGACGGGTTAGATGGCGGCCGTGGCCCTGCTCGACGCCCTGCGCGCGCTCACCTCCTTCTCGCCGCCGAAGACCCTCCCGGACGCGGATCCTGCGCTGCTCGCCGACGTGCTGGAGGCCCACGGCCTCGCCCCGCTCGCGTCCTACCAGCTCGAGACGACCCGGCTCGGCGCGGCGGTGCCGCAGGCGCTGCGCGAGCGCCTGCTCACCAGCTACCAGGGCGTCGTCAACGACAACGTCCTCAAGCTCGTGACCCTCCGGAACGTGCTGCGCGAGGCGCCCGACGTGCCGGTGGTGCTGCTCGGCGGCGCCGCCTACGTCGACTGGCTCTATCCGCACATGGCGTTTCGGCCGGTGGGCGAGCTGCGCGTCGCCATCCGCCCCGAGGACCGGCGCCGGCTGGAGGGGGCGGCAGGGGCGCTCGCGGTGGAGCGCACCGACCACGACGGCCGGACGGCCGTGCTGAGCGACGGCCGGATCGCCATCGGCGTGCAGGACGCGCTCTGGCCGGGCGGCCCGGCCGAGGGACCGCTCTTCGAGCGCGGCCGGCCGTACCGGGCGTTCGGTCCGTGCGCCGCGCGCCCCTCGTCCGAGGACGCCCTCCTCGCCACGCTCGCGGAGCAGGCGGGCATGGGGATGCTCGCCCCGCTCGTCACGTTCGTCGACCTGCGCGAGCTGCTCCGCCTGCCGCTCGACGCCGAGTACGTGCTCTCGCGCGCCGCCTCGCTGCACCTCTCCCGCGCCCTGCACGGCGCGACCCTGCTCGCGGCGCACTTCTTCCCCGAGGTGGCCGACGCCGCCGCGCGGCTGCGGCCCGCGCTCGGCCTCGCCGAGCGCGTGGCGGTCGAGCGCGTGGTGGACGCCGCGAAGGACCCGGCCCGGCTGAGACACCTGCGCGGCGCCGACGCTGCGGCGAGGCTCGTCGTCGCGCCGTAGCGCGTCGCTCCAGCGCCCTCGCCGCAGGCTCGCAGCGCCGCTCGTCGGACGGCCTCCCCGTGCTAATCTCCCGCCGTTTTCCGCACGGGGGACGTCCATGCGCATCGCCGTCGTCGGCACGGGCTACGTCGGGCTCGTCACCGGCACCTGCTTCGCCGAGACCGGTCACACCGTCGCCTGCCTGGACGTGGACGCGCGCAAGATCGAGACGCTGCGCGCCGGGGGGATCCCCATCTACGAGCCCGGCCTGGAGGAGCTCGTCCGGCGCAACGCCAAGGAGCGGCGGCTCACCTTCACCACCTCCTACGCCGAGGCCCTGGAGGGCGCCGAGGTGGCGTTCATCGCCGTCGGCACGCCGCCGGGCGAGAACGGGGAGGCGGACCTCCAGTACGTGCTCGCCGCCGCCGAGGAGATCGGGCGGAACCTCACCCGCTCCTGCGTGGTGGTGGACAAGAGCACCGTGCCGGTGGGGAGCGCCGAGAAGGTGGCCGAGGTGCTGGGCCGCGTCTCGAAGCACCCCTTCGACGTGGTCTCGAACCCCGAGTTCCTCAAGGAAGGCGCCGCCATCGAGGACTTCATGCGGCCCGACCGCGTGGTCGTGGGCGTCGCCTCCGAGCGCGGCCGCGCCGTCATGGCCGAGCTGTACGCGCCCTTCGTCCGCGCCGAGCAGCCGGTGCTCTTCATGGACCTGCGCTCCGCCGAGCTCACCAAGTACGCCGCCAACGCCATGCTCGCGACGCGCATCTCGTTCATGAACGAGATGGCCGCGCTCTGCGAGCGGCTCGGCGCCGACGTGGACCAGGTGCGCCGCGGCATCGGCTCCGACAAGCGCATCGGCCACCCGTTCCTCTTCCCCGGCGTGGGCTTCGGCGGCTCCTGCTTCCCCAAGGACGTGCGCGCCGTCATGACCATGGCCCGCCACGTGGGCCTCGACTTCGACCTGCTCCGCTCCGTCGAGCGCGTGAACGAGCGGCAGAAGCGCTGGCTCGTGGAGAAGGCCACCAAGCACTTCGGCTCGCTCGGCGGCAAGACCATCGCGGTGTGGGGCCTCGCCTTCAAGCCCAAGACCGACGACATGCGCGAGGCGCCGTCGATCAGCGTCGTCGAGGGGCTCCTCGGCGGCGGCGCGAAGGTGCGCGCCTACGACCCGGTCGCCTCCGGCGTGGCCGCGCGCCTCTTCGACGGCCGCGGCGTGGTCCTCGCCGACGACCCCTACGCCGCGGCGGAGGGCGCCGACGCGCTCCTGCTCGTCACCGAGTGGAACGAGTTCCGCCAGCCCGACGTGGCGCGGCTCAAGAAGACCATGCGCAACCAGGTGCTCCTCGACGGCCGGAACATCTGGGACGCGGCGAAGCTCCGCGCGGCGGGGTTCACGTACTACGGGGTGGGGCGGAACGCGGCGGACGCGACCTGACGCGAGCTACGCGGAGCCCGCGCTTCCGCGCCGCGCGGGGTCCGACGCGCTGCGCGAGTATGCGCCGTTTCGCTCCCTCTTCAGCACGAACTTCGGGAGCGCCGCCCGGAACGTGTTCCTGAGCAGGTACTCGCCAAGGATGCCGAGTGAGAACGACTGCAGCCCCGAGAAGATCGAAAGGGCGATCATCATGCTCGACCAGCCGGGAACGGTACGCCCGGTAGCGCTGCCCCACAGGACGAAGGCGGACAGTCCGGCCGCGAAGAGGATGGAGACCAGGCCGACCGCCATCGAGAGCCGCAACGGGACGTCCGAGTAGCGGACCAGCCCTCCCAGCGCGAGCGACCACATTTTCCGCGAAGTGAAACGCGACTCGCGCCGCGCGAAGCGCTGGTCGTACGGCACCACGGTCCCTCCGGGTGCGAGCCAGGCGGCGAAGACGCGGGTCGAACCGCAACCCGGCAGGAAGTCGCGAACCTGACGGAGGAGGTCGCCGTCCCAGAGCTTGAAGTCCGCCATGCCCGGCGCGATCTGCAGGCCGGACAGCGTGCGCATCGTGCGGTAATAGCCGGCGCTCGTGGCTCGCTTCCAGGCCGTGAGCGCGGCATTCGGGCGCCGCGCCGTGTGAACGATGGAATCCCCCGCAAGCCAGCAGTCGACGAGCCTGGGCACGATCTCGATCGGATGCTCGCCGTCGGCGTCCATCGTGATCGCGAAGTCCCCATCGCGACTCGCCTCGACGAGGCCGGCCACCAACGCGGCTTGGTGGCCGAAGTTCCGCGCCAGCGAGAGGAGCCGTAGGTCCACGCCAGGGGGCTGCGGCTCCCGAGCGAGGCGCTCGACGGTCTCGCCCGTCGCGTCGAGCGAGCCGTCGTCGACGATCAGTATCGTGAACGCGCCGCCGTGCTCCGCGGCGAGGCGGCTCATCGCAGACGCGAGCTCTCGGACGAAGGCAGTGATTCCGGCCTCCTCGTTGAAGGCCGGCACGACGACGTACCCTCGAAATTGCTCCCTCACGCCTGCCCCCGTGTGGCGATGACGAGCTGAATGTCCCACAGGTTCAGGTACAGCGGGAAGGTCCAGGGCAGGTTCCAGCCATCCGCTCGCTGACGCGGGTCCATGCCGAGTGCGCGCGCATATTCGAGCAAAGGACGGTAGTAGCCGAACGAAGCGTGATGACGGACGGTGAAGCCTCTCGAGGCGAGGTAATGCTCGAGCGAGCGGCGCGTCGGGTAGTTCAGGTGCGTGGGAGGGTGGAACTGACGCCAGCGCGTTCCACGGATCTTCGCGACGAAGCTGCTCGCATCGACCGTGGACAGGGCGACCGTCACGTCGGGAGACGCGTGGGCGAGGACGGCGTCGAGCTCCCGGGCGGGATGCGGGAGGTGTTCCCACACGTCCCAGGCAACCACCACGGTCGGCTCGAGCGATGCAATCGCCGCACTCGCTCCCGGGTCCGAGGGCGACAGCACCTCGAGTCCGCGTCGGGTGGCGATCTCCCGGCAGTACGCCGACGGCTCTATGCCCAGGTGGCACGTCACGCCTGCGGCGCGCGCGACGCGCAGGAACTCCCCGGTGGCGCACCCGATCTCGAGCAAGCGCATGTCCTCCGGACGTCGCCCGCTGCGCCGGGCGAGGAGCTCCAGCTTGCGCGTGAAGTTGCGCACGTGCGACGCGTGCGCAGCGTCGTACGCACCGTACTCCTCCCCATTGAAGTATGCCTCGCCGTACAGGGACTCGGGGTCGAGCCCCGGCGCCGGGGTGAACGACCACCCGCCGCAGGCATCGCACCGATCAAGCCCTGGAGCGCCGTGTACCGGAGAGCGCGTCGCCAGCGAGGCGCAGTTGTCGCAAGGCGCTTTGGTTGTGTCCGCCATTCCGGACCCCGTGAGGTGGACCGGCACGCCTCGCCGGAAGTGAAGTGGCTCTTATCGCCCGGCGTTCCCCCGTGTCAATTCGACCGTCCTCCCGCGGCCGTGTTCGTTGCCACGTTCCTGGAGTCACGGGCATAATCGGGGCGCCGCGCGACCAATCGGTCGCGGGCCTTCCTCCCCCGAAGCCGAGGCGGCATGTCCCTCATTCGCCTGCGCGTCCCCGCGGTCCTCGCGCTGCTCGTCGCCACTTGCTACGCGAGCGTCCTCGCGACCTACGGATTCGCCGACGACTTCACGGTGCTCGAGGCCGCCGTGCTGCGGCTGGCCAGCGTGAAGCACGAGGTCATCGCTGGGGGACGCCCGACGTTTGCCTTCATCCTGGACGCCAGCTTCCGGTGGGCAGGGACTGTCGAGCGGCTCGCCTGGCTCCGCGCGGCGGGGGTGTCCGGCATCGCGATGCTCGCGTGCCTCGTGTACCTCCAGCTCATACGGCGCGGCTGGTCGCGACTCGAGGCGTTTAGTATCGCGCTCGCCATCGTCGCCATGCCAGCGTTTCGCCTCGTCGCGTTCTGGGCCACGGGTGCCGCCTTCCCCTTCGCCGCCGTACTGGGAGCGCTGTCCTTTCTCCTTGCCGAACGCGCCACCCTCAGCGAGGGCTCGCGCCGCGCCGCCGCGTTTGCCGGCGCGTACCTGCTCCTCGTGCTCGCCCTATCGATCTACCAACCGGCGGCGATGTTCTTCTGCGCCATGGCGGCGATCGCCTTCTTCAGTCCACAGCCGCGAACGTCGCTGCGACTGCTCCTCGGCGCCGGAGCCGTCTTCGCAGCCGGAGCGCTGACGGCGCTCGCCCTCGCCCGGGTGGGCTCGGCGATCTTTCCGGTGCTCCCCGCGTCGCGGACCACTCTCTCCCTCGATGTCCCCGCCAAGTTGCTCTGGTTCGTGCGCGGCGCCCTCGTGGACGTGTTCCATTACTGGGCTCCCGGCCACGTTCCCAAGTTGGCCCTGACCGTGGGGCTCGTCGTCGCTGGGGGCTGTGCGGCGTACCTCGCCCGGGAGCGTCGCTCGGTCGTCCTCGGTCTTGGCGTCGCCTCCTGCCTGCTCATCGCGAGCTACGCCCCCAACCTGGCTGCGGCGGAGAGCTGGAGTGCCTACCGGACCCAGATCGCCCTCGGCTCCGTCGCTGTCCTCCTCGCGGCGGTGGCGATCAAGGGGTACGCGTCGTTGATCCCGGGCCGGTGCGCTACCGCGGTCGCGCGCGGGACCCTCGCCCTCCTCGCGGCCTGCTCGCTCCTCGCGGCAGCGCGATACACCCACGTCACGCTCGTGGGGCCCGCGGCGACCGAATTGCGCTGGCTCAAGGCCGAGCTCGCTCCCGAGCGTGTCGCAGGACACGATGGAGTGCGCGTGATCGCAGCGCACTGGTACGACCACATTGCCCCGGAGGTTCACTACGACGAGATCGGAATTCCTTCGCTCGCACGGGCCTGGTCAGCCCGGGGCTTTGCAGCATCCGTGCTCCGCGAAGCGGGGCGTTCCGACATCGTCGTCGACGCGGTGGAACCCGATCCCGAGCCCACGCCTGCGCCCGCCGGCACCCTCGTCATCGACGGACGGATGATTCGCGCGCTGCGCTGAGGAGAACGGCGGGACGGTTCCGAGGGCGCTACACCCGCGGGTTCTTCCCCCTCGACAGCACCAGCACGACGCCCGCGACCTCCTCGACCACGTACTCGAGGCGGCGGGCCACGTCGAGCTCCTCCAGCACCTTCTGGCGGGACTCGGGGTCCGAGACCACCGCGGCGCCGACCAGGTCCACGACGGCGGACGCGTCGGTCATCTGCGCCACCGCCTCGGCGAGCTGCGGCGCGCCCGATTCGCTGGGGAGGCGGGTGGAGAGCTCGTAGACGAGCTGGCGGAGCGCCTCGAGCTGCGAGGCGAGCGCGGCGGCGCCGGCCGGCGGCCAGCGCTCCTCGAGGATCTCCGCCCTCCACTCGCGGTACATGGCGCCCGGGGGGAGCTCCTCGACGAGCCGCACGCGGGCCAGCCCGCGCACGATGATGTCGTAGCGGCCGTCGGGGTACTCCTGCTCCGACTCGATGAACCCGGCGCCGCAGATCGGCTTGAGCGGCGGCCGGAGCTGCTGCGCGTCCGCCTTGTGGAGCAGGGCGGGGACGGCGACCACGCGATCCCCCGCGAGCGCGTCCTTCACGAGCGCCTTGTAGCGCGGCTCGAAGATGTGAAACGGCGTGGGCGTCCCGGGGAGGACGGCCACGCCGTAGAGGGGGAACACCTTGAGGCCGGCGGCGCTCGCGCGCGCGAGCGCCGCCCACTTCCCCTGCGGAGCGATGCGCTCCGCCATCGCTACCGGACCGCCATCGTCAGTGCGCCGCCGGGCTGACGGTCTCGCCCGCCGCCTTCGCGCCCACCTGGATGCGCATCCCGTAGAAGGAGCGGTAGACGAAGAACAGCGCCACGGCGAGGAACACGGTCGCCAGGGAGATGCGCGTCCCGAGCTCCATCTTGATCGCGAGCTCGACGGCGAGCAGGCCGAAGAGCGTCGTGAACTTGATGATCGGGTTCATCGCCACCGAGGAGGTGTCCTTGAACGGGTCGCCGACGGTGTCGCCGACCACGGTCGCGTCGTGCAGCGCGGTGCCCTTCGCCTTCAGCTCCACCTCGACGACCTTCTTCGCGTTGTCCCAGGCGCCACCGGCGTTCGCCATGAAGATCGCCTGGAACAGGCCGAAGATCGCGATGGAGATGAGGTAGCCGATGAAGAAGAACTCGTCGGCGAAGGAGAAGGACAGCGTCGCGAAGAACACGACGAGGAAGATGTTGAACATGCCCTTCTGCGCGTAGACCGTGCAGATCTCGACGACCTTCTTCGAGTCCTCGACGGAGGCCTTCTCGACGCCCTCGAGCTTGATGTTGGCCTTGATGAACTCGACCGCGCGGTACGCGCCGGTGGAGACGGCCTGGGTGGAGGCGCCGGTGAACCAGTAGATGACGCTGCCGCCCATGATGAGCCCGAGCAGGAAGAGCGGGTTCAGGATGGAGAGCTGCTGGAGGTTCTCGGTGAGGCCGCTCGTGAGCGCCACGATGATCGAGAAGATCATGGTGGTGGCGCCGACGACCGCGGTGCCGATGAGCACCGGCTTGGCGGTCGCCTTGAAGGTGTTGCCGGCGCCGTCGTTCTCCTCGAGGAAGTGCTTGGCCTTGTCGAAGTTCGGCTCGAACCCGAAGTCCTTCTTCACCTCGGCGTGGACGTTCGGGACGTTCTCGATGAGGGACAGCTCGTAGACGGACTGGGCGTTGTCGGTCACCGGGCCGTAGGAGTCGACCGCGATGGTGACCGGGCCCATGCCGAGGAAGCCGAAGGCGATGAGGCCGAACGCGAACACCGCCGGCGCCATCATGAGGCCGCCGTTCGCGACGTCGAAGCCCGCGGTGGTGGAGACGCCCCAGCCGGCCGCCATGAGGGCGATGATGACGAGCCCCATCCAGAAGGCGGAGAAGTTGCCCGCGGTGAGGCCGGCGAGGACGTTCAGGGACGCCCCGCCCTCGCGGGAGGCGGTGACGACCTCGCGCACGTGGCCGGAGGTGGTCGAGGTGAAGACCTTCACGATCTCGGGGATGATCGCGCCGGCGAGCGTGCCGCAGGTGATGATGGTCGAGAGCTTCCACCACATCGACCCGTCGCCGAGGTCGGCGATGAGCAGGTACGAGACGACGTAGGTGAGGACGACCGAGACGACCGAGGTGAGCCACACGAGCGCCGTGAGCGGCGCCTCGAAGTTCATGGCCGCGGCGGCGCCGTAGCGGGCCTTCGCCATCGCCTCGTTGATCCAGTAGGACACGACCGACGCGATGACCATCATGATGCGCATCGCGAAGATCCACACGAGCAGCTTCACCTGCACCGCCGGGTCCGAGATGGCGAGCAGGATGAACGTGATGAGCGCGACGCCCGTCACGCCGTAGGTCTCGAAGCCGTCCGCGGAGGGGCCCACCGAGTCGCCCGCGTTGTCGCCGGTGCAGTCGGCGATGACGCCGGGGTTGCGCGCGTCGTCCTCCTTGATCTTGAAGACGATCTTCATCAGGTCCGAGCCGATGTCGGCGATCTTGGTGAAGATGCCGCCGGCGATGCGGAGCGCGGACGCGCCGAGCGACTCGCCGATGGCGAAGCCGATGAAGCACGGCCCGGCGAGGTCGCCGGGGACGAAGAGGAGGATGAACAGCATGATGAGCAGCTCGACGCTGATGAGCATCGTGCCGATCGACATGCCGGCCTTGAGCGGGATGGCGTAGGTCGGGAACGGCTTGCCGCCGAGCGAGGCGAACGCGGCGCGGCTGTTCGCGAACGTGTTCACGCGGATGCCGAACCAGGCGACGCCGGTCGAGCCGAGGATGCCGACGAGCGAGAACAGGAGGATGATCGCCACCCGGCCCATCCCCATCCCCTGCTGCCCCTCGGGGCCGGTGGTGAGGAAGCCGAAGTAGGCGACCATGATCACCGCGATGAAGCCCCACAGGATCGCGATGAACTTGCCCTGGGTGACGAGGTAGGTCTTCGCGGTCTCGTAGATGAGCTCGGAGATCTCCCGCATCGACCGGTGCACGGGGAGGCCCTTGAGCTGCCGCGCGGCGACGAGGCCGAAGGCGAGCCCGAGGGCGCATACGACGAGGCCGAAGAGGAGGAGCGAGTGCCCCGTCACGCCGCCGAGGAAGGTCTCGGAGCCGAGATCCGGCAGGACGAGGTTCGCCTCGCCCCCGCCGTGGTGCGGCGCGGCGGCGACGGCGAGACGTGAAAACAGGTGAGAGATGTTCATGGTCCGGAGTTCCGAATCTTCGGATATTGTTTGGAATATCCGTTGGTTGCGCGACAGTACGCCGCGGCGGAAGCCGGATACTACCGGCCCGTCGCGCTTTTTGGCAAGCGTTCGGCCATGTTCCGGCGGGCGGGCGACGCGCGCGGCGGCGCGGCCGCGGACGCGAGCGAGCGGGCGCTCGCCGCGGGCAGACCGCGATCGCGCACCGACGCGCTTCGCTCGGCGGGGCCGGGGGGCGCAGCCCCCGTGGATCAGATGCCGGGCGTCGGCGTGCCGCTCGGCGCGGCGGCGATGGTGCCGACGTCGAGGGCGGCGAAGTTCACGTTGAAGTAGCCCGCCACGCCGCACGAGTACATGACGCGCTTCACGATGCGGAAGGGCACGCCCTTGTCGGCCTGGATGTTCACCACTCCGTCCCACTTCTTGTCGGGATCCGACTGGTGGATGAACTCCCAGCGCTTCTTCTCGTCGCGCAGCCGCTCCTCGAGCGCGGGGATGTTGAGGTACCCCGAGTCCGAGTCGAGCTCGCGGATGTCCGCGACCTTCACGCCCGTCACGACCACCTGGTCGGCGCTCACGGCCACCACCGGCGCGACCTCGATCATCTGGCCGTGCCGCGCGTCGGGCAGCTTGATGTCCTTCTGCATGTACAGCACCTCGCCGGTGGCGCTGAAGCTCTGCAGGAGGAAGATGACGAGCATCACGAACATGTCGACCATCGGCACGACGTTCAGCTCGGTGTTCGTGGGCTTGTGCGCCCTCGACATCTTGCCGCCGAGGATCTTCGACTTCTCGAAGCGCGGCGAGGGTCGCTTGCCTGGGGTGACGATGGGCATGGCGCGCTAGACCCCGGTGACGGCCACGGAGACGAGCCCCGCGCCGACGCACGTGTCGATGACCTGCACGAGATCGCCGTAGGGGACGGTGTCCTCGGCGGAGAGGGTGACCGCGGCGGCGTCCGGATGGCTGCTCTTCAGCTGCTTGAGGCGCTCGCCCAGCCCGGCGAGGTCGAACCTCACCGCGCCGTCCGCGCCGCGCCCCAGGTTCGGGATGTCGATCGCCAGCCCGGCGGAGGTGGAGAGGTTGAAGCCGCGCTCGCCCATCGCGAGGGTCACGAGGAGCTGCTTCTGCGCGTCGGTCTGCTCGATCTCCGGCGCGCCGGTGCCGAGCTGCTGCACCTGGAGGCGGGAGATCTGGGTCCACACCGCGGTGTAGAGGAGGAACGTGATGCAGCAGGCGAGCAGGTCGATCGCCGGGACGACGTTGATCGTCGCGTCGAGCGATTTCTTCCGCTTCTTTCCGCCGCCGCCCTGCTCGGGCATTGCGCCGCCGCCCATCGGCTACCTCCTCTCGCCTCGTGTGGGGGAACTGAGAGCGGGCTACTCGTCGTCCCCGGCGGACACCGTCGCGGGCATCTTCATCTTGTCCTTGTTCGCGACGATGAGGTTCAGGACGGCGACCGAGGTCTCGTTGATCTCGTCGATCATGTGCTGCGTGCGGCCCTGCAGCACCGAGTAGGCGACGAGCGCCGGGATGGCGGTGAGGAGGCCGAAGGCGGTGCAGTTCATGGCCTCGGAGATGGAGTCGGCGAGGATGGTCGCCTTGTCGGCGGGGTTCGCGTTCGCGACCGCGCCGAACGCGCCGATGAGGCCGACGATGGTGCCGAGGAGGCCGAGCAGGGTGGCCACGTTGCCGAGCATGGCGAGGTAGCCGGTGCGCGCCTCGATCTTGGGCGACTCGCGCAGGGTCGCCTCGTCCATGGCGGCCTGCACGTCCTGCTCGCCCTTCGGCACGTTGATGAGGCCGGCCTTGATGACGCTCGTGAGCGGCGTCTTCTTCTGCGAGGCCGTGAAGCTGATGGCCTTGTCGAGGTCGCCCGCGTAGATGTGCTTCTTGAGACCGCGGAGGAACGCGTCCTTGTCGACGTTCGCCTTGAAGTAGAGGGCGATGATGCGGTCGACGACGAGCCCCACCACGAAGATCAGCGACACGAGGATGGGGTGCATCATCCAGCCACCCTCGTGGTAGTGCTTCGCAAGCGCTCCGAACATGTCGCCCATCTGGAAGGGTCCTCCGGACCTTGGGGCGCGCGAAATCCGCGGGAATTGCCGCACGCTCGCCCGAGTGCTCGATCCCCTATCACGGGGTTTTCAGAGGCGTCAATTCGACGGCGTGCGCACTCCGCGCACCTTTCCACCTTGTCGCAGCGCGCCCCCTTCGCCCGAGGAGACGCGCTCACGTCCGGCCGAGACGGTGCATCCGCCTCGCTCGCCCGGCAATTGCCCGCGAGGCGACCAGCGTCGTAGGCTCTCGGCCTCCGCGCGCCGGAGCGGCAGGCCGGTCGGCGTCGCCCGGCGCCGCGCTCCGTCCGGGCGGTCGCCGGGCATGCCGAACGAGATCACCTTCGCCCCCTATCGCCTCGCGCCGGGCGCGCTGCCCGAGGAGGCGGCGCGCGCCGCCGCCGCCATCGCGGCGGAGCCGCTCGTCGCCGCGCCGCCGCTGCCCGCGGGGCTCGTGAACCGCGCCCTCGCCGACGTGCCGGTGGGCCACGCCGCGCCCTCCGAGGCCTGCCGCGCCGCCGACGGCAGCGTCGCGGGCATGGGCGGCACCCCGCGCGCCTGCCTCTCGTCCGAGCGCCAGCGCGCTCGCGTCGGCGAGGCGGTCCGCGCCGCGCTCTCCGCCGGGTTCGCCGGCGTGTGCCTCGACCGCCCCGACGCGCCGCTCGCGCTCGGCCTGCTCGGCGCCGGCTTCTGCACCGACTGCCAGCGCGCCTTCACTCGCCACCTCGTGCGCGAGTACGGCGATCACTTCCAGCCGGTGGACTTCCTCGCCCTCGCGCGCGCCGCGGTGGCCGACGCCTCCGGCGCGCTCTCCTTCCAGCGCCTCCCCTTCGGCCGCGACTTCTGGCGCGCGCGGAACGAGGCGCTCGAGCGGGCGGTCGCCGACTACGCGCGGAGCGCCCGGGACGCGGCCCGCGCCGCCGCCCGCTCGTTCGACGTGGTCGTCCAGTTCGAGGCGGTCGGTCCGGCGCAGCTGCGCGCCGCGCGCCACGCCGACGCGGGCATCTTCCCCGCCGCGCTCGCGCCCGGGGCGACGGGGCTCGGGCTGTTCCGGCTCCTGCGCGCGTCCATGGGGCGCCGCCACGCCGCGATCGTCCCGCAGGCAGCGACGCCGCCCGCCGCCCACGCCCGCCTCGCCGCCGTGGCGGCGAGCTGCGGCCTCGACCTCTCGGGCCTCGAGCCGTCCGGCGTGCCGGGCGGGGAGACGGCGAAGGTCCGCCAGCTCGCTCGCCAGCTCGCCGGCGCGGGCCGCTCGCCGATCTCCACCACCCCGATCGCCGAGTGCGCCATCCTCTACTCCGCCGAGGCGGACCTCTGGACCGGCGGCCGCCACCGCGCCGCCGTGGAGCGCGCCGCCGAGGCGCTGGCCCAGCTCCACGTGCAGGCCCCCGTGGTGCTGCGCCCGTCCGAGGCCCCGCCGGAGGCGGCCCTCGTCCTCGCCGACGCCGTCGGGCTGACGCCGCTCGAGGTGAAGGAGATCCGCCGGCGGCTGGAGGCGGGCGGCGGCGTGCTCGCGTTCGGGGAGCCGGCCGGCGCGGACGAGGTGGGCCGGCCCGGGACGACCTTCCTGCCCGGCGGCAAGCCCGGCGGCGTCCGCGTCGGGCAGGGCACCCTCGCCACGCTCGCGCCGCTCGCGCCCGAGAAGGGCAGCGCCGCCGCGCCGGACCCTGCGCTGCTCGAGCGCGCCGTCGCGGCGCTCCTCGGCAAGGGCCGGCGGGCCGCGTCGGTCGTGTCGCGCCAGCCGCTGCTCGTGGTGCTCGACCGGAACGCGGAGGCCGTGCACGCGCACCTCGTCACCCTCGGCCCCGACCGCGCCCAGGGCGCCACCCTCTTCCTCGGGCTGCACGTCGCCGGCGAGGCGCGCCGCGCTCGCTTCGTGTCGGCCGACGGCGCCGACCTGCGCATCCCCATGAACCCGTCGGGCTACTCGCTCTCCACCGTGCTCCCCGCCTTCCAGGGCTACGCGGTGCTGAGCCTCGCGGTGTAGGTCCCTATTCCGCTCGGGCGGGCGGATGGATGGGCAGGCGAACGGTCACGGTCGTGCCGCGCCCCTCGGCGCTCTCCAGCGAGACGGTCCCGCCGTGGCGCTCGACGATGCCCTGCACGATCGGGAGCCCGAGGCCGATCCCCACCCCGGGCCGGGTGGTGAAGAAGGGCTCGAACGCGCGCGCCGCCACCGCGGGCGGCATGCCGCTGCCGTCGTCCCGCACCTCGACCTTCACCGCGTCGCCCTCCTGCGCGAGCACGAGCGACACGCGGCCGCCCTCGCCGACGGCCTGCGCGGCGTTGCGGAGCAGGTTCACGAAGACGTGCACGAGGCTCGGCCGGTTCCCCTCCACGGTCGGCGCCGGCGCGAAGCGCCGCTCGAGCACCGCGCTCGGCTCCTTGAGCGCCGGCTTCGCGAGCCGGGCCGCCTCCTCCAGCACCGAGGCGAGCTCCAGCGGCTCGGTGCGGGCGCCGGACGGCTTCGCGTAGGTCACGAGGTCGCGCGCGAGCCGCTGGATGCGCTGCCCGCCCTCGCGGATGGCGCGCAGCTTCTCCACGTCCGCCGGATCGTGGCCCGCGTTCTGGAGCTTCTCCACGAGCACGTCCGAGTACATGTTCACCGCGGTGAGCGGGTTGTTGAGCTCGTGGACGACGCCGGCGACGAGCCGGCCGATGCCGGCGAGCCGCTCCGCGTGCTCCGCCGCCGCCTGCAGCGAGCGCACGAGGGTGAGGTCCTGGCCGATGGCGATGACCCCCTCCACGTCGCCCGCGGCGCCGTAGATCGGCGCGGTGTTCACCGCGATGCGCGCCTCGCGCCCGGCGCCGGCGAGGAGCCGGGTCTCGAACCCGTTCACCGCCTCGCCCCCGAAGCCGCGCGCGAGGACGTCCTCCAGCGGCGCGTGCTCGCCGGACGGCACCCGCACGGCGAGCTCCCGCCCGAGCGCCTCGTCGCGCGCGACGCCGGTGAGCCGCGAGAGCGCGGCGTTCCAGACGATCACCTCGCGGGCCCGGCTCACCACGAAGATGAGCGCGTTGGCGTGCTCGATGAGGTCCTCGAGGTAGGTCTTGAGGTAGGTGAGCTCCTCGACGGAGCGCAGGTTCCGCACGCCGAGCGCGGCGTGGTTCGCCACCTGGTAGAGCAGCGTCGCGTCCGAGAGCGGATCGCCCGGGCCGCCGCGCGGGTACTCGAGGTTGACGATGCCGAAGAGCTGGCCGGCCACCGCGAGCGGCACCGCCGTCGCGTCGTCGCAGCCGTCGAAGAGCGGCTCGTCGCGCTCCACCACCTGCACGCCCCCGAGCTCCAGCGCCGCGCGGGAGAGGCCGGTGCGCTCGACCGCGATCGCCTTGAGCGCGAGCCGGCCGCGCGCGAGGGGGCGGAGGCGGCCGCGCGCGTACAGCGTGGTGAGCGCGAAGGTCTTCGGGTCGAGGAGCCGGATGCAGAAGGAGCGCGCCGGGAAGAGCACCTCGAGCGCGCGGGCCACCGCGGCGGTGATCTGGTCCTCGGTGCGCGCCTCCGCGAGCTCGCGCGAGAGGGCGAGCAGGGCGCGCGACGGGGCGGTGTCCTCGTCGGGCAGGGCGAGGGTGAGCGCGGCGCAGCCGAGCACGGCCGCGGAACCGGGCGCGAGGGCGGACGAGAGGTCCACCCTCGCCGGGACCCCCGCCACGGCCGTGCGGTAGCTGCGGAGCGCGCCGGGCTCGGGCATCGGCAGCTCGCCGCCGGCCGGCGGGAGGAGCTCGCGGAGGAGGGCGCCGCGCAGCTCGCCGGCGTCTCGCCCGAGCGCGCGCGCGAAGGCCTCGTTCGCGAGCACCACCACCCCGTCGGCGATCACCGCCGACGGCGCTGGCGCGGTGCGGAACACCTCGCTCATGACGGCCTCGGCCGCGGGCGGCGCGCGGCGCGGCGCCGGCCTCCGCCGCGGCGCGGCCGGCTTCCGGCCCGGCGCCGCGCGGGTGGAGCTCGCCCGCGGTCGTCCCGACTCTTTGCGTGCCAAGTGTCGCCCCCGGACTCGACTGTAGCACGCGCCGCCCGGCCGGCCAGGCGGGCGGCGCGGGTCACTCCCCGCCGCGGCGCGCCCGATGTGCGGCGATGGCGGCGGTCATCACCTCCCGCACCGCGACCCCGCGCTCGCGCGCGCGGGCGAGGCAGTCGTCGTACTCCGGGTGCGCGCCGACCTCGCGCCCCCCGTCGCGCGCGACCTTGACGCGCACCGGGCCGTAGGGCGTCTCGACCTCCTCGAGCGTGCGCTCGAGCGCGTCGCGCGCCACCGCGTGGCGGCGGACGCCGAGGGTGGTGGTCTCCGCGAAGAGGGCGGCGGTGACCGCCGCGCGGCGCGCCTCCTCGCACAGCGCGCCGAGGAGCACGCCGGGGCGCCCCTTCTTCATGGTGAGCGGGGCCGCCCACGCGTCGAGCGCGCCCGCCTCGAGCGCCGCCTCGATCGCGCGCGCGACGAGCTGCCCCGGGCAGTCGTCGAGGTTCGCCTCCAGCACCCACAGCTCCCCGGCCCCCTCGCCCTCGGCCGCCCCGCGCGCCGGGCCGCCCTCGGGACCCCCTTCGCCCGCGTCGGCGAGCGTCATGCGCAGCACGTTCGGCCGGTCGGGCCAGGTCACGGTGCCGACGCCGTAGCCGATCCGGCGCGGGACGAAGGGCGGCAGCGCGCGGACCTCGGCGAGCTCGGCGAGGATCGCCGCGCCGGTGGGGGTCACCGCCTCGCCGGGCGGGCCGCCCGGCCTCACCGGCTTGCCGGCGAGGAGCTCCAGCACGGCGGGGGGCGGGATGGGCACCGGCCCGTGCGCGGTGCGGGCGATCCCGCGGCCGAGCTCCGGCGGCGCCGAGATCACGCGGGGCCAGCCGAGCAGGTCGAGCACCACCGCGGCGCCGCACACGTCCACGATGGAGTCCACCGCCCCCACCTCGTGGAAGTGCACCTCCTCCACCGGGACGCCGTGGACCTTGGCCTCCGCGCGGCCGATGCGCTCGAAGAGCGCGCGGGCGGTGGCCCTCACGCGCGGCGCGAGCCCGCTCGCGTCGAGCAGCGCCAGGATGTCCCGGAGCGAGCGCGCCGGGGGCTCCTCGCCCTCGACCACCACGTCGACGTGGGTGCCCATGATCGCCGACGCGCTCCGGCGCTGCACCTCGAGCCGCCACCCCGGCACGCCGAGGGAGCGCAGGGCCGCCTCGAGGCGCGCCCGGTCCACGCCGAGGTCCAGGGCGGCCGCGAGGAACATGTCGCCGGCGATGCCGCCGATGGGTTCGAGGACGAGCAGGGGCTGCATGGCACCGCTCCGTTACTCTCGGGCGACGAGGCCCGCAACGAACGCCGCGCCGAAGCCGTTGTCGATGTTCACCACCGTCACGTTGGGCGCGCACGAGTTCAGCATGGTCAGCAGCGGCGCGATCCCGCCCAGCGAGGCGCCGTAGCCGACCGAGGTGGGCACGCCGATCACCGGCCGGCCCACGAGCCCGCCCACCACCGAGGGGAGCGCGCCCTCCATGCCCGCCACCACGATGACCGCCCGCGCCCGCTCGAGGTCGCCGCGGCGGGCGAGCAGGCGGTGCAGCCCGGCCACGCCCACGTCGTAGATGCGGATCGCCTCGACGCCCATCACGTCGAGCGTGACCGCCGCCTCCTCGCACACCGGGATGTCGCTCGTGCCGGCGCAGCAGACCGCGACCGGCCCGCGCGCGGGCAGGTCCATCCGCCCCTTGCGCAGCGTGCGCGACACCGGATCGTAGGTCGCGCCCTTCACCGCCCGGCGCGCCGCGGCGGCCTTGTCCGGCGCGAGGCGCGTCACGAGCAGCGGGCCCCGCGCGGCGAGCTGCTTCGCGATGGCGGCCACCTGGGCGGCCGTCTTGGACTCCGCGAGCACCACCTCGGGCATGCCGACGCGCAGGGCGCGGTGCGTGTCGAGGGTGGCCACGTCGCCGAGGCGCTCGAACGGCGCGTGCTTCATGTCCGCGACCGCGTCGTCCACGGTGGTGTCGCCCTTGCGGACGCCGTCGAGGAGCCGGCGCAGCTTGCGTTCGTCCATCCGGGGTGTCTAGCGCAGATCGAGGTGCGAGAGGAGCCTCGCGATCCGGTCCGGCTCCGGCATGACCAGGATGAGCCCCTCGAGGGCCGCTCGGCCGCCCTCGGCGGCGAGCGTGAAGCGCGTGGCGAGCGCCACCGACCCGGCGTGGGCCACGAGCCGCTCCACGCAGGCGCGCCCGCTGCCGCGCGCGAAGCTCGGCACGGAGAGCATCAGCTTCTCGCCGACCAGGGTGCCGATGGCCGAGACGAAGGCGCTCCCCACGATGTTGCCGGACTCCATGAGCGCGCTCTCGGCCATGCCTCCCCACTGCGCGCCGCCCGATTGGACCTCCGGCGCGGAGGCCGGGGGAAAGCCGAGCAGCGCCGCGAGCCCCTCCGCGTCGGCCTCGGGGAGCGCGAGGAGGAGATCGCCGGTGAGCGGCCCCTCGAGCTTGACGCCCACCGCCACGAGGTCCTGGCCGAGCCCGCCGAGGAACGCCGCGATGGCGCCCTCCTCCGCGCCGACCCACGCCTCGGGCACGTCCATCTCGATGCGCCGCCCCGCGAGCTTGCCGAGGGCGGTGATCGCCTGCCCGCAGCCGATGGTGGCGAGCTCCTGCAGGGCGTCGAGGTCTCGCGCGCCGAAGGCCGTCATGGTGCGAGGAGCCTCGGCACGTCCAGGATGAACACCGGCCGCCCGTTGCCGAGCACCGTCACGGCCGACAGGCCGGGCACGAGCTCGAGCGGCTCCCCGAGCGGCTTCAGCACCGCCTCGTGCTGGCCGAGGAGGGCGTCCGCGGCGAGCCCGACGCGGCCCGCCTCGCCGCCCTCGACGATCACCACCGCGCGCTCGTCGCCGGGGGCGCCGGGGAACCCCAGCAGCCGGGTGAGCTCGTGCACCGGGACGAGCGCGTCCTCGTGGCGGAGCACCGGGGTGCCCTGGCTCCGCTCCAGGCGGGAGAGGGACACCTGGGCGGCCCCGTGCACCTTGGCGATCGGGACCCCGAGCACCTCCTCGCCCACCCGCACGAGCAGGACCGGCTGCACCGCCACGGTGAGCGGCAGGCGGAAGGTGACCCGCGAGCCCTTGCCCGGGGTGGAGTCGAGCTCGAGCGCGCCGCCCACGCCCTCCACCGTGCGCTTCACCGCGTCGAGCCCCACCCCGCGGCCGGACACGTCGGTGACGGTCTCGGCGGTGGAGACGCCCGGCAGGCAGGCGAGGAGGAGCGCCTCGCGATCGGAGAGCTGCCCGGCCTCCTCGGCCCGCAGGGCGCCGCGCGCGACGGCGGCGGCGCGGAGCTTCTCCGGGTCCATGCCCTTGCCGTCGTCGGCGATCTCCACGATCACCCGGTCGCGCTCGCGCCGGGCGGTGACGGAGATCGTGCCGGCGGCGGGCTTGCCGGCGAGGAGCCGCAGGTGCGGCGCCTCGAGGCCGTGGTCGACCGCGTTGCGCAGCACGTGCAGGAGCGGGTCGGAGAGCTCCTCGAGGATCGCGCGGTCGAGCTCGATCTCGGCGCCGCGGATCTCCACCTCGACCTGCTTGCCCAGCTTGCGCGCCACGTCGCGCGCCGCGCGCGGGAGCCCCTCGGTGACGAGCGCGAGCGGCGTCATGCGCACGGTCATCACCTTGTCGTGCAGGTCCTTCACGATGGCGTGGAGCCGGTCCACGCCCTCGTCGAGCGCGGCGCGCGAGCCCTCCGGGAGCGCCCGCCCGAGCTCGCGGATGCGCGCGGTGGCGAGGATGAGCTCGCCCACCGTGTCGAGGAAGCCGTCCAGGATCTCGGTGCGCACGCGCACGGTGCGGCTCGCCTCGGCGGCCCCGGCCTCGCGCGCGGCCGGCGGCGGCACGGGGGCGCGCTCCGCCTCCACCTCGCGCAGGACGACGCCGGCGAGGTCGGAGATCTGCGCGAGCGCGCGCTCCAGCGCCTGCAGCGTCTCGGCGGTCTCGAGCTGCACCTCCAGCCGCTTGCCGGGGATGCGGCCGGCGCGCAGCTCCTCCACGGACGGCCGCGCCTGGGCGACCGCGCCGAGCCCGCCGAGCTTCTTCACCACGAGGAAGGCGCGCACGGCGGGCACCGGGCAGCTCCCGGCGATCTCCACCTCCACCTGCACGCGGCGGGTCCCCCCGGCGCGCGGTCGATGGGTGAGCGACGAGCCGTCGGGCCCCGGTTCCGCGGGTGGCTCGCCCGCGCCGCGCGGCGGGGGGGACCTCGCGACGGCGGGCGAGGGCGGAGGGGAGGCGCCCTCCCGGCGGCGGCGGGCCGCCTCGGCGACCCGGGCGACGAGCGCCTCGTCGGCCTCGGGGCGCGCGCCCTTCGCCGCCTCCTGCACCATCGCCTGCAGCGCGTCGCCGGCGGAGAGCAGGAGGTCCACCGCGGCGGGATCGAGCCGGGCGGGATCGGCGCGGAACACCGCCACGAGGTCCTCGACCCCGTGGGCGAGGGCGGCGATGCCGTCGAGCTGCATCGACGCGCTCATCCCCTTCACGCTGTGGGCGCGGCGGAAGAGGCCGTCCACGAGCTCCTTGCGCCCGTCCTGCCCGACCTGCTCGAGGCGCACGAGCTCGCGCCCGAAGGCGGCGAGGTGCTCGCCCGCCTCGCTCACGAACAGCCCGAGGTATCTCTGGAGATCGAGCGCCACGGCACCCCGACCGGGCAGGGCGCCTAGGCGTCGCCGAGGACCTTCTTCACGACGGAGAGCACGTCCTCCGACTTGAACGGCTTCACGATGAAGTCGCTCGCGCCGGCCTCGATGGCCTCCATGACGAGGGACTCCTGGCCGAGCGCGCTGCACATGACGATGACGGCCTTGCCGTCGTTCTTCACGATCTCGCGGGTCGCCTCGATGCCGCTCTTGAAGGGCATCACGATGTCCATCGTGGTGAGGTCGGGCTTCAGCTCCCGGTACTTCTCCACCGCCTCGAGCCCGTTCGCGGCCTCGCCGACGACCTCGAAGCCGGAGCCCGAGAAGATGTCCTTGATCATGTTCCGCATGAAGATCGCGTCGTCGACGATCAGGACTCGCTTCGCCATCGGCCGTCCTCTCCCCCGAAGGTGTCTCGGGAACGTATCACATCACCTTCCGCCGAACAGCCGCACCGCCTCGTCGGCGAGGGCCTCGGCGCGCAGCACGGTCACCGCCCCCGCGCGCGCCGCGGCCACGCCGCGGACGAGCCCGTCGCCCCCCTCCGGCTGCGCCAGCGGCTCGACGCCGACCACGCCGCCGATGAGGAGCCCGAGGGCGCGGCGGGCGTGGTCGAGGACGATCACGTGCCCGGCGGCCGGCAGGAGCGGCTGCGCCGCGAGCCCCACCAGCGGGGCGAGGTCCACCACCGCCACCACCCGGCCGCGCAGGTTCATGACGCCGCGCACCGCCTCCGAGGTCCGCGGCACGCGCGCGAAGGGCGGCTGCGGCGGCACCACCTCCCGCACCGCCTCGAGCGGGAGCGCGAACCGCTCGGCGGCGAGCCGGAAGACCACGTGGCGCAAGCTCGCTCCTAGCCCAGCCGGAAGCGCGAGACGACCGCCTGCAGCTCGAGCGAGAGGTTCGTGAGCTCCTGGGCCGCCCCCGCCATCTGCGCCACGGCGGCCGTCTGCTCGGCGGTCACCTTGCGCACCTGCTCGGTCTGGCTCGCGTTCGAGGAGGCGACGTCGGAGATGTGGTCCATCGCCTGGACCATGTCGGCCGAGCCCTCCAGCTGATCGCGCGCGGCCTGGGAGATGACCCGCACCTTGTCCGCCCCGGTGGCGGCGATCTTCGCGATGTCCGCTAGGGTGCGGATGATCGCGTTCAGGTCCTCGCGGCCGTCGCCCAGCTCGGCGACCGACTCCTTCATGGTCTCGACCACCTTGCCCGCGCGGCCGGAGATGTCGGTGGCGAGCGCGGAGATCTGCTCGGCGGAGCGGCCGGCGGACTCGGCCAGCTTGCGCACCTCCTCGGCGACCACGGCGAAGCCGCGGCCGTACTCGCCGGCGCGGGCCGCCTCGATGGTGGCGTTCAGGGCGAGCAGGTTGGTCTGGTTCGCCACCTGGGTGATCGCCTCGACGATCTTGGAGATCTCCTTCGTGCGCTCGCCGAACGCGAACACCTGCTCGCTCGCCGCCTCGATGCGGGCGAACACCTTCTTCACCTTCTCGCCGGCGAGCCGCGCCGCCTCGCCGCCGGCGGCGGCCGACTGGCTGGTCTCGGCGGACGCCCGGGCCGCCTCCTCGGCGCTGCGCGCGGTCGCCTCGATGGAGCCGGCGATCTCGCCGATGACCTTGGAGGTCCGCTCCACCAGCTCCGACTGCTGGCCGGCACCCGCCGCGATCTTCTCCATGGAGGAGGCGACCTCGTCGGTCGAGGCGTTCACCTCCTCGGCGCTCTGCTGCAGCTCGTTCGCCGAGTCGGCCACCGACTGCGCGGTCCGCTGGATGCGCGAGACGAGGTCGCGCAGGTTCTCCTGCATGGTGCAGATGGCGGAGGTGAGCTCGTCGATCTCGTCGTGGAGGGCGCGCTGCTCCTCCGAGACCACCGCCTTCGACAGGTCGCCCCGGCTGATCTCCACGGCGCTCGCCCGCAGCCGCGTGAGCCTCGACACCCGCGCCACCGCGAGGGTGAGGACCACGCCGAGCAGCAGGGTGAGGGCGAGCACGGCCAGCCCCGCCACCACCGGGCTCTGGATGCGCTCGCGGATCTCGGGCACCGCGAAGAGCAGCACCGCGCCCACCACGAGGTAGCTGAAGAGGATCTTCCGCTCGAGGGAGACCGAGCGCCCCGCGGCCGCCGGCGCGACCCGCGGGGCCGCCTCGGCCGCGCGACCGCGCACCGCCACGAGGTGCGGCGCGTCCTGCCAGCGCGCGCTCGGGCGGGTGGAGAGTCGTTCGTCTCGGCCAGCTCGCGGCAAGGGGGACCCCTGGGGTGGCGGCCCCCGGACCGGGCAGGGCGCGCGGTGATCCTAGACGCCGCCTGCGGCAAGTCAAAGCGCGGAGGGTGCGCGGAGGTGGTCGTGCCCGCGCGCGGCGACCGCGACGGCCGCGCCGGTGGGCCCGACCACGCGCACGCCCCGCCCGCGCACGAAGCGCCCGATCACGGTGAGCGGCGTGCGAGCCTTCGCCGCCGCGGCCTGCGCGGCGGGGAGGAGCGAGGGCGCGATCGCCAGGAGGAGCTCGTAGTCCTCCCCCCCGGAGAGCGCGGCGTCCCGCGCCGCCGCGCCGCCGCGGGAGAGGCGCCTCGCCGCGGCGGAGAGCGGCAGGTCGGCCACGCCGATGCGCGCGCCCACGCCGGACGCCTCGCACAGGTGGGAGAGGTCCTGCACGAGGCCGTCCGACACGTCGATGGCGGCGCGCGCCACGCTCGCGAGGGCCCGGCCGGCGGCGAGGCGCGGGGTGGGGCGGCGCTGGCGGCGCGCCAGCGCAGCGGGCGCGCCGGGGACCCGGCCGAGCGCGGCGTCGCCCAGGGTGCCGGTGACGAGCACGAGATCGCCCGGGCGCGCCCCGGCGCGGAGCAGGGCCCGTCCGTGCGGCACCGCCCCGACGGCGGTGACGGTCACCGACAGCTCGGCCGCGCGGGTGACGTTGCCGCCCGCGACGGCGATGCCGTGACGCCGCGCGCAGGCGCCGAGGCCGCGGCCGAGGCGCACGAGCTCCGCGGCGCGCGCGCCGGGCGGCACCCCCAGGCACACGAGCGCCCAGAGCGGCCGGGCGCCCATGGCGGCGAGGTCGGAGAGGTTCACCGCGAGCGCCTTCCAGCCCACGTCCTCGGGCGTGAACGCGCGGTCGAAGTGGACCCCCGCCACCACCGCGTCGGCCGTGGCGACGAGCTCCTCGCCGGCGGGCGGGGCGAGCACCGCCGCGTCGTCGCCGGGGCCGACGCGCACGCCCTCGCCGCGGACCGGCAGGGCCTGCGTGAAGCGCCGGATGAGCTCGAACTCGCCGGGCGGCGACCTGCGGGACATGCGGGTCAGAAGACGCGCCCGACGGCCGGCATGGGGATCACCGGGGTGTAGGCGGGGACGAGGCTCGGGCGGAGCGGCAGGATCACGGTGAACGTGGTGCCGACGCCCGGGATCGAGCGGACGCCCACCTCGCCGCCGTGCGCCTCGACGAAGCTCTTCACGATGGCGAGGCCCAGGCCGGCGCCGCCGTACTCGCGCGTGGAGGAGCCGTCCACCTGGTAGAAGACGTCGAACACCTTGCCGAGGTGCTCCTCGCCGATGCCGATGCCGGTGTCGGCCACGTGGATGGCGAGCCGGTCGCCCGGGAGCGCCTCGGCGGACACGGCGATGGTCCCGCCCGCGGGGGTGAACTTCACCGCGTTCGAGCAGAGGTTCACGAGGCACTGGCGCAGCTTGTCGCGATCGGCCTGCACCCGGGGCATCGCGCCCGCGTCGCAGGCGACCTTGAGCCCCTTCTTGCGCGCGAGCGGGAGCACCGTGGCGATCGCGTCGCGCATGATCTGGGTCGCGTCCACGTCGGAGAGGACGAGCCGCACGCGCCCGGCCTCGATCTTGGAGATGTCGAGGATGGAGGTGATGAGCTGGAGGAGGTTCTCGCCCTTCTCCATGATGATGCCCAGGTACTCGCGCTGCTCGGCGGTGAGCGGCCCGCCCAGCCCCTCGAGCATCATCTCCGAGTAGCCGATGACGCTCGTGAGCGGGGTGCGCAGCTCGTGGCTCATGGTGGCGAGGAAGTTGGACTTGAGCCGGTCGAGCTCCTTCAGCTTCGCGTAGCTGTCCTCGAGCTCCCGGTTCTTCTCCTGCAGCTCCCGGTAGCTCTCCTGCACCGCCTCGATGTGCAGCTTCGCGGCGATGAGGTTCTTGTGGCCGGTGAAGACCATCACGTCGAGGAGATCCATGAAGTGCTTCAGGATCTTCTCGGCGGTGGACACCGGCACGCGCCGGATCTTCTCCAGGTAGCCCTGGGCGAGCTTCGCGTCGAAGTCCGGCGCGATGTCCCGCAGCGCCGCCGGCAGCTCGGCGAGGTCCTCCGGCACGAAGGGACCGAACACCACGCGGCCGAGGAGGTCGCCCTCGTAGAGGATGGGCTGCACCACGTAGCGGCAGCCGGAGAAGCACTGCACGGTGCGCGGGACCGGCTCCTCCGGGAGCGGATCGCTCTTCACCTTGCCGACGGTGGCGATGCACCCCTCGCGCCCCGCCGCCTTGGTCCAGATGTAGCCGCAGAAGTCGGCGTTCCCGACCCGCACGTCCACGAGCTTGTTGCCCGCCTCGTCGAAGACCTTGATGCCGATGCGGTACAGCTCGGAGAACGAGTGGCACACGTCCCCGAAGGACCGCAGATCGAGCAGGTCCCCGAGCGGCAGCCGCTGCTGCAGGAAGGACGGCGGCACCGTCATCGCGCCGGCGCCTCCGCGAGCCTCGACCCGCGCACGTCCACGTGCGCGAAGATCTGGCCGAGGAACTCGCGCTCCGAGACCTGCCAGCCGGACTCGAGGCCGAAGCGGCGGTCCAGGGCGCGGTAGGTGAGCTGGAGCAGCGCGTGCAGGGTCTCGAGCACGCCCTCGCCGCGGATGGCCACCGCCGGCACGATGCGCGGCTGGATCACGCGCAGCAGATCGCCGAGCTCGCCGTCGCCGCGCGCGTCCTCGAGGTCGCGCTTGTTCATCTGGACGACGATGGGCAGGGTGCGGTAGTCGAGCCCGTTCGCCTCCAGGTTCTTCAGCATGTTGTTCCAGTAGGCGAGCGTCGGCGCGGCCTCGCTGCGGCGCGAGTCGGCCACGAACACCACCGCGTCCGTGCCCTGGAGCACGATGCGGCGGGTGGACTCGTGCATCACCTGGCCCGGCACCGTGTAGAGCTTCAGCTTCACCTTCACGCCCGCGCGCGTGCGGAAGAACACGGGCATCATGTCGAAGAACAGGGTCCGGTCGTCCTTCGTGTCGAGCGTCATGAGGCGCCCGCGGACCTTGGGATCGATCTTCTGGAAGAGCGACTGGAGATTGGTCGTCTTCCCGGACAGCGCCGGGCCGTAATAGACGACCTTCACGGCGATCTCGCGGGTGTCGGCGTTGAACTGGGCCATGTCGGTCGCTCGGGGCGGGTGCGTTCGCCAGCGGTTACTGTACCCGATCAGCGCCCCCGGATCGCAGAGGGCCCCGCCGCGGCCGGACGCCCGCTCGGACGGGGAGTCGGTGCTCCCTCGACGCACATCGGGGCGGGGCTCACGCGCCGTGCAAGGCGCCGCCGGCCCCGCGATCCCACCAGCTGCGGGCCTCGGCCACGCTCCGCAGCACGGGGCAGCGCGGCAGGGTCGCGAGGAAGGCGCGGCCGTAGCCCTTCGTGACGAGCCGGCGGTCGAGGATCGCGACGAGCCCGCGGTCCCCCCGCGTGCGCACCAGCCGGCCGAAGCCCTGCCGCAGCGCGAGCGCCGCGGCGGGGACCTGCAGCTCGGAGAACCCGTCCCTCCCCTCCGCCTCGAGCGCCCGCAGGCGGGCCGCCACCACCGGGTCCCCGGGCGGCGCGAACGGGAGGCGGTCGATGACCACGAGCGAGAGCGCGTCGCCGGGCACGTCCACCCCCTCCCAGAAGCTCGCGGTCGCGAACAGCACCGAGGGCTCCGCGCGGAACGCCTCGAGGAGGCGGGCCTTGGGGCGCTCGCCCTGGAGCAGCACCTGATAGGGCAGGTCGCGCAGCGCGCCGTGGAGCGCGTGCATGTTGCGGTTCGAGGTGCAGAGCACGAAGGCGCGCCCGCCCGTCACCTCCGCGAGCGCACGGATCGTCCCGGCGGCCGCGTCGAGGAAGCCGGGCGCGTTCGGCTCGGGGACCGTGGGGGGCGTCACGATGGCCGCCTGCCGCGGGAAGTCGAACGGGCCGGGGAAGCGCGCCTCGTCCACGTCGAACTCGGGCGCGAGGCCCACCTGCCGCCTGAAGTAGTCGAAGCGGCCCTGCGCGGCGAGGGTGGCGCTCGTGAAGATCACGGTGTCCGTGCGCCGGTAGAGCCGCGCCTGCAGCTCCTCCGCGACGTCGATGGGCGCCGCCCGCAGGAACACCCCGCGGCCGCGCACCTCGGCGAAGTACACGCGCGACGGCTCCTTCATCGCCGTCACCGCCGCGAGCTCCACCCTGAGCTCCCCGGCGCGCCGCGCGATCTGGGCGAGCGGCGGCGCCTCGGCGTCGGCGAGCAGCTCGCGCAGCGCCTCGAGCGCCGCGTCCAGCCGCGCCTGGTCGCGCTCGCAGGGCTCGAGCACCTCGCTGGTGAGCGGCGCCCGCACGCTCTCGTCCTCCTCCCGCCGCCGCGGCCCTCGCCCGCGCCCGCCGGCGCGCGCGCCCCAGCCGCGCGCCGCGCCCGCGCCGCTCGCGTGCAGCCCGTCGGCGAGCGCCTGGAAGAACCGCTCGCCGGCGCGGCGCAGCTCGCCGGTCGCCTCGCGCATCATCGAGGCCAGGTCCGGGCGATCCCCCACCGCGCGCAGCGCGTCGCGGCCGAGCTCCTCCACGCGGTACGACGAGATCTGCAGGCCGAAGTACTCGGTGGCGACCTCCTCGATCGCGTGCGCCTCGTCGAACACCACCACGTCGTACTCGGGCAGGATCTCCACCCCCGCGCGGCTCGTGCGCATGGCGAGGTCCGCGAAGAAGAGGTGGTGGTTCACGAGCAGCACGTCCGACTGCCCGGCGAGCGCGCGCGCCCGGGTGACGAAGCAGTCCTCGTACCGCTCGCACTCGCGCCCCGCGCACGTCTCGGCGGTGGCCGACAGGTCCTTCCAGGTGTGGAACTGGTCGGGGAGGTCGATCTCGCTGCGGTCGCCGGTCTCGGTGGCGCGCGCCCAGGCCTCGATGCGCGGCCACAGCGCGGCCTCCTCGCGCGCCGCGAACGTCGGCGCGCGCGCGAACTCCGCCCCGCGCGCGAGGCAGAAGTAGTTGGAGCGCCCCTTGAGGTAGGCGGCGGCGAACTCGACGCCGCAGCGCTCGCGCAGCAGCGGGATGTCCTTCCCCCAGATCTGCTCCTGCAGGGTCTTCGTGGCGGTGGAGACGATCACCCGCCGGCCGGAGAGCGCCGCCGGCACGAGGTAGGCGAGGGTCTTGCCGGTGCCGGTGCCGGCCTCGGCCACGAGGTAGCGACGCTCGCTCATCGCGCGCTCCACGGCGCGCGCCATCTCGAGCTGGTCGGCGCGGTGCTCGTAGCCGGGGAGGGCGGCGGCGATGCGGCCGCCCGGGCCGAGGACGTCCTCGACGGAAGGCGTGGCGGTTGCGGGGATCAGGAGCGGGCTCCGAGGGTTCCGGCGAGGAGGAGGAAGGCGGCGAGGGCGACGAGCGCCGCGGCGAGGGCGACGAGCGCGCGGCGCAGGCCCGCCGCGCGGGCCGGGGCGGGCGCGCCGCTGCGCGGCAGCTGGGCGAAGCCCTGCGCCGTCGCGCGGCGGATCACCTCGTCGCGCCAGCGCCCGGCCAGGGCGTCGCCCGGCCGCGCGAGGGCGGCGTCGCGGTAGCGGCGGCCGGCGACGGCGAGCCCCTCGAGGTCGTGGAACCGCGAGAGGTAGCCGGCGTGCGCCGCGTCGTCCTCCCAGGCCGCGAGCACGCTCGCCCAGGCGTCGGCCTCGCCCTGGGTCTCGGCCGGATCCGGCGCCGGCGCGGGGAGCTGTGCGGACGAGGTCATGAGCGCCGGGAGTCTAGCCGATCCCCCTCGCCCGGCCGAAGGCGCCCCCGCCGAGGCGAGCGAGCGCCGGCAGGAAGGCCTCGGGCTACGGCCTGCGGGCCACGGGGCAGCGCCACCGGCGCCGACCGCTAGAAGGAGACCGGCACCGGCACGAAGGTGGCGAGGAACAGCAGGAGCGACACGATCGCCACCACCCTGCGCCCCGGCCCGAGCGGCTCCTCCGTGAGCGCGGCCGGATGTCCGAGGCCCACCACGAAGCGGGTGAGGAACCACCAGACGAGCCAGCTCCAGGAGAAGAAGATCCCCGCGAGCAGCAGGCCGGTGCTCGTGACGTGCGAGGCGAGCAGCGCGCGCCGCCGCCCGAGGAGCGCGTAGAGCACGTGCCCGCCGTCGAGCTGGCCGGCGGGCACGAGGTTCAGGGCGGTGACGAGCAGGCCCAGCGAGGCGGCGACCGCCACGGGGTGCAGCACCACGTCCGTCCCGGGCGCGAGCTCGCCGAAGACCAGCCGCTGCGCGGCCCAGGTGAGGAGGCTGTTGCCGAAGTGGATCGCCTGGCCGGCGTCGGCGGCCGGCGGCCGGCCCGAGAGCCAGGCCATGAAGACGCCGAACGGCGAGCTCGGCGAGGTCGCCGCCGGGACCGCGTGGATCTGCGAGTGCGCGAGCCCCCACACGAGCAGCGGGAGCGCCACCGCGAGCCCGGCGAGCGGGCCCGAGGCGCCGATGTCCAGGATGGCCCGGCGCGAGGGGATCGCCGAGCGCATGCGGATGATGGCGCCGAGCGTGCCCACGCCGAACGGCACCGGGATGAAGTACGGCAGGGTCGTGTCCACGCGCGCCCGGCGGGCGAGGACGTAGTGGCCCATCTCGTGGACGAAGAGGATCCCGACGAGCGACAGCGCGAACGGCAGGCCCTCGAGGAGCACGGCCGGCGCGCGCCCGACGAGCGCGAAGAGCTCCCCGAACGTCTGCAACCCGGCCGCGGCGGGCGAGAAGAGCATGCCGGCCCAGACCGTGGTGGCGAGCGTCGCGACGAAGAGCGCGATGTTCGCGACCGGCAGGCGGGCTCGCGGCCGCGGGCGCACTAGGACGTCGTCCATCCTCGGACAACCTAGTCGCGCGCGGCGGAGCGGGCACGGGCGAGCGGGCGCCCGCCCCGTCCCGGGCCCTCCGCGCCGTGCAGCGCGCTCAGCGGGCCTCGGGGACGCCGCTCTCGGCGAGGAGCCGCTCCACCTCGGCGTCCCACGGGGAGAGCGCGAGCGCGCTCGCGAGCTCGGCCCGGGCGCGGTCCGCCTGGCCCATGCGCGCGAGCACCATCACGAACGCGGTGCACGTGCCGAAGTGACCGCGCGACTGCCCGCACGCGACCCGCACCACCTCGGCGGCCTCCGGCAGCCGTCCGGCGAGCGCGAGCGCGGAGCCCAGCCAGTAGCGGTGCTCCGCGCTGTTCGGGTGCGCGCGCACCACGGGCTCGAGCACGGCGATGGCGTCGTCGAACCGGCCCGCCTGGATGAGCAGCTCCCCGAGGTCGCGCTGGAAGAACGGATCGGTCCTGACCTGCTCGGCGGCGCCCGCGGCGGCGAGCCCCTCCGCGAACCGGCGCGAGTGCACGAGCAGGATCGCCTCCGCGCGCAGCCGGTCCGCCGGGTCGCGCAGCCGCGCGGCCGCGCCGGCCAGCACGGCCCGCGCCTCCGGGACACGGCCGCGGGCGCCCAGCTCGTCCGCGAGCCGCAGCGCGGCCACGCGGCTCTGCGGCGCGCCGCGGGCCGCCGCCTCCCAGTACGCGAGATCGTCCCGGAAGGCCGTCGAGCGGAGCGCGGACGCCGCGGCGAGCGCGAGCGCGAGGACCCCCGACGCCGCGAGGGCGGCGCTCCGCCTCGGGCCGGACGCGAGGCGCGCGAGCGCGGCGGCGGCGAGCGCCACCGGGCCCATCAGGGCGACGTACTGGAGGTGGCTCGCCACCGGCGCGAGGCGCAGGTAGGCCATGTCCACGAGGCCGAGCACGGGCAGCACCATGAGGGCGTGGTAGCCGAGCGCGAAGGAGACGGGGCGGAGCGGCCCCCGGCGCCCCCACGCCAGCACCCCGGCGGCGGCGAGCACGATCGCGAGCGGGGCCCAGAAGAGCGGCTCCGCGCTCCCCACCGGCCACGGGGCCGCCACGAGCGGGATGTCGACGGGCACGAGCGCCGTCCGCAGGTAGGAGAGCAGCGCCCACGCCGCGCCGCCCACCCGCTCCTCGAGGCCGCGGGGCAGCCGCGCGCCCGCCAGCGACCGCACCTGCTGGAACCAGACCGTCACCGCGCCGAGCGCGAGGGAGAGCGCGAAGAACGGGGCCGTCTCCACGAGGTCGCGCCGCTCGAGGCGCCCGCGCTGCCAGAGCGCGATCCCGAGCAGCACGACCGGGAGCATCACGGTCGAGGTCTTGGCCAGCAGCGCGAGCAGGAACGTCGCCAGCGCGGCGACGTACCAGCCCGTCCTCCGGGACGCCCGGTGGCGGAGCCACACCAGCACCGCGCCTGCGAAGAGCGCGCCGGAGAGCACGTTCTTGCGCTCCGAGATCCACGCCACCGACTCGACCGTGGCCGGGTGGACGGCGAAGAGGAGGCCCGCGAGCCAGGCCCCGGGGACGGCGAGGCGCCGGAGCACGCGCCACAGGAGCGTCGCCGTGGCGGCGTGCAGCGCCACGTTGAGGAGCCGGTAGCCGAGCGGCCCGGTGCCCCACGCGCGCCAGTCGAGCCAGAGCGTCGTGTAGGTGAGCGGCCAGAAGTCCACCGGCTCGGTGGTGAGCCAGATGCGCCAGAGCGGACCGCGGAGCAGCGCGCTGTCCTCGATGAGCCCGTGATCGTCGAACACGAAGCCGCCGCCCAGCGACGGCAGCACCGCGATCGCCGCGGCGAGGAAGATGACCGCGGCGGGCGCGAGCGCCTTCAGGGTTCGCGCCGCCTCGCTCGACGCGGGCGCCTCCTGGAGGGCGGCGGGGCGCACCCTACATCCCGCCCGCGCCCGGCGCGGCCAGCTCCTCGGGCTTCATCTCGCGCAGGCCGCTCGAGTCCACGGTCAGGAAGAAGAGCTCGCGGACGGGGGTGCGGTCCGGTCCCATCGACAGCTCGCCGGTCGCCCCGCTGAACCCGCGCACCCCGGCGAGCCCGTCGCGCAGGGCCGCCCGCGTCTGGGCGCGGTCGCGCTCCATCACCTGGCGCGCCATCCCGGCCGCGTCGTAGGCGGACGCCTCGAGGATGGTGGGCGTGTGGCCGGGGTGCTTCTGCTGGAAGCGCTCCACGAAGCGCCGCGTGCCCGCGCGCGCGGAGCCGGCGAAGAACCCGTCCACGTAGATGGCGCAGCGGAGGTGGCGGCCCGCGCCGCCGGGCGCCTGATCGAACAGGCTGGGGTCGCCGCTCCAGCCGTTCGCCCCGAGGAGCTGCACGGGGCGGAGGTCGGGCCGGCCGGTGAGCTTCTTGAGCTTCTCGAGCGCGTCGGGCTCGCAGGTCTGCGTCACCACGTCCTCGACCGCCAGCGCGGGCGCGATGAGCTTCACGTTGCGCGCGAAGTCGGGGATGAAGATCGCGTCGAAGTCGGTGACGGGCGCGAGCCGCTCGCGGGCCTTCTCGAGCGCCTTGCGGCGCCGGAAGGGATCCTTCTCCTTGTCGGCGATCTCCCGCGCCTGCTCCTGCCAGTCGCGCCGGTCCTCGAGGTAGAGCTTGCCCACCATGCTCTTCACGAGCGGCGTGAAGGTGGTCCGGTCCGCCGCGTAGGTCTCGGCGGCGCGCACCTCGCCGCCGCGCGCCTCGAGCTCGTCCCAGAACGCGTTCGCGAGCTCCACCCCGTAGGTCATCGAGGGGTAGAGGATCGCGAAGCGCCGCATCCCCCGCTTGCCCATGGCGAGGCCGAGGAGCGCGTCGGCCTGCTCGCTCGCGGTGAGCATGTTCTGGAACACGTGGGGGCCCGCCTCGGTGATCCCCTCCTGCTTGGAGAGCGAGACGAACGGGACCTGCAGCTCCTCCGCGGCGGCCGCGGCGCGCTCCCCCTCCGCGTTCGTCACCCCGCCCACCACCGCGATGGCGCCCTCCTCGAGGACCAGGGCCTCGAGCGCGGCCGCGGCGCCGTCCGGCTCCCCGCGCGTGTCGCGCACCGCCAGCTTCACGGCGGAGCCCTCCAGGGCGAGCGAGACGCCCTGCAGGATCGCCTCGCCCCAGCGCTTGTAGTTGCCGGAGAGCGGGACGGCGACGCCGAGCACGTTCGGGCGCACGTAGGTGAGCCGCGAGATGCGCTCGACGAGCCGCTTCGCCTCGTCCGCGTAGCGCCCGTGGGGCCAGCGCAGGAACACCTCGCGCGCCGCCTGCTCGGCCTTCGCGTAGTCGCGCAGGTGGAGGTGGATGCGCGCGGCCTTCATCGCGAGCGGCTCCTGGATCGCCGCGTCCGCGGGGAGCGCCCGGCGCAGGGCGTCGGCGTCCTCGAGGCCGAGGGCGTCCACCGCCTCGACGGCGCGGGCGAGGGTCCGCTCGCGCGCGGCGCCCTGCTGCCCCTCCGCCAGCGTCGCGAGCCAGCGCACCGCCTCGGCCTCCTCTCCTGCCGCGAGGGCGGCCTCGGCCGCCCGGGCGGCGGCGTCGGGCCGCGCCTCGGAGGGGAGCTTCTCGTAGAGCGTGGCGAGGCTCGCGAGCCCGTCGCGGGTCCGGCCGAGCTCGATGTCCGAGAGGGCGAGGAGGTACTTCGCCTCGACCGCCCGGGCGTGGAGCGGGTGCTCGGCGAGCAGCGTGCGGAGGTCCTCCGCCGCGCGCGCCGGCTCCCCGCCCGCGCGGCGCAGCTCCGCCGCCTCGTGCAGCGCCTCCCCTCCGGCGGGAACGCCGCGGTAGCGCTTCGCGAACGCCTCGAGCCGCTCCGCCGCCTGCGCGGGCGGCAGCCCCTTCGCCTCGGCGCGCACGCCGTCGAGCTCGCGGCGGGCGAGGTCGTCCGCATCCTGGACCGACATCTCCTGGCCGTTCACCACCACCCGCTTCGGGCAGCCGGCGAGGGACAGCAGGAGGAACGCGAGGACCTTCCGGGCGGTGACGCGCATGGGTGCTCCGATCTACTGCGGAACCCGCAGGCAGGGAACGAATTCCGCCGGAAGGCTACGGGCTTCAGGCTCCAGGCCTCGGGAACGGCGCGGCTTGCGCCTCTCCTGGAGCCCGTGGCCTGTAGCGTGCGCCTTTACCCCTTCGCGTCCCGGATCAGATCCCCGACCTTCTGCCAGAAGCTGCGGGCGTGCGGGTTCGTCTCCTCACCGGAGAGCGCCGCGAAGCGCTCGAGCAGCTCGCGCTGCTCCTTCGTGAGGTGCGTCGGGGTCTCGACGGCGACGCGGACGTGCTGGTCGCCGCGGCCGCCGCCGGAGAGCGCCGGGATGCCCTTGCCCTTCACCCGGAACACCTTTCCGCTCTGCGTCCCCGCCGGGATCTTCAGCTTGGCCGGGCCGTCGAGGGTGGGCACGTCGATGGTCGCGCCGAGCGCCGCCTGCGAGATGGAGATGGGCATCTCGCAGAGGACCTCGGTGTCCTCGCGCGTGAAGATCGGATGCTCGCGCACCTGCAGCACGACGTACAGGTCGCCCGCGCTGCCGCCCGGGATGGGCGGAGGCTCGCCCTCGCCCGAGAGCTTGAGCCGCGTCCCGGTGTCCACGCCCGGCGGGACCTTCACCTCGACGGTGGCCTCCTCGCGCAGCGCGCCCTGGCCGGCGCAGGTCGGACACTTGTCCACGATGACGCGGCCCGCGCCCTGGCAGTGGTGGCAGGTCCGGGCGATCGAGAAGAAGCCCTGGGTGAGGCGCACCTCGCCCGAGCCGCCGCAGGTGGGGCAGGTCTTGGGGCCGGTGCCCGGCTTCGCGCCGGAGCCCCGGCAGGTCTCGCACGCCTTCGGCCGGGGGATGGTGATGCGCGCCACCGTGCCGAACGCCGCCTCCTCGAAGGAGATCTCGAGGTGGTAGCGGAGGTCCGAGCCGCGCGTGCGCTGGCGCTGGCGCCGTCCGCCGCCGCCGCCGAACATCTCGCCGAAGATGTCGCCGAAGATGTCGTTGATGGTGGCCGCGCCGCCGAACGGGAAGCCGTCGCCGCCGGGGAACCCGCCGCCGCCCGCGTGCCCGAAGCGGTCGTAGCGGGCCCGCTTGTCCGGGTCCGACAGCACCTCGTAGGCCTCGGACGCCTCCTTGAACCTGTCCTCGGCCTTCTTGTCGCCCGGGTTCTTGTCCGGGTGGAACTGGTGGGCGAGCTTGCGGTAGGCGGTCTTGATCGCCGTCTCGTCCGCGGCGCGCTCGACGCCAAGGACCTCGTAGTAATCTCGCTTTTGCACGTGCTTTCAGGCCCTTCCGCGGCCGGGCGGCCGCGCCGGCGGCAATATAACGCACGCGGAGGGGCTGACAATTCGCGCCGTCCGGCCCGGACGGCGGCGCCGGCCGCGGGTGCCCAACGGCGGCGGCTACGTCCCGCCGCCCTGCTGCGCGTAGATGGCGTCGGCGATCCGGTAGGCGCTGCCCTCCAGGCGGGTGAGCGCTTCCTTGATCGCCCCGCCGTCGGAGCCCTGCAGCACGCCCTTCAGCAGCTCGAGGTCGGCGCGGATCTCGGCGAGGTCGTCCGCGGCGAGCGCGCTCGCGTACTCCTCGAGGCTCTTCTCGGTCGTGTAGACGAGCCCCTCGGCGTTGTTCTTGAGATCGGCGAGCTCCTTCTTCGCGGCGTCGTCGGCGCGGTTCGCCTCCGCGTCGCGGATCATCCGCTGGATCTCCGCCTCCGTGAGGCCGGAGGAGCCGGTGATCCGGATCTGCTGCTGCTTGCCGGTGCCGAGGTCCTTCGCGGAGACGTGCACGATCCCGTTCGCGTCGATGTCGAAGGTGACCTCGATCTGCGGCACGCCGCGGGGCGCGGGCGGGATGCCGACGAGCTCGAAGCGCCCCAGGGTCTTGTCGTCCGCGGCCATGCCGCGCTCGCCCTGCAGCACGTGGACGGACACGAGCGGCTGGTTGTCCACCGCCGTCGAGAACACCTGCGACTTCTTGCAGGGGACGGTGGTGTTCTTCTCGATGATCTTGGTGAAGACGCCGCCCGCGGTCTCGACGCCCAGCGAGAGGGGCGTCACGTCGAGGAGCAGGACGTCCTTCACCTCGCCCTTCAGCACGCCGCCCTGGATCGCCGCGCCCACCGCGACGACCTCGTCCGGGTTCACGCCCTTGTGCGGCTCCCTGCCGAAGAAGCGCTTCACCACCTCCTGCACCTTCGGCATGCGGGTCATGCCGCCGACCAGGATGACGGTGTCGATCTGCTGCACCGAGACGCCCGCGTCCTCGAGGGCGGTGCGGCACGGCTCCAGCGTCCGCTCGATCAGGTCGCCGCACAGCTCCTCGAGCGTGGCGCGGTCGATGGTCTCGGCGAGGTGCTTGGGGCCGGTGGCGTCGGCGGTGATGAACGGGAGGTTCACCTCCGTCTCGATCGCGCTGGAGAGCTCGTGCTTGGCGCGCTCCGCGGCCTCCTTGAGCCGCTGGAGCGCCATGCGGTCGCGGGTGAGGTCGACGCCGGTCTGCTCGCGGAAGCGCCGCGCCATCCAGTCGATGAGCCGCTGGTCGAAGTCCTCGCCGCCGAGGAACGTGTCGCCGTTCGTCGCCTTCACCTCGAACACGCCGAGGTTGAGCTCGAGGACCGTGATGTCGAAGGTGCCGCCCCCGAGGTCGTACACCGCGACGCGCTCGGTCGCGCCCGCCTTCTGCTTGTCGATGCCGTAGGCGAGGGCCGCCGCGGTCGGCTCGTTGATGATGCGGAGGACGTTCAGCCCGGCGATGCGCCCCGCGTCCTTGGTCGCCTGGCGCTGGGCGTCGTTGAAGTAGGCGGGGCAGGTGACGATCGCCTCGGAGACGGGCTCGCCGAGGTAGTCCTCCGCGGTCTGCTTCATCTTGGCGAGGACCATCGCCGAGATCTCGGCCGGCGAGTGCGGCTTGCCGGCGGCCTCCACCCAGGCGTCGCCGTTCTCGGCCGCCGCGATGCGGTACGGCACGAGCCCGACGGAGCGCCTCACCTCCGCGTCGTCGAACTTGCGCCCGATGAGCCGCTTCACGCCGTGGACGGTGGCCTCGGGGTTGGTGATGGCCTGGCGCTTCGCGATCTGCCCGACGAGCCGCTCGCCGCCCTCGGTGAAGGCCACCATGGACGGGGTGGTGCGCGAGCCCTCGCTGTTCGGGATGACGACGGCGTCGCCCCCCTCCATCACCGAGACGCAGGAGTTCGTGGTGCCGAGGTCGATGCCGATGACCTTCCCCATCGCTCAGCCCTCGCTCCTTCGGTCCGGCCCCGCCGCGACGGCGACCCCCACCATCGCCGGGCGGACGAGCCGGCCGTGCAGCTTGAAGCCGCGCGCGTGCTCGAGGACCACCGTGCCGGGAGGCTGCGCGTCGGTCGGGACCTGCAGGAGCGCCTCGTGCGCCACCGGGTCGAAGCGCGCGCCCATCGCGCTGAAGGCGCTGACGCCGTGCTTCGCGAGCGCCTGCTCCAGGCTGGCGCGGACGAGCCGCACGCCGTCGGCCACCGCGTCGCCGGCGGGCGCGGCCGCGAGCGCGCGGTCGAGCCCGTCCACCACCGGGAGGAGATCCTTCACCACCTGCTCGTTCCCGAAGCGCTGCACCTCCTCGCGCTCCCTCGCCGCCCGCTTCTTGAAGTTCTCGAGGTCGGCGGCGGCGCGCAGGAGCCGCTCGTGCTCCTCGCGGAGCTTCTCGAGCACCTCCCGTCCCTTCGCCTGCGAGAGCTCGAGCTGGGCGCGGAGCTGCGCGACCTCGGCGGCGTCGGCCGGCGCGGCGGGCTCGCCCTCCAGCTCCACCTCGCTCGAGGCCTCCTCGCGCGCGGCCGCGCCGCGGGAGATCCGCTCGACGGAGCGGAGGGCCTCCTCGACCGCGTCGAGGGGGATCTCCGCCCGGAAGGCACCTTTGTCCTGGCTGTCGGCCATGGGGGTCGCGATCGTGTGACGGGGGGACGCGGGGCGGCGCGGCGGCGCGCCCCCGCTCGCGCGCTCCGCGGCCCGCCATCATTGCATGGCGCGAGCGGGCGGAACAAGGTTCGGGCGCGGCGACGGCGGCGCCGCGCCCGCGGGTGTGCGCGGCTTCCGCTATCCGTCCGACAGGGCGGTCAGCGCGCGCGAGATGTGGCGAGCGGTCAGATCCACGAGCGGTATGACGCGCGCGTAGTTCATGCGCGTCGGCCCCACCACCGCGAGCGTGCCGAGCACGTGGTCGCCCCGCCCGTAGGGCGCCGCCACCACCGACACGTCGGGCACCGCCGCGAACTCGCTCTCGGCGCCGATGAAGATCTGCACCTCCTGCGAGGTGAGCACGCGGTCGAGCACGCGCAGGATGCGATCCTTCTCGGCGAACGCCCTGAGCAGCGCCCGCGCCTTGCGCACGTTCGCGAACTCGGGCGCGTCGAGGAAGCTCTCCTCGCCGTCGACGAGCACGCGCTCCTCGCCCGGCCCGTCGAAGGTCTGCTCGGCCAGGCTGAGCGCCTTCTGCAGGAGCTCGTGCAGCGCGCTCTGGTCGGCGCGCATGTCCTGGAGGATCTGCTCGCGCACCGCCCCGAGCGTCTCGGCGGCGTGCGAGAGCGCGTGGATCTTCTCGTTCAGGTAGTTGGCCGCGCGCTCGAGGTCCGCCGCGGGCATGGGGAACTCGAGCTGCACGAGCTTGTTCGTGACGATGCCCGCCTCGGAGACGAACACCGCGAGCACGCGGTTCTCGCGCAGCCGCACGAACTCCACCTGCCGGACCGGATCCACGCGCGGGCGCGGGGTGGTGACCACGCCCGCGTGGTGGGACAGCGAGTGGAGCAGGTCGGCGGTGCCCTCCAGCAGGCGCCCCACGTCGCTCGCCGCCTGGGCGAGCCGCTCGATGCGGTCGCGGTCCTGCGGCGAGGGCGGCCGCACCTTGAGGAGCGAGTCCACGTAGAGCCGGTAGCCGCGCTCGGTGGGGATCCGCCCCGAGGAGGCGTGGGGCTTCTCGAGGAAGCCGAGCGCCTCGAGATCGCTCATCACCGAGCGGACCGTCGCCGGCGAGCACTCGAGCTCGTGGCGCGCGAGGAGCGGCTGGCTCGCCACCGGCTCACCGGTGTGGATGTAGTCCTGCACGAGCGCGCGGAGGACCTCGCGCTCCCGTCTGTCCAGCTCACCGCCAGGGCCCGGCATCGTGTCGCCTACTCGCCGACGAGGTGCCTCTCCGCCGCCGCCGCCAGCGACGCGAAGCGGCTGCCGGAGAGCTCCCGCCAGCGCGTCCCCGCGAGCGCCCGATCGCCAGCCGCCTCGGCGACGAGGGCCTCGAGGTGCACGCGCTCCTCGGGAAATACGTAAGCGAACGCTGCGCGCGCCGCACCCCCGTCGTCGAGGCGCAGCGCCTCGGCGAGGGCGCTCGCCGCCTGCTCGCGCTCGCCGCGCCCGTCGGCGAGCAGCGCGAGCGCGTACCACGGCTCGGGACGCGCGGGCTCGATCGCCCGGGCGGTCTCGAGGTACGCCCGGGCGGCCGACAGGTAGCCCTCGGCGGCGTAGAGCTCGCCCAGGTTCACGAGGGCGGCCTGCTGCTCCCGCGCCGTCCCGCTCGCCACCACCTCGTCGAGCAGCCGCCGCGCGGCGTCCGCGTGCCCCTCGAGCAGGTAGCTCACCGCGAGGTCGTTCAGCGCGGCGAGGCGATCGGGATCCTGGGCCAGCGCCGCCTCGAACGTCGCGCGTGCGCCCGCGAGGTCGCCCGCCCGGAGGCGCTCCGAGCCCGCGCCCGGCGGGCTGGCGAGCGTCGCGAGCATGGGGGCCGCGTCGTCGCCGGCGGCCGGACGTGCGTCCGCTCCCCCGCACGCAGCGAGGACGAGCGACGCAAGCGCCGCGGCGATGGAGGAGCGGGAGATCGGGTGCCGCACGAGGGCCTCGGCAAGCGTTCCTGGGCCGCTCCGAGTGTAGCGGTGCCCCAGAGACCGATCAAGGAAGCAGGTGGCGCAGCGGGCGCGGCGTCCACCCGGGGGTTAGGATCTGGCCGAGGCGCCGGGCGCGGCGAGGATCGGCGCGGGCGCACCCTCGAAGTCGCGAACGCTCCCCCCGGGGGCGAGCGACTCCGGCGGCGCGGGCGCGGCGAAGAACGTCCGTTGAGCCCGGCGCCTCGTTTCCCTTACATCGGCCGCAGCAGGGTGCGCGCGAATCGCGGCGCGCGCCCGGGCGGCGTCACAAGTAAGATGCCGCCCCCGAGCCGAACGCCGTGAGCACCCCCCGACCTGCCGCAGAGGAAGCCGCCCCGACCGCCCCGCGCGCCCGAGTGAGCCGCGCGCTCGAGACCGACCGCCGCGCCGACGTGGTCGGCCTCCTCGGCGCCGCGCGCGGCCTCCTCGCGCGGGACCTGCTCGCCCCGGGCCCGGCGCGGGCCCGCTCCCTGCTCGCCGTGGCCCCCGACGAGGACGACGCCGAGGCGCTCGCCCGGGATCTCGCCTTCTTCCTCGGCCCGGACGCGGTGCTGCGCCTCCCCGCCGACGCCGTGCTCCCCTACGACGATCTCTCGCCCGACCGCGGGGTCGAGATGGAGCGGCTCTCCGCGCTCGCGCGGCTCCATTTGGCCCCCGACGGCGCCAAGGCGATCGTGGTCTCCGCCCGGGCGCTCGCGAGGCGGATGGTGCCGCGGCGGGTGTTCGAGGCGGGCGCGGACCTGCTCGGCAAGGGGGTGAGCGTCGAGCGCGAGGCGCTCGCGGCGAAGCTCGTGCTGCTCGGCTTCACCCGCACCCCGCTCGTCGAGGACCCGGGCACCTTCGCGGTGCGCGGCGGGATCGTGGATCTGTGGAGCCCCGCCGATCCCGCGCCGGTGCGGCTCGAGTTCTTCGGCGACGAGATCGAGAGCTGCCGCGCCTTCGACCCGCAGTCGCAGCGGAGCGAGGGCGAGGTGGCGGAGGTGCTGCTCTGCCCGGCGCGCGAGGCGCTCTTCTCGGAGGAGGGGAAGGAGGCGGCGAAGGCGGCGGTGCGCGACGCGGCCGAGCGGGTGAACCGCCCGACCTCGCGGGTGCGCGAGGTGCTCGACGCCATCGACGCGGGCACCCCCTTCTTCGGCCTGGAGGCGCTCCTCCCCGGCTTCCATCCGGGCGGGCTCGGGACCCTGTTCGACTACCTGCCGCCCGGCACCGCGGCGTACGTGGACGACGCCTCCGGCGTGGAGGAGGCGCTCTTGGAGCTCGACGCGGAGCTCGCCCGCGAGCACGAGGCGGCGGTGCGGCGCGAGGAGCTCGCGCTGCCCCCGGCGGCCCACTTCCTCCCCGCCGCCGAGGCGCTCGCGCGCCTCGCGGAGCGCCCCGTCGTCCGGCGCCACGGCGTGTGGCTCGGCACCGCCGAGCCCATCCGCTTCTCGCTCGGCGACACCCACGCCCTGCGGGGCGAGATCGAGGCGGCCCACGGCGACGAGGGCGCGCTCGCGCCGCTCACCCGGCGGCTCGACGACTGGCGTCGCCGCGGGGTCGCGGCGGTGGTGGCCTGCGGGTCGGCCTCGACCGTGGACCGGCTCCGCCGCCTGCTCGAGGACCGGCGCCAGGCGGTGCGCGTGCACCCGGGCCAGCCCGGCGACGCGCGGGCCATCTACGATCCCGCCATCCACGCCCACGTCTTCACCGGCGAGATCTCGGCGGGGTTCGTGGACGGCGAGGGCGGGCTCGCGGTCGTCGCCGACGAGGAGATCTTCGGCCGGCGCGTCCGCAAGAAGGCGCGCCGCACCAAGGAGGAGAACGCGTTCGCGGCGGCGTTCCGCGACCTGAACGAGGGCGATCTCGTCGTGCACGTCGAGCACGGCATCGCGCGCTACCTCGGCCTCACCAAGATGCAGATCCGGGGCGTGGAGGGCGACTTCCTCGTCCTCGCGTACGACGGCGCGGACCGGCTGTACCTGCCGGTCGCGAAGCTGCGCCAGGTCCAGAAGTTCACCGGCGCCGCGCCGGAGTCGGTGCGGCTCGATCGGCTCGGCGGCCAGTCCTTCGCGCTGCGCAAGGCGCGGGTGAAGGAGCAGCTCCTCAAGATGGCCGCGGAGCTGCTCGACATCTACGCCGCGCGCGCCGCCCACCCCGGCCACGCGTTCGGGGAGCCGGACGAGATCTTCCGCGAGTTCGAGGCGGAGTTCCCCTGGGAGGAGACGCCCGACCAGGCCAAGGCCATCGCCGACGTGCTCCGGGACATGCGCAAGCAGCGCGGCGGGCCCGCCGCGGCGGCGCCGATGGATCGATTGGTCTGCGGCGACGTCGGCTACGGCAAGACCGAGGTGGCCATGCGCGCCGCGATGCTGGCGGTGCTCTCCAGGAAGCAGGTGGCGGTGCTCGTGCCCACCACCGTGCTCGCCTCCCAGCACGAGCGCACCTTCCGCGAGCGCTTCAAGGGCTACCCCGTCCGCATCGAGGCGATCTCGCGGATGAAGAGCGCCGAGGAGGTGAAGCAGGTCCTGAAGGACGTCGCCGCCGGGAAGGTGGACGTCGTCGTCGGCACCCACCGGCTCCTCGCCGCGGACGTGTCCTTCAAGGAGCTCGGGCTCGTGGTGGTGGACGAGGAGCAGCGCTTCGGCGTCGCCCACAAGGAGCGCCTGAAGAAGCTGCGCAGGCTCGTGGACGTGCTCACCCTCACCGCCACGCCCATCCCGCGCACCCTGCACATGAGCCTCGCCGGCGTGCGCGACCTCTCCATCATCGCCACGCCCCCCGAGGACCGGCGCGCCATCCGCACCTTCGTCATGAAGTTCGACCCGCAGGTGGTCCGCGAGTCGATCGAGACGGAGCTGAAGCGCGGCGGGCAGGTCTACTTCGTCCACAACCGCGTCCGCTCCATCGCGGCCATGCAGAAGTTCCTCGCCGACATCGTGCCGTCGGCGCGGGTGGGCGTCGCGCACGGGCAGATGGCCGAGGGGAAGCTCGAGGAGGTGATGAGCCGCTTCGTCCGCAAGGAGCTCGACGTGCTGCTCGCCACGAGCATCATCGAGAGCGGCCTCGACATCCCGAGCGCGAACACCATCATCGTGAACCGCGCCGACCACTTCGGGCTCGCGCAGCTCTACCAGATCCGGGGCCGGGTGGGCCGCAGCCGCGAGCGCGCCTACGCGTACCTGCTCGTCCCCGCCCGCAGGCCCGTGACGAAGGACGCGCAGAAGCGGCTGGAGGTGCTGCAGCGCTTCAGCGAGCTCGGGGCGGGCTTCAAGATCGCGAGCCACGACCTGGAGATCCGCGGCGCGGGCAACCTGCTCGGCAAGGACCAGTCCGGCCAGATCGAGGCGGTGGGGTTCGAGCTGTACTCCGAGCTCCTCGACGAGGCGGTGCGCGAGCTCAAGGGCGAGCCGCCGCGGGAGGACATCGACCCCGACGTGCAGCTCCCCGTCCCGGCGTTCATCCCCGACCCCTACATGCCGGACGTCCACCAGCGCCTCTACTTCTACAAGCGGCTGGCGCAGGCCACGACCGACGAGGAGCTCGACGAGGTCCGGGCCGAGATCGTGGACCGCTGCGGCGATCCGCCCGAGGAGCTCGACGCGCTCTGCGACGTGATGGCCGTGAAGGTGCGGCTGCGCGCCCTGCGCATCCGCGCGCTGGAGGCCGGCCCCGGCCGGCTCGTGCTCACCCTCGGCGAGGGCGCCGCCCTCGACCCCTTCCTCCTCGCGAAGCACGTCACCGCCTCGAGCGGCGCGCTGCGGCTCACCCCCGACATGAAGCTCGTCGCGGCGCTCGGCGGCGCCCGGCCCGCGGCCCCCAAGGCCGCGCCGCCGAAGGGCGCGAAGGGGCCGAAGGGGAAGGCCGCGGGCCGGCCCGCGCTGCCGCCCGTGCGCGCCGCCGCCGTCGGCCTGGTGCCCTCGCCGGCGATGGAGCTGAGCACCGGCCGCGAGCTGCTCGGGGCCGCCCGGGAGCTCCTCGCCGGCCTCGCGCGCTGCGCCCGCCCCGAGTAGCCGAGCGCCCTCCGGACGTCCCGCCCTGGAGGGGGTCTGCGATCCTTGATCGCCCCGTCGTTCCGTGCTCTTTTCAGCCGCTCGAAGCCAGCGCTCGGCCCCCCGTAGGGGAAGAACGGAGCGTGGTCCGGCGTTGGCCTACCGGCTTTCCTGCACGTCTTCCCGAAGGAGCACTCGCATGCAGCGCCGTCTCATCGTCACCGGCCTCTGCGCGCTCGCCGTCGCCTGCGGGCCGAAGAAGGACGAGAAGAAGTCCGGCCCGGTGGTCGCCCAGGGCAACGGGGTGACCATCACCGCCGACGAGTTCAAGGCTCGCCTCGACGAGCAGTCTCCCTTCATCCGCGCGCGCTACACCACGCTGGAGCGCAAGAAGGAGTTCCTCGACAACCTGGTCCGGTTCGAGGTGCTCGCGCGCGAGGCCGAGAAGCGCGGGCTCGCGGACGATCCCGACGTGCAGATGACGCTGAAGAAGATCATGGTCCAGAAGCTCGTCCAGAAGAACTTCCAGGACCTGGAGGGCGCGAAGAACCTGCCCGAGCCGGAGCTCCAGAAGTACTACGACGATCACAAGTCGGACTACTTCCGCCCGAAGCGCGTGCGCCTCGCCGCGGTGATCTGGAACGCGCCCGCCGGCTCGCCGGAGCGGGCGAAGAAGCTCGCCCAGGCGAAGGCCGCCCTCGCCAAGATCAAGGCCGAGGAGAAGAAGAACGCGCTCGCCTTCAACCAGGCGGTGGCGCAGTACTCCGAGGACGCGGCCACCAAGAGCGCCGGCGGCGACCTCCAGTTCAAGTCGCACGAGGAGCTCAGCCAGGCGTTCTCGAAGGAGCTCGCCGACGCCGCGTTCGCGCTGCAGGCCGGCCAGACCTCCGGCGTGATCGAGACGCCCAAGGGCCTCTACCTCCTCAAGCTCACCGCGCAGCAGGAGGAGCTGAACCGCTCCTTCGACCAGGTGAAGACGCAGATCGCGAACAAGCTCTACCGCGAGCGGAAGACCAAGGAGTTCGACGAGTGGCTGAAGCGCCTCAAGGACGAGGCCAAGATCTCCGTCGACGAGAAGGCGCTCGAGGCCATCGAGGTCTCCGCCGCCGCCGCGCCCGCCGGCATGCCGGGCGCGCCCGGCGGCATGGGCGGCCACGGCGCGATGCCCGGCGCCGCGCCCCCGCGGGCGACCCCCGCCCCTCCGGCTCCCGCCAAGTAGGCGTGCCCGGCAGGCTCCTCATCCCGCTCGCCCTCCTCGGCGCCGTCGCCGGGGCGGGCTGCGGCCGGTGCGGCGGCGAGACGAAGGGCTCGCCGCCCGCGCCGCCGGCGGTGGCGCTCGTGAACGGCGAGCCCATCGGCGCCGACGTGCTCGCGCGCGAGCTGCGCGAGGCGAGCGCGGGCGACGCGCGCGGCGACGGCGGGGACGTCCTCCGCCGGCGCCTCCTCGACGAGCTCGTGGATCGGACGCTGCTGCTCCAGGAGGCACGCGCGCGCTCCATCGTCGTGGGCCAGGATCAGGTCGAGCGCGCCTTCCTGCGCGTGCGCGCCGAGTATCCCGGCACGCACTTCGACGACCTGCTCGCCCAGCAGCGGCTCAGCCAGGCCGACCTGAAGGCGCGCCTCGCGGACCAGCTCACCGTCGAGCGGCTCTTCGAGGAGCAGGTCTACCCCCAGGTGCAGGTCTCCGACGCCGAGATCCAGCGCTACTTCGCCGACCACGCCGCGGAGTTCGAGGAGCCTGAGAAGGTGCACGTGCTCCAGGTGGTCGTCGCGAGCAAGGAGGAGGCGCTCGCGGTGCGCGAGAAGCTCCGCCGCAACCCGCAGACGTTCGCGGAGGTCGCCCGCAAGTCGTCGATCGCCCCGGAGGGGAAGGGGGGCGGGGACCTCGGCTACATCGGGCGCGGCTCCGGCTTCCCCGAGGTGTTCGACGTCACCTTCACGCTGCCGCTCAACCGCGTGAGCGACGTCACCCCGTCGCCGTACGGCTTCCACATCTTCAAGGTGGTCGACCGGCGCGCCGCGCAGCGGCGCACCCTCGAGCAGGCGCGCGGCGACATCGCGGCGAAGCTCGCCCGGGAGAAGCGCGCCCAGGTCCAGCAGGATTACGTGAAGGGCCTGCGCGAGCGCGCCCGCATCGAAGTCGACGAGAAGGCCGTCGCCGGAGTGACCCCTTGATCGCTGCCCTCCCCCTGCTCGCCCTCCTCGCCGCCGCCCCGGCGGACAAGCCCCCGATCGTCGACCGCGTCGCGGCGCTGGTGAACGGCGAGGTCGTCACCCTCTCCGAGCTCGCCGAGCGCGCCGGCCCGGCGCTCCTCAAGGCCGAGCAGCTCCCCGCCGGCGCAGAGCGAGAGTCGGCCCAGACCGCGGCGCTGAAGCGGGCCTTCGACGACGTGGTGGCCGAGCGCCTGCTGCAGTCCAAGGCGGCCGAGCTGCAGCTCGAGGCCACCGAGGCGCAGGTCGACGAGGCGGTGGAGGACATCAAGCGGCGCAACGGCTTCGACGACGCCGCCCTCGAGCGCGCGCTGAAGGAGCAGGGCATCGATCGCGCCACCTTCCGCGCCAACGTGAAGCGCGAGTACGACGCCTTCCTGGTGCTGCAGTACCAGGTGCGCTCCAAGGTGAAGGTGTCGGACGACGACCTGCGCAACTACTACCAGTCCCACCCGCAGGAGTTCGGCGGCGAGGACGAGGTGAAGGTCCGCCACATCTTCCTGCCGATGCCGGAGGGCGCCACGAAGGCGCAGCAGGCGAAGGTGGAGGACCAGATGAACCGCGTCCTGCAGCGGCTCAAGACCGGCGAGGACTTCGCCGCCGTCGCCCGCGAGGTGTCGAAGGGCCCCTCCGCGGCCGAGGGCGGCGACCTCGGGTGGCTCCGGCGCGGCACCATCGACAAGGCGCTCGAGGACACCGCCTTCGCCCTCCAGGCCGGCCAGCTCTCGCAGCCGGTGCGAGCGGGCCCGGGCCTCCACCTCTTCAAGGTGGAGGAGCGGCGGGTCGCCGGGGAGAAGTCGTTCGAGGACGCGAAGGAGGAGATCCGCGCCCACCTCGTCGACCAGCAGGCGGGCACCTACCGGCAGCAGCTCATCGCCGAGCTGCGCCGCGACGCCCTCATCGAGGCGAAGCTCCCCGAGCTGGCGCAGTGACCGGGCGGCGCCGCAGGGACGTGCGCGTCGCGGCGCCCCGCGCCACCTCCACCCCCCGCGCGCCGGCTCGCCGCGCCGTCCCGAGGGCGCGGGCCGGGCGCGCCTCCCCGCCCGTCCTGCCGCGCATCGCCGTCAGCCTGGGCGACCCGTCGGGCGTCGGCGCCGAGGTGACCGCGAAGGCGCTCGCCGCCCTCGCCGGCCAGCTCGTCCCGTACGTCTTCGGCGACGCCCGCGTGCTCGCCCGCGAGCTCGCCGGCAGCGGCCTCCCCTGCGTCCTCGCCGGCGCGCCCCTCCCTCCGGAGGGCGCGCTCGTCGCGGTCACCCGGCTGCCCGCCGGCGCGGTGCGCCCCGGCCGCCCCGATCCGCGCGCCGGGGCGGCGCAGCTCGCGGCGCTCGAGGCCGCCTTCGAGGCGATCCGGCGCGGCGACGCCGACGCGCTCACCACCGCGCCCGTGTCGAAGGCCCAGGTCGCGCGCGCGCTCCCAGGCTTCGTCGGCCACACCGAGTGGCTCGAGGCGCGCTGCGGCGTCGGCCGCTCGGTGATGATGCTCGCGGGCGAGAAGCTGAAGGTGGCGCTCGTCACGAACCACGTGGCCTTCTGGAAGCTGCGGCGCGCGCTCACGCCCGAGCGCATCGCCGAGACGCTCGCCCTCACCCACCGCGCCCTGCGCGAGGACCTCGGCCTCGCCCGCCCGCGCCTCGCCCTCGCCGCCCTGAATCCTCACGCGGGCGAGGAGGGCGCCTTCGGCGCCGAGGAGACCACCCTCCTCGCCGGCGCGCTCTCCCGCGCGGCGCGCGCCGGCGCCCGCGCGCAGGGCCCGTTCCCCGCCGACTCGGTGTTCTTCCGCGCCGCCCTGGGCGAGTTCGACGCGGTGGTGGCGCTCTACCACGACCAGGGGCTCATCCCGGTGAAGCTCCTCGACGCGGTGTGCGCCGACCCGGCGGTGAACGTGACGCTCGGGCTCCCCATCGTGCGGACGAGCCCGGACCACGGCGTCGCCTACGACATCGCCGGGCACGGCGTCGCGAACCCGGCGTCCATGATCGCCGCGCTGAAGCTCGCCGCGCGCATCGCCGCCGTGCGCGCGCAGGCGCCGCGACGCTGGCGGCGCTGAGGCGCCGAGGGGCGGCCGTGTGGGCGGCGGCCGGTTGACCGCCCACTCGGCGGGCGTGCGAGCGTGGCGCCTGTCCGGGTCGTGCAGCGCCCGGGCACCGCCCGATGACCCGCGCCCTCGCCCGAGCCTCCCTCGTCGCCGCCTTCCTCGCGGCCCCGGGCGCGGTCACGGCCCAGGCGGCGGACGACCTGCGCGTGGACCTCGTGGCGAGCGCCGCGGTGCTCGCGGGAGCGGCCGCCCTCGGGGGCGCCGATCCCGTCGCGCCTCCCGGGAGCTGCCTCATCTGCGGGGCGGGCGCGCTGGATCGCGACGTCCGCGCGATGCTCCGGCTGCCGGCGCCGGGCGCCGCGGGGGGCGCCCGCCGCGCCTCCGACGCGCTCGCTTACGCGGTGTTCCCTGCGGGCGCCGTCACCCTCTCCGCCGTCGCCGCGCTCCACGAGCGCGCCCCCATCCGCCTCCTCGAGGACGCGCTCGTCGTGGGCGAGGCGGCGATCGTCGCCGCGCACGTGAACGCCGTCGCGAAGGGGCTGTTCGCCCGGCCGCGCCCGACCGACGACGCGACGACCGGGCGCAGCTTCTACTCCGCCCACACCTCGCGGGCGTTCTCGCTCGCCGTCGCCGCGGCGACCGTCTCGACGCTGCGCCGCCGCCCGGCGGCGCCCTGGGTGTGGCTCGTCGGCCTCGGGCTCGCCGGTGGCGTCGGCTACCTGCGCGTCGCGAGCGACGCGCACTGGGCCACGGACGTGCTCGCCGGGGCGGCGGCCGGGAGCGCCATCGGCTTCGCGGTCCCCTGGCTCGTGCACCGGCGGGCAGGACGGTCGACGAGCCTCGTCGCGGTCTCCCCCGCGCCGGGCGGCCTCGCGATCGTGTTTTGAGCGCAGCTACACATTGAACCTGAAGTGCATCACGTCGCCGTCCTGGACGACGTACTCCTTGCCCTCGATGCGCAGCTTGCCCTTCTCGCGGCAGGCGGCCTCGGTCTTCAGCTCGAGGAGGTCCTCGATGCGGATCACCTCCGCCTTGATGAAGCCCTTCTCGAAGTCGGAGTGGATGACGCCCGCCGCCTGCGGCGCGTGGGCCCCCTGCTTCACGGTCCAGGCGCGGCACTCGTCCTCGCCGGCGGTGAAGTAGGTGATGAGCCCGAGCAGCCGGTAGCCGGCGTGGACCAGCCGGTCGAGGCCCGGCTCCTCGAGCCCGAGCGAGGCGAGGTACTCGGCGCGCTCCTCCGCCGCGAGGGCGGCGAGCTCGGACTCCACCTTGCCGGAGATCTCGACCATGCCGGCGCCCTCCGCCTCGGCCATCGCCTTCACCGCCTGGATGCTCGGGTCGCTGGCCTCCTTGCCGAGCTGCGACTCGTGCACGTTGGCGATGTACAGCACCGGCTTCGAGGTGAGGAGGAACAGATCCGCGAGCAGGGCGCGATCGTCGTCGGAGAGCTTCTGCGCGCGGACCGGCGTGCCCGCCTCGAGCCCGGCCTTGGCCCGGTCGAGGGCGGCGAGCTCCGCCTTGGCGAGCTCGCCCGGCTTCCCCGGCGCCTTCGCGTTCTTCATGGCCCGCTCGCGGCGCTTCTCGACCGAGTCGAGGTCCTTCAGCATGAGCTCGGTCTCGACGACGTCCTTGTCGCCGCGCGGATCGACCTTGCCGGCCACGTGCACGACGTCGGGGTCCTCGAAGCAGCGCAGCACGTGGGCGATGGCGTCCACCTGGCGGATGTTGCCGAGGAACTGGTTGCCGAGCCCCTCGCCCTTGGAGGCGCCGGCGACGAGGCCGGCGATGTCCACGAACTCGAGGGTGGTGGGGGTGGTCTTCTTCGGCTTGAAGAGGGCGGCCAGCCGCTCGAGCCGGCGGTCGGGGACCGGGACCACCCCCACGTTCGGCTCGATGGTGCAGAACGGGTAGTTGGCCGCGGCGGCCTGGGCGGCGCCGAGCAGCGCGTTGAAGAGGGTGGACTTCCCCACGTTGGGGAGGCCGACGATGCCGATCGAGAGACCCATGCGCCCTGTGTTTCTAGCCCGCGGAAAATGGAAACGCTCCGGCGGACGCGGGGCCCGCCGGAGCGCAAGACCGGTCCGGCCGCGCTAGGCGGCGCGGTTCGCCGGGAGCTGCGCGATGTAGTCCTCGACGAGCTTGCGCTGCGAGGCGTCGTCGAGGTTCGCCTTCACGAGGCGGGAGGCCGCGTCGATGGCGAGGTCCGCGACGACCGCGCGGAGCTCCGACATCGCCTTCGTCTTCTCCTCCTCGATCTGCTTGCGGGCGGTGGCGACGAGATCGTCCGCCTCCTTGCGGGCGCGGGCGGTCAGCTCCTGCCGCATCGCCTCCACCTCCTGCTGGTTGCGCCGCGCGAGCTCGGCGGCCTCACGCGCCGCCTTGCCGAGCAGGGCCTTCTGCTCGGCGAGGAGCCGCTCCGCCTCCGTGCGCTCCCGCTTCGCGGAGTCGATCGCCTCGCGGATGGTGCGCTCCCGCTCGGCGAGCATCTTGACGATCGGGCCCCAGGCGAACTTCCCGAGGACGAAGAGCAGCACGAGGAACGTGATGCCGGTCCAGAGGGTGAGGCCGGGGTTGATGTCGGTGATTCCGCCGGCGGCGAGGACGGGGAAGGAGACCATCTCGAGCTCCCTTTCGACGTTGGGGCTCCGCGTTCCGCGGAGCTGCTACGCCTTGATGGCGAGGAGGAGGGTCACGACGATCGCGAAGAGCGTCGCGCCCTCGATGAGGGCGGCGGCGATGATCATCGAGGTGCGGATGTCGCCGGCGACGGTGGGCTGGCGGGCCGAGCCCTCCATGGCGGCGGCGGCGAGCTTGCCGATGCCGAGGCCGGCGCCGAGGACGGCGAGGCCGGCGCCGATGCCGGCCGAGAGGAACGCGAGAGCGGTAGAGGTCATGCCTTCCATCTTCCTTCTCCAGGTGGAGCGTGTGGCGGGCTTACCGGGCCGCCGTTTCACCGTGGCGCGTGCTGCGCTCGACTACCCATGGCCGGGGGACGCCCCCGCCACGTGAGAACCGTGAGAGCCGTGCGCCCCGCCCGTGGCGGCCGCGCCGTGCCCGTGCTCCTCGTGCTCGTCCTCGTGGCCGTGGTGCGCCACGACGGAGCCGATGAACAGCGAGGAGAGCATGGTGAAGATGTAGGCCTGCACGAAGGCCACGAAGAGCTCGAGCATGTAGATGGAGAGCGCCATCGGGACGGAGGCGATCGCGATCCACTGCGAGTTCAGCGCGAAGATGAGGCCGAGCAGGGCCAGGATGACGAAGTGGCCCGCCACCATGTTGGCGAAGAGACGGACGGTGAGGGCGAAGGGCTTCGTGAACAGGCCGAGGAACTCGACCGGGATCATGATGAACCACAGCGGCCAGAGCGACTTCGGCACGCCGCCCGTCATGTGCGCGAAGTACCCGCCCACCCCCACCGCCCTGATCTGCGCGTACTGGGTGATGAGGAAGGTGAACACCGCCATCATCACCGTCACCGAGATGTTCGCGGTGGCGGTGGCGGCGAAGGGCACGAGGCCGAAGAGGTTCAGGAAGAGGATGAAGAAGAAGGCGGAGACGAGGTACGGCACGAAGCGGTCCGCGTCCTTCTCGCCGATGTTCTTCACCGCGATCTCGTTGCGCACGAACTGCACGAGCATCTCGATGAAGTTGTAGAGGCCGCGCGGGACGAGGCTCTTCTTGCGGACCGCCGCGAACACGACGAGGAGGAGGATCGCCGAGGCGATCCACATCATCACCACGTGCTTCGTGGGGGTCATGTCGACCTTGCCGAAGACGAGCGGGCCGCTCACGTTCCGCTCCACCGCGTGGCCGTGGGCGTCGATCTCGCTGACGTGCTCGGTGCCGAAGACGTCGCGCAGGTCGACGTGGCAGGCCCACGAGAGGCCGCCGCAGAAGCCGGGGAGCTCCAGCACGTAGCCGTCGGCCACGTGGTGCATCATCACCGCGCCGAGGCTCTCGTCGTGGCCGGCCTCCGCGCCCGCCGCGCCGTGCTGCGCCGGGTCCTCGTGCGCGGCGGCGCCGTGCTCGGCGGCCGCGCCGTGCGGGTCGGTGGCGGCCCCGGCCGCGTCGCGCGCGCCGTGCCCCTCGGCCGGGGTGGCGACCTCGGGCGCGGGGGCGCCGTGCTCGCCGGCGTGACCAGCGGCCTGCGCGAGGGACAGCGAGAGGGCGAGGGTGACGAGGCTGGCGGCGGTCATGCGGTCGGTCCCGTTCCGCGGCTGAGGGTGTGAACGAACGCGCCTTCCACGGCGACGAAGGCGAAGTAGGAGGCGAAGAAGGCGGCGACGAACGCGACGACGCTCTCGCCGGCGCTGACCACGAAGTACACGCCGAGCGCGACGAGGAGGATGCGGACGAGGAAGGTGACCGTCATCACCGCCAGGGCCGCCTGGACCGGCCGGCGCCCGCCGCGGGCGAAGCGGCTCATCGCCAGGATCGAGCCGAGCGCGGTGACCCCCGAGATCGCGGCGCCGAGCAGCGCCCCGCGCCGGTGCGAGCCGGTGGCGAGGGCGCCGAGCACGAAGGCGACGGCGATGGCCGCGGTGGTGAGCTGGTACTTCACGATCCGTTCCTCTTCCTCGACGACCCCAGCACCTGCTTGAAGAAGCTGATGAACCCGCCCGCCATCCCGAGCACCGCGCCGAGGATGGTGAACCAGGGCACCTCGGTGCCCACCTTCCGGTCGACCCAGATGCCGACGGCGGTGAAGACCCCCACCGCCGCGACCAGGGTGGTGGAGGCGCCCATGTACGGCGCCGCCTTGCGGTATCCCTGAGCGAGGCTGGAGAGGCCCTTGTCCTCGCTCGACTCGCGATCGCCGGGACCCGCCAAGAAGCCTCCGCGCCGGCCCTTCGAAACGGGGAATCGCCGGGCATTCCGGGCTCTTCCGCGTGGCGAAGGGCACGCCCGTATAGCAGGCGCGCCCAGGTACGTCAATGGACCTCACACCCCCACGGGACCGCCCCCGCCCCGGCCCCCCGGCGCCAGCGCGGCGACGAGCCGTTCGACGTCCTCCAGGCCGCTGTAAAGGTGCGGCGACACTCGGATCCGATCGCCGCGGAGGGCGACCCAGACCTTCGCCGCGCGGAGGCGCTCGAAGGCCGCCTGGGTGGCGGCCGCCGTCTGGGCCCGGAGGCACAGGAGGTGGCTGCGCGCCCCCGGCTCGAGCGGGCTCGCCGGGGAGAAGCCCGCCGGCAGCCGCTCGAGGAGGCGATCGCCGAGCGCGCGGGCGTGCGCCTGGACCACCGCGGGCGTCGCCTCGAGGAGCAGGCGCAGCGACTCGGCGAGGGGGAGCAGGTTGAAGAAGGCGGCGGTCTCGTGCGCGTCGTAGCGCTGGGCGCCGGGGAAGAGCTCGATGTGCTCGGGGAGGTGGTTGAAGTCCTCCGCTCCCCGCACGGACCACCAGTTCACGTCACCCACCGCCAGCCGGTCCAGCACCTGCGGCGAGAACAACCCGAGCCCGCAGCCGTACGGGCCGAGCAGGAACTTGTAGGCGGAGGCGGCGTAGACGTCGACGCCGGAGCCGCCGAAGTCGAACGGCAGCGCGCCCGCGGCCTGGCTCCCGTCCACCACCGTGACGGCGCCGAAGCGCCGCGCCGCCTCGACCACCGGGCCCGGCTCGATGCGGCCGCCGTGCAGGTAGGACACGTGGGCGAACGCGACCACGCGCGTGCGCGGCCCCACCGCCTCGGCGAGCCGCTCGGCCGACACCGCGCCGGTCGGGTGGTCCGGCTCCACGACGCGCACGGCGACGCCGCGGCGGGCGAGCCAGCGCCAGGGCAGCTCGTTCGAGGGGAACTCGTGGCGCGCGAGGACGATCTCGTCCCCCTCGCCCAGCTCGAGCCCGCGGGCGACCACGTTCACCACCTGGCCCGCGCCGGTGACGAGCGCGACCGACTCCTCCCGGGCGCCCAGGAGGCGGGCCGCCAGCGCGCGCACCTCGGCCACCGCCGACACGTAGGTCGGCGTGCCGATGCGCCAGGGACGCTCCTTCAGCGCGAGGGCCTCCCGGCCGGCGCGCGACGCCGCGAGCGGGATGGGACCCTGGCTCGCGGCGTCGAGGTAGGCGACGCCCTCGAACGGCGCGAAGCGCTCCGCCCAGCCTGGCCCCATCCGCTAGACCTTCGCGGCCTCGGCGAAGGCGGCCTCGCTGGCGTGCAGCGTCTGCTCCACGTCGCCCTCGGAGTGCGCGGTCGAGAGGAAGGCCGCCTCGAACTGCGAGGGCGGCAGGTAGGCCCCGCCCTCCAGCATGCGGTGGAAGAAGGCGCCGAAGCGCTTCGTGGACGCGGCGCGCGCGCTCGCCGCGTCGAACACGGGCTGCTCGGCGAAGAACACGGTGAGCATCGAGCCGACCCGGTTCACCTGCACCGGCACCTTCGCCGCCGCCGCGCGCTCGCGGAGCCCGTCGGCGAGCTTCGCCGAGAGGCGCTCCAGCTTCTCGTAGGCCGCGCCGGTCATGAGCCGAAGCGTGGCGTGCCCGGCGGCCATGGCCATCGGGTTCCCGGAGAGCGTTCCCGCCTGGTAGATGGGGCCCGCCGGCGCGACCCTGTCCATCACGTCGGCGCGCCCGCCGAAGGCCCCCACCGGCAGCCCGCCGCCGATGACCTTGCCGAAGGTGACGAGGTCGGGCCGCACGCCGAAGAGCCCGCACGCGCCGCCGGAGGAGACGCGGAAGCCGGTCATCACCTCGTCCACGATGAAGAGCGCGCCGTGCTTGCGGCACAGCGCGAGCAGCCCCTGGAGGTAGCCGTCCTTGGGGACGAGCACGCCCATGTTGCCCACCACCGGCTCGATGATGACGCAGGCGATGCTCCCGCCGCGCTCGGCGAAGAGCCGCTCCACCGCGGCGAGGTCGTTGTAGGGGAGCGTGAGGGTGTGCTTGGCGAGATCTGCCGGGACCCCCGGCGAGTCGGGCAGGCCCAGCGTCTCCACCCCGGAGCCGGCCTTCACGAGGAGCGGATCCCCCGCCCCGTGGTAGCAGCCCTCGAACTTGAGGATGTCGTCACGACTCGTGAACCCGCGCGCGACGCGGATGGCGGCGGTGGTCGCCTCGGTGCCCGAGGAGCAGAAGCGCATCTTCTCGATCCAGGGCATCCGCTCGCGCACCAGCTCGGCGAGGGTGATCTCGCGCGGCGACGGCGCGCCGAAGGAGGCCCCCTCCTTCATGGCGTCCTGCACCTCGCGCATCACCTCGGGGTGGGCGTGCCCGACGATCATCGGGCCCCAGGAGAGCACGTAGTCGACGTAGTCGTTGCCGTCCACGTCGAACAGGTGGCTGCCCTTGCCGCGGGCGATGAAGCGGGGCGTCCCGCCGACCCCGCGGAACGCGCGCACGGGCGAGTTCACGCCGCCCGGGAACAGGGTCTGCGCCTTGGCGAACAGCTTCTCCGACAGCTCGGTCTTCATGGCCTCTCCTGAGAGTCCTCTAGCGGAAGGCGGCGGCGCGATCGCCGGGCAGCGTCGCCGGCCTCGCCCGCGCGCGACGCCCCGTGACCGCCTCGATGTTGGTCCGGATCGCGTCGGGGTTCGGGTGGATGGGGAGCGCCTGGGCGTACAGCTCGAGGGCGCGGTCGAAGCGGCCCGCCTGCGCGTGGATCAGGGCCTGGCCCTCGAGGGCGCGCGCCACCAGCTCCGGGCGCGGCCTGCGATCGATGAGCGCCTGGAACGCGGACAGCGCCGAGTCGTCGCGCTTCTCGAGCGACCACGCCTGGGCGGCGAGGAGCTGCGCCTCGTCGGCGAGCGCGTGATCCGGCCACTTCTCCCGCAGGATGCGCGCCTCGGTGCGGGCCTGCGACCAGTTGCCGAGCTCGAGGTAGGCGCGCGCCACCTCGAGCTGGTAGCGCGGGGCCTCGGGCGCGTCCGAGGCGGCGACGTCCGCGTACTGCGCGATGGCGGCGAGCGGGTCGCGGAAGCGCTCCCGGTAGATGTCGCCGATCTGGACGCGCGCCTCGCGCGCCTCCTTGCCGCCGGGGTAGAGCGCCACGATGCGCCGGTAGTACGAGATCGCGCCGGTGTAGTCGCCCAGCTCGAGGTACGAGACGTCGCCCGCGAACTTGAGCGCCTTCCAGCGCACCGCCGCCTCGTCCGCCGGCAGCGGCGCGTCGCCCAGCTCCGCCAGCACGCCCTTGTAGCCGGCGAGCGCGCCCTTCGCGTCGCCCGCGTGGCGCCGGCCGTTGGCCTCCTCGAGCCGGCTCGCCGGCGAGGAGCAGGCGAGCGCGAGCGCGAGCGCCGCGGCGGCCGCGAGCGCGGTCGGCCGACGGCTCACGCCTCCGCCTCCGGCTCCCCGCCTCCAGGCTCCTCGCCCTCCGCCGGCTCCACCCCTGCGGCCGCCTCGGCGGCCTCCGCCTCCGGCGTGGTCTCGGCGACGCGCGCCACGCCCACCACCTCCTCCTCCTTCGACTCGAGGGTGATGAGCCGGACGCCCTGGGTGTTCCGCCCGATGACGCTGATGCCCTTCGCCGGCATGCGGATGAGCATGCCGCCGTTGGTGATGAGCATCACCTCCTCGACGTCGGACACCAGCGCCGCCGCCACCACCGGCCCGTTCCGCTCGGTGGTCTTGATGGTGATGATGCCCTTCCCCCCGCGGCTCTGGACCCGGTACTCGGCGAGCTCCGTGCGCTTGCCGTAGCCGTTGCGGGTGACCGTGAGGATGGTGGGCGCGGGCTCGCCCTGCGGCGGCGCGGCGGGGATGGTCTCCGCCGACACCACCGCGTCGCCCGGCTCGAGCGTGATGCCCTTCACGCCGTAGGCGGTGCGCCCCATCGCGCGGACGTCCGACTCCTCGAAGCGGATGGCCATCCCCTGCGCGGTGGAGAGGAGCACGTGGCTCTTGCCGTCGATGAGGCGCGCGGCGATGAGCTCGTCGGCCTCCTCGATCCCGAGCGCGATGATGCCGGCCGCGCGCGGCCGGGAGAACTGCTCGAGCCGGGTCTTCTTGATGAGGCCGCGGCGGGTGGCCATGAAGACGTACTGCCCGCCCTCGCCGGGAGCGGCCGGCTCGACGGGCTCGGCGCCCTCCGCGCCAGCGGCGGCCTCGGCCTCCTCGACGATGCCGGCGGGCTCGGGCAGGCGGCGCACCGGCAGGATCGCCGCCACCTTCTCGCCCTGCGAGAGCTGGACGAGGTTCACGATGGGCTTGCCGCGCGCGGCCCGGCCGGCGGGCGGGATCTCGTGGACCTTGAGCCAGTAGACCTTCCCCTTGTCGGAGAAGACGAGCAGGTAGCTGTGGGTCGAGGCGACGAAGATCGACTCGAGGAAGTCCTCGTCCCGCGTCGCCGCGCCGGTCTTGCCGCGCCCGCCGCGGCGCTGCGCGCGGTAGAGCGACACCGGGTTCCGCTTCACGTAGCCGGCGTGGGAGACGGTGACGACCATCTCCTCCTCGGCGATGAGGTCCTCGGTGGAGTAGTCGGTCGCCTCGCCCAGGATCTCCGTGCGCCGCTCGTCGGCGAAGAGCTGCTTCACCTCCCGCAGCTCCCCGGCGATCACCTCCATGAGGACCTTCTCGGAGGCCAGGATCTCCTTCAGCCGGAGGATGATCTTCTGCACCTCCGCCAGCTCGTCCAGGATCTTCTGGCGCTCGAGGCCGGTGAGGCGCTGGAGCTGCATCTCCAGGATGGCCTTGGCCTGCAGCTCCGAGAGGGCGAAGCGCGTGATGAGCCCGTCGCGCGCGGCGTCCCGATCCGGCGCCTTGCGGATGAGCTCGATGATCTCGTCGAGGTGATCGAGGGCGATCTGCAGCCCGAGCAGGATGTGCTCCCGCTCGCGCGCCTTGCGCAGCTCGAAGCGCGTGCGGCGGGTGACGACGTCGCGCCGGTGGGCGACGAAGCGCTCGAGCAGCTCCTTCAGGTTCAGGATGCGCGGCTGCCCGCCGTCGATGGCGAGCAGCGTCACCCCGAAGCCGGTCTGCATCTGCGTGTGCGCGTACAGGTTGTTCAGCACCACCTGCGCCACCGCGTCCCGCTTCAGCTCGATGACGACGCGCATGCCCTCGCGCGAGGACTCGTCGCGCAGATCGCTGATCCCCTCGAGCCGCTTCTCCCGCACCAGATCGGCGATGTGCTCGACGAGCTTCGCCTTGTTCACCTGGTACGGGATCTCGGTGACGACGATCGACTCGCGCTCGGTCTTGGGGTGGACCTCGATGGAGGCGCGCGCGCGCACCTGGATCGTGCCGCGCCCCTTCTCGTAGGCGGCGCGGATCCCGTCGCGCCCCTGGATGATGCCCGCGGTCGGGAAGTCCGGACCGGGGATGAAGCGCATCAGCTCGGGGATCGTGACCTTGGGGTTCTCGATGAGGTGCTCCACCGCGTCGAGCACCTCGCCCATGTTGTGGGGCGGGATGTTCGTCGCCATCCCCACGGCGATGCCGGCCGAGCCGTTGACGAGCAGGTTCGGGAAGCGGGTGGGCAGGACCAGCGGCTCGACGGTGGAGTCGTCGAAGTTCGGGCCCCAGTCGACGGTCTCCTTGTCGATGTCGGCGAGGAGGAAGTCGGCGAGCCGCTCGAGGCGGGACTCGGTGTAGCGGTAGGCCGCGGCGGGATCGCCGTCGACCGAGCCGAAGTTGCCCTGGCCGTCGATGAGCGGGTAGCGCAGGTTCCAGTCCTGCGCGAGGCGCACGAGCGCGTCGTAGACCGAGGCGTCGCCGTGCGGGTGGTACTTCTTCAGCACCTCGCCCACCACGCCGGCGCACTTGGAGTAACGCTTGTTGTGGTGCAGCCCCTCCGTGTGCATCGCGTACAGCACCCGGCGGTGCACCGGCTTCAGGCCGTCGCGCACGTCCGGCAGCGCGCGCCCGATGATGACCGACATCGAGTAGTCGAGATACGACTTGCGCATCTCGTCTTCGATGGCGACCTGGGCGCGGTGCCCGTCGCCGGGAGGCGGCGGTGGCGCGGGCGCGGCGGGCGGGCTCGGGGGGAGGTTCTCTTCGGCCATCGGCGCTCTTTCCAGGGCCGCAGGCGCGCGAGGAGGCTCGAGCGCGCGCGCGGCGTGGGAGGAGGGTGGTTATTAGCCGGTTTCCCTCGGAGATTCAATGCCTTTGGCCGTCCCGAGGCGGGGCCCGGCGGCCGGCCGGCGGCCTCGCCCGGCGGGCTGGCGGCGGAGGCGGCGGCGCGCGCGGCGGGCTTCACGTTCCGTGCGCTCGGGGGGCGCCCCAGGGGCGGAAAACGAGCGGCGGGGAGGCGCGCAGTGCGCCTCCCCGCCGGAGAAACCGCCTGGACCGGGGAACTACCGCCCGGCGACCGAGATGCGCGCCGCGGCGCGCTTCACCCGCGCCGACTCCGCGGGGTGGTGCTCGTCCTGCTCGGTCATGCGGAGGAGCCGGTCCTGCGCGTCCTGGAAGGCGCGCTTCGCCCGCTCCACGTCGATGTCGCCCGCCGCCTCGGCGGTGTCGGCGAGCACGATCACCCGGTTCTCGGCCACCTGCAGGAAGCCCCCGCCGATGGCGTAGTGGTGCTCGCGGCCGCCCTCGACGTACGTGAGGCGGCCCGGCTCGAGCGCCGTCATGAACGGCTCGTGGTTCACGCGGATGCCGAAGCCGCCCGCGGCCCCGGGCGCGCGGACCTCGTCGACGGTGACGGAGAGGACGCGCCGCTCCGGGGTCACTATGTCCAGGGTCAAAGCCATTGGTCCGACCGTCCTGAGCCTGTCGAAGGACTACCCCGCGGCCAGCTTCTTCGCCTTCTCGACCGCCTCCTCGATGCCGCCCACCATGTAGAAGGCCTGCTCCGGGAGGTCGTCGTGCTTGCCCTCCACGATCTCCTTGAAGCCGCGGATCGTGTCGGCGAGCTCGACGTACTTGCCCGGGTTGCCGGTGAACTGCTCGGCGACGTGGAAGGGCTGGGAGAGGAAGCGCTGGACCTTGCGGGCGCGCGCCACGGTGAGCTTGTCGTCCTCGGAGAGCTCGTCCATGCCGAGGATGGCGATGATGTCCTGCAGGTCCTTGTAGCGCTGCAGCGTCTCCTGGACCTCGCGGGCCACCTGGTAGTGCTCCGCGCCGACCACGAGCGGGTCGAGGATGCGGGAGGTGGAGTCGAGCGGGTCGACGGCCGGGTAGATGCCGATCTCGGTCAGCTTGCGGCTCAGCACCGTCGTCGCGTCGAGGTGCGCGAAGGCGGTCGCCGGGGCCGGGTCGGTGAGGTCGTCGGCGGGGACGTAGATGGCCTGCACCGAGGTGATGGCGCCGTTCTTCGTGGAGGTGATCCGCTCCTGCAGCTCGCCCATCTCGGTGGAGAGCGTGGGCTGGTAGCCGACGGCGGAGGGGATGCGGCCGAGGAGGGCGGACACCTCGGAGCCCGCCTGCGTGAAGCGGAAGATGTTGTCGATGAAGAGGAGCATGTCGCGCTTCTCTTCGTCGCGGAAGTACTCGGCGATGGCGAGCGCCGAGAGCGCGACGCGGGCGCGCGCGCCGGGCGGCTCGTTCATCTGGCCGTACACGAGCACGCACTGGCTCTTCGAGAGGTCGTCCTTGTTGATGACGCCCGACTCGATCATCTCGTGGTAGAGGTCGTTCCCCTCGCGGGTGCGCTCGCCCACGCCGGCGAACACCGAGAACCCGCCGCGCTTCTTCGCGACGTTGTTCACGAGCTCCATGAGGAGCACGGTCTTGCCCACGCCGGCGCCGCCGAACAGGCCGATCTTGCCGCCGCGGAGGTAGGGGGCGAGCAGGTCGATGACCTTGATGCCCGTCTCGAACGCCTCGATCTTGACGTTCTGATCGACGAGGGTCGGCGCCGGACGGTGGATGGGGAACTTGCGGACCGACGCCACCGGGCCGCGCTCGTCCACCGGATCGCCGACGACGTTGAGGATGCGGCCGAGCACCTCCTTGCCCACCGGCACGGAGATGGGGGCGCCCGTGTCCCTCACGACCATGCCGCGCACGAGGCCGTCGGTCGAGTCCATCGCGATGCAGCGGGCGGTGTTCTCGCCGAGGTGCTGCGAGACCTCGATGACCAGGTTGTCGGCGCGAGCGTCGATCGCCGGGTTCGTCACGGAGAGCGCGGTGTAGATGTCGGGCAGCGCGCCGGGCGGGAACTCGACGTCCACGACCGGTCCGATGACCTGGGTGATCTTGCCGCTCTGAGCGTTCGGGGTGGCCATGTCTTCCTTTCGAGACTTACTTCAGCGCCTCGGCGCCGCTCACGATCTCCATCAGCTCCTTCGTGACGTAGGCCTGGCGCGCGCGGTTGTACTGGAGGGTGAGCGAGGCGATCATCTCCTCGGCGTTCTTGGTCGCGCTCTCCATCGCGCTCATGCGCGCGCCGTGCTCGCTCGCGGCGGACTCGAGCAGCGCGCGCCACACCTGCATCGCGACGTGGCGGGGGAGCAGATCGCGGAGCAACGCCTCGCGCGACGGCTCGTACTTGAAGTCGATGGAGGCCCCGTCCCCGGCGTCGGGCGGGGTCTCGATGGGCAGCAGCTGGAACACCACCGGCTTCTGGGAGATGGCGCTCTTGAACTCGTTGTACGCGAGGAACACCGCGTCCACCTCGCCGGAGAGGTAGCGCTCCGTGTACTCGGCGGCGATCGCCTCCGCCTTCTCGTACGCGAGGTTCGCGTGGACGCCGGTGAAGTCCTTGCGGATCTCCAGCCGGCGGGCGCGGAAGTAGTCGCGGCCCTTGCGCCCGATGGTGGCGAGCTGGACGCGCTCGTACCGGTCGGCGTTCTCCACGAGGAAGCGCTGGGTGCGCCGGGCGATGTTGGCGTTGAAGCCGCCGGCGAGGCCGCGGTCGCTGGTGATGACCACCACCTCGGCGGTGCGCTGCGCGCGGGGGGCGAGGAGCGGGTGGGCCACCACCTCGTCCGCCGCCGCGCGCGCCGCGATCCGGCCCAGCGTCTGCTCGAGGAGCTGCGCGTACGGGCGGGTCTTCAGGATGGCGTCCTGGGCCCGGCGCAGCTTGGCCGCCGAGACCATCTTCATCGCCTTCGTGATCTGCCGCGTCGACTTCACCGAGCCGATGCGGTTCCGGATGTCACGCAGGGAGGGCACGTTCGCTCGTCCTCGGGGCCGGGCTTACGCCTGGCCCTCGACCTGGAACACGCCGCGGAACTCGCGCAGCGCCGCGTCGAGCTGGGAGCGGATGCCGTCGTCGAGCGCCTTCTTCTCGGCGATGGTCTTGGCGACGCCCGGGTGGCGCGCGTCGAGGAACTCCACGAGCTCGCGCATGTAGCGGCCGACCTCCTCCACCGGCACCTGCCGGATCCAGCCCTGGCCGTTCTCGTCCTTCTGCGTGGCGGCGTAGATCTGGATGACCTGCTTCTCCACCGGCATCGGCGAGTACTGGCCCTGCTTCAGGAGCTCCACGAGGCGCTCGCCGCGGGCGAGGGTCTCCTGGGTCGCCTTGTCGAGGTCGGAGCCGAACTGCGCGAAGGCGGCGAGCTCGCGGTACTGCGCGAGCTCGAGCTTGAGCGAGCCGGCCACCTGCTTCATCGCCTTGATCTGGGCGGAGCCGCCGACGCGGGAGACGGAGATGCCGACGTTGATGGCCGGGCGGACCCCCTGATAGAAGAGGTTCGACTCCAGGAAGATCTGACCGTCGGTGATGGAGATGACGTTCGTCGGGATGTACGCCGACACGTCGCCGGCCTGCGTCTCGATGATGGGCAGCGCGGTGAGCGACCCGCCGCCCTCCTTCTCCGAGAGCTTCGCGGCGCGCTCGAGCAGGCGGCTGTGGAGGTAGAACACGTCGCCCGGGTACGCCTCGCGGCCCGGCGGGCGGCGGAGGAGCAGCGAGAGCTGGCGGTACGCCACGGCCTGCTTGGAGAGGTCGTCGTAGATGATGAGCGCGTGGCGGCCGGTGTCCCGGAAGTACTCCGCCATGGTCACGCCGGTGTACGGCGCGAGGTACTGCATCGGGGCGGGGTCGGAGGCGTTCGCCGCGATGACGGTGGTGTACTCCATCGCGCCGTGCTGCTTGAGGATCTCGACGACGCGGGCCACCGTCGACTGCTTCTGCCCGACCGCGACGTAGAAGCAGTAGAGGTTGTTCCCCTTGTTGTTGAGGATGGTGTCGATCGCCACGGCGGTCTTGCCGGTCTGGCGGTCGCCCAGGATGAGCTCGCGCTGGCCGCGGCCGATCGGGACGAGGGCGTCGATCGCCTTGAGGCCGGTCTGCATCGGCTCGTGCACCGACTTGCGCTGCACGATCCCGGGGGCCTTGATCTCGATCTTGCGGGTGTGCTTCGCGTTCACCGGGCCGCGGCCGTCGATGGGGCTGCCGAGGCCGTCGACCACGCGGCCGAGGAGCTCCTCGCCCACCGCCACCTCGGCGATCTTCCCGGTGCGCTTCACCGGGTCGCCCTCGCGGATGTGCTCGAAGGCGCCCATGATGGCGGCGCCGACGTTGTCCTCCTCGAGGTTCAGCACGAGGCCGCGGGTGCCGTGCGGGAACTCGAGCAGCTCGCCGGCGGCCGCGCCCGCGAGGCCGTAGATGCGGGCGACGCCGTCCGCCTGGCTGAGGACGGTGCCGGTCTCGGCGACGTCGACCTTCTTCCCGTAGTCCTTGATCTGCTCGCGGATGATGCGGCTGATCTCGTCGGCGCGGATTTCCATCGAAAGGCTCTCCGGAGGAGGATGAACTGACAGTTAAAGATCGCTACTGCTTCAGCTGGCGCCGCAGATCCTCGAGCTGGGTGCGGAGCGAGCCGTCGTAGACGAGGCTCCCCACCTGCGCGACCACGCCGCCGAGGAGGGCGGGGTCGACCTCGCGATCGAGGAGCACGGTCGCCTGGGTGGCCTGCGAGAGCCGGTCGGCGATGGCCTGCGCCGCGGAGCCGTCGAGCGGGACCGCGCTCGTCACCTTCGCGCGCACCCGGCCGAGGTGCTCGTCCGCGAGGGCGCGGAAGGTGTCCACGATGGCGCCCAGGTACCCGAGGCGGTTGCGGTCACCGAGGAGGAAGAGCAGGTTCGCGGGCTCGCTCTCGAGCCGGAGCGCGGCCGCGAGCTTCTCCACGATCGCCCGCCGCTGCTCGCGCGAGTAGACCGGGTTGGACAGGACCTCGCGGAGATCGGGCGAGCCCTCGACACCCTCCTTGAGGGACTGGAGGCTCTCGCTCCAGGGCTCTACTCGACCCTTCTCCACGGCCAAGCTGAAGAGCGCCTTGGCGTACCGGCGGGCAATGGAACCCATGATCATAAGGGACGCGCTCCGTAGCACGGTGTGGGTGCGACGGTCAAGCACGTTTCCCCGGAGAGTACTTGGAGTTACGCGGTCCGCGGCCGCGCGTTTGACAGCCCCGGACCCCGCTTTACGTTCGCGTTGCCAAAAGGAGGTTGAAAATCATGGCGATGCCGACGAGATGGGAGCCCTTCCGTGACCTGGCCCGGTTCCAGGACGAGATGAACCGGCTGTTCGACGACCGCGGTTATCGCACCGGTGAGTCGGTCGGCTGGACTCCGCCCTGCGACATTTTTGAGGACGAGGAGGGCCTCGCGTTGCGCTTCGACCTCGCGGGGGTTGACCCGAAGGATGTAGACATCCGCTTCGAGAACGGGGTCCTCACCCTCAGGGGCGAGCGCAAGCTGGAGCACGAGGACAAGCGCGACAACTACCACCGCATCGAGCTGGCCTACGGCACGTTCACGCGGTCGTTCTCCCTGCCCGGCACCGTGGACGCCGAGAAGATCCGCGCCGACGCGAAGAACGGTCTGCTCACCGTCCACCTGCCGAAGCGAGCCGAGGCGCGCCCGCGCGCGATCCAGGTGAAGGTCGGGGCGTAGCGGACGGCGCGGCGCGCGACCTCGAGCGCGCCTGCGTGAAGAGCGGGCCCGGCGCCGCCGGGACCCGCTCTTTCACTTCCAGACGACTCGTCGTTCCGGGCGCTACGCCTTCACGGCCGCGACGGGCGCGCCGGCAGGCTTCGCGCCGCCCTTCTCCACGCCCTCCATCTTGCACTGACCCTCGAAGATCACGCCCTTCTCGATCATGAGGGACGGGGCCTCGACGTTGCCGCGCATGCGGGCGGGGTGGTGCAGCTCGATCGCGTTCTTGGCGCGGACGTTCCCGTTGATCTCGCCGTGCACGATGATCGTGCCGCAGGTGATCTCCGCGTTCACCTTGGCGCCCTCGCCGACCACGAGCACGTCGTTCGTGACGATCGTCCCGGTGAACTTGCCGTCGATGCGGACGGTCCCCTCGAAGGTGAGCTTGCCCTCGAACTCGGAACCGCGGCCGAGCAGGGCGTTCAGGTCGCCGGTGGGGGTGGGGACGGACGACAGCTCATCGCGCTTCAGCATGGCCATGTTTCTCGGCTCCTCGTTGGATGACTTCGCGGGCGTGGGCGCTCCGGGTGCGTCCGCGCCGACCGCCGGCGACGTCGCCTCCTCCCGCAGCTTTGTCCAGAAGGACATCCTTCCTCGCTCTGCTTGTACCCCGGACATCAGGGCTGCCGCCCCCTCGGGCGGCGGTACAGGGAACTACGCTCCAATCTTCGCGAGTATTCCGTCCAGCTCGTCGAGAGAGGTGTACTCAACCTCCAGGCGGCCGGCGACTGCAGACTTGGGCACGACCTTACACCTGGCCCCCAGGCGGCGCTGAAGGCGCTGATTCAGCGCCTTGACGGCCGGGCTCTCGGAAGCTGGCGCCGGCCGGTCGCTTTCCTTGCGGCCGAGGGCGCGCACGAGCGCCTCCGTGGCCCGGACGGAGAGCCCCTCGCGGATGACCTTCTGGGCCGCCCGCCTCATCGCCTCGGCGTCTGCGGCGCCGAGCAGCGCGCGGGCGTGCCCCATGTCGAGCTGACCCTGGCGGACCGCGTCGCGCACCTCCTCCGGCAGCTTGAGGAGGCGGAGCGCGTTCGCCACCGTCGAGCGCTCCTTGCCCACCCGCTTCGCGATCTCGTCCTGCGTGAGCGCGTGCTCGCTCGCGAGCACCTCGTACGCCTCGGCCTCCTCGATGGCGTTCAGGTCCGCCCGCTGCAGGTTCTCGATGAGGGCGATCTCGAACGCCTCGCGATCGCTGGTCTCCCGCACCAAGGCCGGGATCTCGCGCAGCTCGGCGCGCTGCGCCGCCCGCCAGCGGCGCTCGCCCGCCACGATGCGGTACTTCGCGCCCTGCTTGCGGACGAGGATCGGCTCGACGACGCCGTGCTCGCGGATGGACGCCGCGAGCTCCTCCAGCTTGGCCTCGTCGAAGCGCTTCCGGGGCTGCTCGGGGTTCCGCTCGATGGCCTCGAGCGGCAGCGACAGCAGGCCGCGGCCGGAGACGGCCGGGGTCGAAGCGGGCGCCGCGGCAGCGCTCGGCGGCGGCGGCGCGTTGGAGAGCAGGGCGGCCATGCCGCGCCCGAGGGCGGGCCGGCGCTTGTCGGCGAGGCTCACGCCACACCTCCCGGCTGGCCGAAGCGGCCCGCCACCTCGCGCGCCAGCTCGAGGTAGCTCTGGCAGCCCTTGGAGGTCACGTCGTAGAGCAGGATGGGCTTGCCGTGGCTGGGCGCCTCCGACAGCCGCACGTTGCGCGGGATGACGGTCTTGAAGACCTGCTCCGCGAAGGTGCGGCGGATCTCGTCCGCCACCTGGTTCGACAGGTTGTTGGGCGAGAACATCGTGAGGACGATGCCGTCCACGGCGAGGCCGGGGTTCGCGCTCGCGCGCACGAGCTCGATCGTCTTCAGCACGTCGGCGAGGCCTTCCAGCGCGTAGTACTCGCACTGCAGCGGGATGACGACGCCCTGCGCAGCGACGAGCCCGTTCAGCGTGAGGAGCCCGAGCGAGGGCGGGCAGTCGATGACCACGTACTCGTAATCGCGGGCGACCTGGTCCACGGCGCGCTTGAGGCGCGACTCCCGGGCGTCGTGCTCGGCGAGCTCCAGCTCGGCGCCGACGAGGTGGCGCGAGGCGGGCACGAGGTCGAGGAACTTGAGCTCCGTCTTCCGCACGGCGCTCGCCATGGGCACGCCGTCGACGAGCACCTCGTAGATGGAGTGCTCGGACTCGTCGCGCCGGATCCCGAGGGCGCTGCCGGCGTTGCCCTGGGGATCGACGTCGACGAGGAGCGTTCGGCGCTCGGCGGCCGCGAGCGAGGCCGCGAGGTTCACGGCCGTCGTGGTCTTGCCGACGCCGCCCTTCTGGTTCGCGATGGTGAGGATCCGGCCCATGGCCTGAGCATCCGTGCGCGGGGTGCGAGCCCCGTCCGTCGTGTTCGGCAACTCGAGACCTCTCGGTTTCGCGCGGCCCCCTGGCCGCGCAGGCGCGCACTGTGCCCGATCGATCTGACACGCCGCGTCCCGAGCCTTGCCCCGCCGCCGCCGCTTCCCGCCCATCGTCGCCTCGCGCTCGCTGCCGCCCGGCTGTTCCACGTGGAACATCGGCGCTGGTCCGCCAAGGACCAGGCGTCCGGCCGGGCGAGGTGTTCCACGTGGAACATCCCGATCGCAGGGGCGCTTCCCGGGTCCTCAACCACGACGACCGAGCAGCGCTGGCGTGCCTGTATGGCACGTCGAGCAGCGCAGGTGAGGAGCCTGTCCTTGGACCTCCTCGATCCCGAGATGGGCTGGGGGGCGGTTCCGTGGCGCGCCGCGGGCGCGGGACCTCGCGTCCTCGGCGGCCACCATGGACGGGGTCTCCGTCGCGGGACGGGTTCCGTCCGCAGGCACCGCTGGCAACGCGGGGCCGCCCGGGCGTGAGGGGGGCTGGGCGATGGCGCCTTGGCGGCCAACCGCGTTGCATGCGGTCCGTTGGTCGATCGGTGCCGACCGCGTCCAGTGGCCGCCTGCGGTCGCGAGGTCCCGCACATGGGGCGGCGCGCTGCGGACGTGACGGTGGCATGGCTCGTCCCCGGGGCAACGGAGCGGCGCTCGTTCGCCAGGTGTTTCACGTGGAACACCGCTCGAGGCGCCAGCCACGAAGCGGTCCGTAAGGACGGCACGGATCGGCGGCGCCCGTTCTCGGGTGCCCAAGCAGACGCGAACGCGCGCCCCCGAGGCCGCTAGCCTCCTCGCGAGACCGGCGAGGTCGCGAGGGGAGGAGTTCGAGATGGCTTCCTACCTGGTGCTGTTCGGCTTCACTCCACAGGGCGTCCAGCACATCAAGGACTGCCCGGCGCGCGTCGCCGCGGCGAAGGAGACCGTCCGCAGCCTGGGCGGAGAGGTCCGCGCGTTCTACGGGATCATGGGGAGCGCGCACGACACGCTGTTCATCGTGGACGCCCCCGACGACGCGGCCATGGCGCGGATGGTCCTCGCCATCGCGGAGAAGGGGTTCGTCCGCACCGAGACCCACCGGCTCTTCACCGAGGACGAGTTCGGCGAGATCGTCCGCTCGCTGCCGTGACGTGAGGAGGTACCGCGCCCGGCGCCGCGGACGGGGCGCGCTCCCGCCCCGAGCCGGTCAACGCGCGCGCCAGCGCGCGATCGCGCGGGCCGAGCGGGAGAGGGGCAGCTCGAAGCGCGAGACGTCCACGAGCGCGAGGCCGGAGGCCGCCCCGATCGCCGCCAGGCGCGCCTCGTCCGCCTCGCGGCCGAGCATGGCGAAGAGCGTCCCGCCCGGCGCGAGGTAGCGGACGCCCAGCGGGACCCAGCGCTCGGGATCGGAGAGCGCGCGGGAGACCACGGCGTCGGCGCGGGGGAGCTTCTCGCCCTCCGGGTCGCCCTCGGCGCGGACGGCGAAGGCGCGGACGGGCAGGTCGAGCTCGGCGGCCACGGCCTTCACGAAGGCGACCTTCTTCGCCACCGAGTCGCAGCAGGTCACCTCGAGCGCCGGGCGGGCGCAGGCGAGCGGCACGCCCGGGAGGCCGGCGCCGGAGCCGAGGTCGAGCAGGGTGCGCACCTCGTCCAGCAGCGGCAGCAGGAGCAGGCTGTCCACGAGGTGCTTCTCGGCCACCTCGGCGGGATCGGTGATGGTGGTGAGGTTCACCTTCCGGTTCCAGGCGAGGAGCCGATCGGCGAACCGCTCGAGGCGGGGCAGCGCCTCGGGGGCGACGGGGAGCGCGAGGGCGGCGAGGCCGCGGGAGAGCGCCGCGTGGAAGGCCGGTTCCATCGCCGGCCCTACTTCTTCGCGGCGGTGCGCCGGCCGATGGCGGCCTCGACCTCGCTCCGGTGCTCGGCGAGGTACGCGTCCACCTCGGCCGCCTCGAGCGCGAGATCGCGCAGCACGCCCTCGTAGACGAAGCGGAAGCCCTCGGCGTAGTCGCGGTCCTGCAGCTCGAACGAGCGCCGCACGACCGCCGCGGAGAAGAGCCGCTCCGCCTTGGTGCGCTGGCGCGCCACTAGCGCTCGCCCCCGCGCGCGGCCGGGACGACGAGCAGCTGCCGGAAGATGCCCTCGCCCTCGCTGTGCGTCGTCACGCCCTCGTGGTTCACCAGGGCGAGGTGGATCTGCCGCCGCTCGCGCGCGCTGATGGGCGCCACGGCCAGCACCTTGCCGGTGCGCATGGCCGTGGCGGCGAGCCGCTCGGCCATCGCCTTCAGCGCCGGGTCGCCCTCCTGGTAGAACCCGCCGACCTCGAGGTTCACCCACTTGCGCCCCTCGGCGCGCGGGTTCACCACGCGGTTCGCGAGGTACTGGAGCGCCTCGACGAGCGCGGAGGAGAGCTCGACCGGGTTTCCCTCCCGCGGGTTCAGGGCGACGCCGATCTGCTCGGCCGTCTCCTTCACCTCGACGTCCACCGCCGCGCCGAGCCGCTCGAGGAGGCCGGCGCAGAACTCCCGCGCCCGCGCCACCTTCTCCGGCGCCTGGGCGGGGGGCGCAGCAGCGGGGATTCCCTTCTCGTCCATGGCGCTCTCCTCGGCGCTACTTGGAGGCCTTGGCCGGCGCCGGCACGGCCGGCATCCGCCGCATCATGAACTGCTGCTGGGCGATGGACAGCAGGTTGTTCACGAAGATGTAGAGCGTGAGCCCCGCGGGCACGCTGAGCATGAGCAGCGTGAAGAAGCCCGGCATGAAGTACAGCATCATCTTGGCCTGGGCGTTGTCGGCCGGCTGCGGCGAGAAGCGCTGCATCACGTACTGCGAGACGCCCATCGCGATCGGCAGGACGTAGAGCGGGTCCTTCACCGTGAGGTCGTGGATCCACAGGAACGGCTCCCGGTACAGCTCGACCGACGTCTGCAGCGTGGCGTAGAGCGCGAACCAGATCGGCAGCTGGATGAGCATCGGCAGGCAGCCGCCGAGCGGGTTCACCTTGTGCTGCTGGTAGAGCTGCATCGTCGCGAGGTTCAGCTTCTCGCGGTCGTTGCCGTGCTTGGCCTTGAGCTTCTCGATCTCGGGCTGCAGCTTCCGCATCTCGTTCATCGACTGCATCGACTTCGCGGTGAGCGGGTAGAGCAGCACCTTCACGAGGACGGTGAGGAGGATGATGGCGAGGCCCCAGTTCGCCACGAGCCGCTCCAGCCAGCGCATGACGAAGAGCAGGAGGCGCGCGAAGAAGGCGAAGGGGCGCGCCATGGCCCCGTAGTCGATGGCGCTCTCGAACTCCCGCCCGTAGGTGCGGAGGTGATCGAGGTCCTTGGGGCCCGAGTACACGGTGAACCCGAACTTCGCGCTGCCGCCGTCGAGCGGGAGCCGCAGCGCCGTGAGGCCGCTGCCCTGCACCGGGCCCTTCGCGAAGAGGCAGGTCCCGGCCGGCTGCGCGGGGAAGACGGCGGAGACGAAGTATCCCTGGTCCATGCCCGCCCAGGCCACGGTCCCCTGGAGCTTCTCCTGCGCCTCCTTCCCGTCGACGTCGAAGCGCTCGGTCTCCTCGCCCGCGCGGCAGACGGGCCGGACGAACTCGACGGGCGGGCCGGAGAAGAACCCGCCCTTCTTCGTGTCGGGCGGCATGTAGCCGGGGTAGAGGACGACGATCCCGCCGCCCTGGGTGGCCGGAGCCTGCACCTCGAGGTCGAGCGCGAGCTCGTAGGCCTTCTCGGTGAGACGGTAGGTCTTGCGGACGGTGGCCTTGCCAGCCCGCCCCTCGAAAGTGGCAGAGCGGGCATCCTGCGCCACCACCCGCATGGGGGCTCGCGCGGCGACGTCGTTCCCCGCGTCCTCCGCGCCGCCCAGCTCGGGCGTCGCCACCACCGCGAGCGGGTAGGGCTGCTCCTTCGCCACGCGGACGAGGTCGATCTGGACCGGCTTCCCCTCGCGGTCGCGGCGGAACTTCTCGCCCTGGAGGACGATCTCCTTCACGGCGCCGCCGTGGCTCGTGAGGGTGGCCTCGAACCCGTCCCCGACGAGCTTCACGAGCTGCTCGGGCGCGTCCTGCGGGACGGCCGGCGCCGGCGCCTGGGCGGCCGGCTGACCGGGGGCAGGGGCGGCCGGGGCCTCCGCGCGCTGCGCGGCCTCGGGCGGCTTCGGCGGCTGGGGCTTCGGCTTCGGGGAGGGGAAGACGAACTGCCAGACGATGAGCACCGCCACGGAGAGGACGGTGGCGAGGAGGACGCGACGGTTCTCGGGACCCAAGGTTACCTCTCGGACTCCGGCACCGGATCGATGCCGCCGGGATGGAAGGGATGGCACCTGAGGAGCCGACGCGCGGCGAGCGCCGACCCCTTGAGCGCGCCGTGGCGCTCGAGGGCCGTCGCCGCGTACGCGGAGCAGCTCGGGTAGAAGCGACAGGCGGGCGGGAGCAGCGGCGAGACGAGCCGCTGGTAGACGCGCACGAGGAACACGAGGGCTCGCCGGATCACGCGCGCTCCCCGCGCTCGAGGCGCGCCCGCGCCGCCTCCAGCGCGCGGCGCACCTCGGCCCTGCCCGCGGCGAGCACGCCCGCGCGAGCGATCACGACGAGGTTCACCGCGGGTAGATCGCCCTGCATCGCGCGGAACTCCTCCCGCACCCAGCGCTTCACCCGGTTGCGCTCGACCGCGTTCGCGATCTTGGACGACACCGTGATCCCGATGCGCGGCCGGGTTCCACGGGAGTCGAGCGCAAGGACGAGCACGTCTCCGGCGTAGAGCCGCGTACCGCGCTGCTGGACGAGGAGGAATTCGCGGCGGCGGCGCAGACGCGCCGCCTTGGGCAGCTTCACCTGCAGTACTACTTCTTCGGCGTGCTGGGCGTGAGGCGCTTGCGGCCCTTCGCGCGACGGCTCTTGATCACGTTCTGCCCGCCCGGCGTGCTCATGCGCTTCCTGAAGCCGTGCGTGCGGTTCCGGCGCTGCTTCTTCGGCTGATATGTCCGCTTCATGGCGCGGCAACCTCCCCGATCAGCGCCGAGATGTCAAGGTTTCCAGAGACTTGGGCGCCGCGGGCGAAAGCGCCCCCGATCCGTCACCCGGACGCCACGCGAAAACCCCGTCGTTTCGCGACCGACGCACGACGCCCTTGATCCCCTCGGCGGACCTTGGCTAACTTCCGCCCCCACGCAACACGGGGCCGCCCGCACTCTCGCCCTTCGAGCGCCGAGTGAGCCGCCGTCCGGAAGCCCGGACGTCG